>CAIKMY010000445.1 GCA_903828635.1 uncultured Acidobacteriota bacterium
TCTGGGGCTATGGGAGGCGGCGCGAGGGTTGGTGGAGAGGAAACGAGTCTTGATCTGGGGATATTGTCGACCGCGGGTGGACGAATTGGCGTGGATTGACGCGCTGGCGGGTGATGGGAGCGAGTACTGGCTGCCGCTGGGAGAAGAGGGGATCTTTGAGGGAAGCCGGGAGATGGCGAGGTGGTTGGGGGATCGTGGGTGGAGCATAGGGGGCGGGAACGGGCAGGCGAGTGGTGCTGGAGCGCGAGTGGCAGAGAGGTTTTTGCGGGGGAGTAGTGACGATGGCTTGGTGGTGCGGGTAGGGCGGACGGCTGAGGAGGAGGTACGGGGAGTTCTGGGCAGGGTGAAGGAGTTGCTGGAATCGGGGGTAGCGGCGGAGGAGATGGTGCTGGTGACGGGGGATGAAGAGGTTTATGGGCCGCTGGTCGAGGTAGTGGGCTGGGAATACGGACTGCCGGTGAGGGTCAGTTACGGGAGGATGCTGGGGGAGACGCGGGTTGGGGGCTGGGTGCGCAGCCTGCTGAGGGCGGTGGGGAGCGGCTTCGGGTTTGAGGAGATGGCGCGTTTGCTGGGGAATGTGCTGGGAACGGGGATAAGTGGCCGGGAGTGGAGGGTG
This sequence comes from uncultured Acidobacteriota bacterium, assembly GCA_903828635.1. Classification (GTDB taxonomy): domain Bacteria; phylum Acidobacteriota; class Blastocatellia; order RBC074; family RBC074; genus CAIOZW01. Next base: position 617 of record CAIKMY010000445.1, read on the forward strand.
ATACGGGCGGGGAGGAGGAGCGGACTGGATGATTGGCGGAGGGTGAGAAGTGGTCTGGCGGAATGGCCCGGGAGTGGGAGGAGGGAGGAGTATGTCGGGCTGCTGCGGGAATGGATGGTGCGACTCGGGGTGGAGGCCGTGGGTGAGGAAGAGGCGGCGATGAGGTGCCTCGATGGGGAGTTAGCGGCGATGGCTGCGGGGAGGAGTGGAGGAGAGATCATTGAGTTGGAGGAGTTTGCCACGGAGCTTGAGGGACGGCTGGAGCTGGTATCGGTGGCATTGGGTGGTGTGGAGAGTGAGGCGGTCGAACTGCATCGGCCGCAGTCACTCTTTGGGGCACGATATCGCTATCTCTTCGTGCTGGGGATGGCGGACGGGATCCTGCCGGGGCGGGTGACGGAGGATCCGGCGCTCGATTTTTGGGATCGGCGGCGGCTGCTGGAGTACGGGGTTCGGCTGGAGTCAGCAGCAGAGGTAGTGCGGCGCGAGGCGCTGGCCTTCTGCCTGATGCTGAGGTCGGCGACGGAGGGGATAGAGCTTAGTTATGCGCGGATGAGTGGGAACGAAGCGATGCGGCCATCGCCGTGGCTGCAGAGGCTGGGGGCGAGAGAGCAGGAGTTTGAGAAGCGGATCAACAGCATCGAGGAGCGACGGCGGGACTGGCTGGGGCGTGAGGAGGCGGGCAATGGCGAGGAGGTGCTGGTCGGGGCGAGAAGGGCTCTTGAGGTTGAGCAGCGGAGGGAGCAGGCGTCGGAATTTGATGAGTTTGATGGCGTGATCGGGTGCGGGATCGATGCCAGCGAGCGGATCTGGAGTGCCTCGCAGCTGACGAAGCTGGGACAGTGCCCGTTTCAATGGTTTGTGAGCTACCTGCTGGGAGTTGAGGAGGAGATCGAGCCGGGCGAGGAGATCGAGGCGAGGACACGGGGGCTGCTCTGGCACAAGGCGCTGGAGCTGGCACTGAAGGGAGTCGCCGCCGCGGATGATCCTCGCCGGGTGGCGCTGGACGTGATCGAGGAGGCTTTTAAGGCGGCGGAGAGAGACGAAAGGGTCGGGCTGCCACTTTTGCCGGCGTGGGCTGCCCAGCGGCAGGAGCACATAGCATTGCTGCGAGCGGCGATCAGCAGCGGGGAGTTCATCGAGAGCGGTGCCACAGTCGAGGCCTGCGAGAGAGAGTATACGGGGATGTGGCACGGGCTGCGGGTGCGTGGAGCGATTGACCGCATCGATCGAACGTTGGATGGTGTGGCGATGATCGACTACAAGTCGGGCAAAAGTCTCCCATACGGGGCAAAGAATAGTGATGGGCGATTGGGGCTCGACCTGCAGATGCCAATCTACGTGCAGGCCGCCGGTGAGGCACTCTATCCCGGAGAGGTGGTGCGTGGCCGCTACTTCTCGCTGCCGCTTGGCAGGACGATGAGCAAGGGCGGGAGTGACGAGGCGCAGATGGAGATCTTTGTGCGGGGCCTCGTCGAGCGGCTGAGAGCGGGAAGGCTGACAGTGACACCTGATGTCGAGGGGAAGGCCTGCCGGAGTTGCGATTATGATTCGATCTGCCGGCAAGGCCGGCGGCTGGAGCGGAAGGTGGATCAGTGGGGTGAAGAGCGATGAGGCTGACAACGGAGCAGCTTGAAGCGGTGCGGGCCCCGGGAAGCGTCGCGGTGACGGCGGGTGCGGGGACAGGCAAGACGCTGGTGCTGGCGGAGCGTTATATCTTTCATCTGGCGGCGCAGGGACTCTCGCCGCTGGAGGTGGTGGCAATGACCTTCACGGAACGGGCAGCGGGGGAGTTGCGGGCACGGATCCGACGACTGGTCGGCGAGAGGATGGCGGAGAATGAGGAGTCGCTGGCGGAGCTTGAAGCGGCACCAATTGGCACGGTGCATGCGCTCTGTCTGCGCATCTGCCGTGAGCACCCGGAAGCGGCCGGGGTTCCCCATACTTTTGGAGTGATCAATGAGGAGCAGGGGGCGATGCTGGAGGCGTCGTGGCTCAACGGGGCGCTCGACTCGATGCCCGCGGCCATCTTCGAGGCAATCCCCTTCTCGCGACTCCGCGCGGCTTTGAAGCTGCTGCTGGAGAACCCGGTAGTGGCCGGGAAGGCGCTGACCATTGGCAGCGAGGCATGGAGCGAGATGGCGCAAAGAGAGATCACGCGTCTGCTCAACGACCTTGTCACCGGGAAGGACTGGCGCGAGGGGCTCACCATTCTCAATGCCGAACGTGGCCGGGAGGGTGACAGGATCGAGGTGATGCGCCGGCTTGCTGTCGATGGAATCGAGAGGCTCAACGGGAATTTGCCCGGCTGGAGAGAAGCGCTGGAGCAGATCGGCGGGATTGGTTTGAGCGGCGGAATTACCGGCAACTGGCCATCGGGAAGGCTCCGGGTGGTCAAAGATTGCCTGAAAAGGATCAGGGAGCTGGCGAAGGAGGCGCTCAATGAAAGCGCGAAGTATGAATTGACCGAGGCGGACCGGGAGATGTCGGCGATGCTCCCGATGCTGCGCGAGGCCTTCACTCATGCCAGAGATCAGATACGAAAAGCGAAACAGCGGGCACGGTTGCTCAACTTTGCTGATATCGAGGAGGGGGCACTCCGGGCGTTGCAGCAGGAGGCAGTGCGCGAACACTACCGCAATCGCTGGCGGGCAATTCTGGTCGACGAGTTTCAGGACATCAACTCGACGCAGGCGGAGATCATCCGGCTGCTGACTGGAGAAGCGATCCTGACGGTAGTCGGGGATGACAAGCAATCGATCTATGGGTTTCGCGGTGCCGAGCCCGGCATACTGCACCGGCTGGCGAGCGAGATTATCAACCGCGGAGGGCGGAAGAGCGAGCTGACAATCAGCTTTCGGGCACACGCCGGCCTGGTCAATGATCTGAACAGCTTCTTTGCCGGGATCGGGGGCACACTACACGCACCGCTCCAGGCGGCACGGAAGAATCCGCCGCATCCCGGCCCCCACATTCAGATGATTGACGCTCAAACGATTGACATGGACCGGCAAAAGGGGAATGCCGACGAGAAGCGCCGCGAAGAGGCGTTGAATCTGGCAAAGATGCTGCGGCGGATGATCGACGGGCAGTTGCCGATACACGATTGGGAGCGTGGCGAATTACGCCCGATCACGCCACGTGACATCGGGATAATTTCGCGAGTCTGGGCGCCGCTCAGCCTCTACCAGGAAGAGCTGACCAATCATGGCATCCCGGCAATTCATACCGGCGGGGAGAGCCTGCTGGAGACGCGCGAGGCGAAGGATATCGTCGCCCTCGTGCGCTTTCTCGCCGATCCCGATGATGACATCGCGCTGCTGGCAACACTGCGCAGTCCGTTCTTCGCGATCAGTGATCAGACACTCCACGCGGTGGCCGGCGGCAAAGTCAAGGGTACCGAAACTGCCTGGTGGCAGCGCGTGTGTCACGCACCGGAACTGGCACGGCCGGCTGCAATCTTGCAGGAACTGCTGACGGCACGGCGGCAATGTTCGCCGCGACGGCTGTTGCAGATGGCCGACCGGCTGACCGGCTACACCGCAGTCATTGCCAATCTTCCCGAGGGTGAACGACGACTCGCTGACTGGCGTGCCATGCTCGATCACCTCGACCTGATGCAGCGCGGCCCTGGTGGCGATATCTTTGCCCTCGCGCGTCAACTGAGACGACTGGTGGCAGAGGGCGTGGCGATTCCCAGACCTCCACTCGAAGCAGGCGACGCGGTGACGCTGACAACCATTCACGCCGCCAAGGGGCTGGAATGGCCGGTGGTCGTTGTTCCTGATCGAAGGCGCAAGCCCAATAATGACCGGCCGGATCTGCTCTTTGATGAGGTTTACGGTCTCGGCATGAAAATCGGCGACAGTGCCGACCAACGAGCAACGATGATCTACTCGCTGCTCCAGGACAGGTTCAAGCGCCGCGAAGATGAGGAGCGCCAGCGACTGCTCTATGTCGCCATGACCCGTGCCCGTGATGCGCTGATCCTGTCGGGGGGGAATGGAGAATGGAGACTTGAGAATTGAGAATTGAGAATTGGGAATTGGGAATGGAGAATTGAGAATTGGGAATTGGGAATGGAGAATGGAGAATTGAGAATTGAGAATGGAGAATGGAGAATGGAGAATGGAGAATGGGGAATGGGGAATTGGGAATTGGGAGTTGGGAGTTGGGAATTGGGAGTTGGGAATTATTTGCCACAGTTGCCCCCTTTTGATGTTTTGACGATGGAGACGAGCAGCTTGATCAGTTCCTGAATATCTTGCTGGATGGATACATAGCTGTCAGTAGTTATGTATTCGGATTGATGCAGCAGATCGAGCCAGTAATCAGTTTCATTGGCTTCTTTCAGAGCAATGCTCATTTTGCTGATAAAATCGGCTCTGCTCTGTGCGTGTTCCGCTTCCCGAACCAGTGCCCCAATCGCGGTACCACTGCGCAACACCTGCTTTGCCAATACAAATTCGTGCTGCTGACTGCGAAGAAACTTCGCCAGCTTCACAACCCGCAGTGCAAACAGAAACGATTTGTCTTTCACAGGATTTGGTTTTGCATTCTCAATTCTCAATTCTCCATTCTCCATTCTCAATTCTCCATTCTCCATTCTCAATTCTCCATTCTCAATTCCCAATTCTCCATTCTCCATTCTCAATTCTCCATTCCCCATTCTCCACTCTCAATTCTCCTTGACGCGGGGGCGAGGCTCGATTACTCTTTGCGGCGATCAGATACTACTGACTTACGACCATCGACCCATCTGCTGGCACCGGATCTGACTCCTGACCAATGACCCATAACCCATGGCTGACAGGGTGGTGCGTGAAATGAGGCCATTTCTGCTGGAAAACGACTACGATATTGGCGATTTCTTCGACGAGATGTTTGCCGCGGACGGGAGTCCGCGCAGCCATTACCGGGCGATTGACGAGCGACTGCGGGAGATGACCCGCGAATCGTTCGAGGAGCGGCGGCGGCAGGCTGACATTTCATTTCTCTACCAGGGTGTAACCTTCACGGTCTACAACAAGGAGGAGGAGGGGATCGAGCGGATCTTTCCGTTCGACCTGATTCCGCGCATCATTCCGCAGCGGGAGTGGGATTATCTGGAGCGGGGGCTGACGCAGCGGGTGACGGCGCTCAACCTCTTCCTGCACGATATTTATCACGAGCAGCGGATCATTCGTGAGGGGGTGATCCCGGCGGAGCTGGTCTTTGGAGCGAAGCATTTCCGCCGGGAGATGGTGGGGATCAATCCTCCGCGCGGGATTTACGCGCACATAGTCGGATCGGATCTGGTGCGTGATCGGGATGGTAACTACCTTGTGCTGGAGGACAATCTGCGTTCGCCGTCGGGGGTCAGTTACATGCTGGAGAACCGGCAGGCGATGAAGCGGATCTTTCCGGACCTTTTCCAGCGATACGGAGTGAGTCCGATCGAGCAGTACCCGCAGGATCTGCTGGCAACGCTGCGGTCAGTGGCTCCGCATGATGTGCCTGATCCAACGGTAGTGCTGCTGACGCCGGGGATCTACAATTCAGCCTATTTCGAGCACACCTATCTGGCGCGGCAGATGGGGATCGAGATCGTCGAGGGGCGGGATCTGGTGGTGCATGACAATCATGTCTACACGAGAACGACGCGCGGACTGAAGCCGGTGGAGGTCATTTACCGGCGGATTGACGACGAGTTCATCGATCCGTTGTCATTTAATCACGACAGCATGCTGGGGGTATCAGGGCTGCTGAACGCCTATCGTGCCGGGAATGTGACGCTGGCCAATGCGATCGGGACGGGGGTCGCTGACGACAAGGCGGTCTATGCGTTTGTGCCGGAGATCATCAGGTTTTACCTCGATGAGGAGGCGATACTGAGCAACGTGCCGACCTACCTCGCGATGCGTGAGCAGGATCGGGGCTACATTCTCGACAACCTCGACAAGCTGGTAGTCAAATCGGTCAACGAGAGTGGCGGCTATGGGATGCTGGTGGGGACGCAATCGACGCGGGAGGAGCGGGAGCGATTTCGGGAGATGATCAGCGCGGTGCCGCGCAATTTCATCGCGCAGCCGACAATCAGCCTCAGCCGCCATCCGACCTATCAGGGTGGTGAGGTTTATGGCTGCCATGTCGATCTTCGCCCGTACATTCTCAGCGGTGAGCGGGTGACGATGGTGCCGGGCGGATTGACGCGAGTGGCGTTGCGCAAGGGCTCGCTGGTGGTCAACTCGTCACAGGGCGGTGGCAGCAAGGACACGTGGGTGCTTAACCATTAGTTGAACCGGCAGGTGAATTGGTATGTTATCGAGAGTTGCGGACGCGCTTTACTGGATGTCGCGCTATGTCGAGCGAGCGGAGGATATCACGCGCATCCTGACAGTCAATTTTCACCGGTTGCTCGATTCGCCGGTCGAGATTTCGGAGGAGGCGTGGCGGCCAATCATTGGGATTACCGGAGACGATGAGATCTTCCGGCAGCATTACGATGGTTACACTGCCGCGAATGTCAGCGAGTTTCTGCTCTGGAATCCGCATAATCCGAATGCCGTCACGACCTGCATCGCGCGGGCGCGGGAGAATGCGCGGAGCGTGCGCGAGCAGATCAGCAGCGAGATGTGGGAGAACCTCAACCGCCTCTACTTTCTGGTGAAGAATCTGGATCGGGCGGAGGCGGAGGCGAGTGGGCCGTATGAGTTCTTCGATCAGATACGCTATGGTTCATGGGCCTTTCAGGGGATCACGGCCGAGACTATAACGCATGGTGACGCCTACGAATTCATTCAGCTGGGCAAGCTGATGGAGCGGGCGGACAAAACGATACGGACGCTGGACGTCAAGTATGGCGAGGTGCGGACGCTGACGGGAGTGCCGCGCGAGGGGATCGAGTCGAGCCTGCTGATTTCGCTGCTGCGTTCGTGCAGTGCCTTCGAGGCTTTCCGGAAGACGGGAGTGGCCAACCTCCAGGCAACGCGAGTGGCGCAGTTTCTGTTGCTCGACCAGGAGTTTCCGCGTGCAGTGAGGTTCTGCCTCGACCGGGCGCTGCGATCCATAAATGCAATCTCGGGCAATCTGATTTCGGGCGAGTCGTTGCGCCAGCCGCAACAACTGAACAATCCGCAGCGGATGCTGGGACGGATCTGCGCCGAGCTGGAGTATCTGAGCATCGAGGATATCCTTGATGCGGAGATGCACCCCTTCCTCGACCGGCTGCTGCTGCGGGTCAATCAGGTTGGGGATGAGATCACACGGATATTCTTCAATACTCAGGTGATCCTGCCGGGCCGGGGACAGCAGCAATCCCAGCAACAGCAACAGGCAGGCAGCAGCAACAGGCGGCAATAGCTGGACATGAGACTACAGATCAGACATACGACGGTCTTTGGCTACTCGGAATCAATCAACGAGGCCTACACGGAGATGAGGCTGCGGCCGCTGGATGCCGCCGGGCAGCGTTGTTATCGTTTTTCGCTGACGACCGAGCCGCGGGGCGAGGTCATGACCTACGTCGACCGCTACGGCAACGTCGTCCATCATTTTGACACGCTGCAATCACACGATCGGGTGGTAGTGACGGCGACGAGCGACGTCGAAACGCCGGCCGAGTTCCTGCCGGAGGAGCGAGAGCTGACGCCGCTTGACCTCTTCGATTTTCTGACACCGAGCGGCTACGCGCCGGAAGATCGCAAGATTGCCGACTTTGCGAACTCCTGTCGCCACGAGGGGGATTCGCTGGAGACGGCGATGGCGCTGATGGAGGCGACGTGGAAACGGATGACCTACCAGCCGGGAGCGACGGATGTCAGGACCAAGGCCTCGGAGTCGCTTGAGCTCGGGCGCGGCGTCTGTCAGGACTTTGCGCACGTCATGATTGCCGCCTGTCGCAGCCTGGCGATTCCGGCACGTTACGTCAGCGGCTACCTTTACAGCCCGCGGCTGGTTCGTGAGCGGAAGGATGCTGGCATCGAGGTGCCGGATAATGCCGCCTCACACGCCTGGGTCGATGTTCATATTGCCGGACAGGGATGGATCTCGCTCGATCCAACGCACAATTCCCGGCAGACAGACCAGTATGTCCGCGTCGCCACCGGTCGCGACTATGCCGATGTGCCGCCAACCCGCGGAATCTACAAGGGGAATGCCCGGGAGACGCTGACCGTTCAGGTCGAGGTTCGGTCCGGCGGGCTTACCAGCGGGCTTAACTGACCCGGCCTGCATACTGAAATCATTTCGAGTATACGGCCATCGGGGGCTCTTGTTGCGCAGCTCCGATGGCCATTCCCTTTTTACGGCAGCCTTTTGATTTCCACCTCCACAACTTCTGGTGAAATAACCTTGCAATGAGAGCGCTCTGGTGAACCGCTCGCCGGGGGGCGCAGGCGTAGAGGGGCGGCTGTCGCCACTGGCAGCGGTGTCTGCGGCTGAGGAACGTTTCTTGCATATCAGATAATTCCAATCGGGAGGTTGAGAGAAATTCCGCTGCGGGAGAGGGAGGGGGTCATGAAACGCGAGGATAACGATGGGAACGGAGAGATGAAGGGATCAAAGCCGGATCGCGGGCGGGTGGAGGTGGCGGTGGAGGAGTGCAAGGGATGCGGGCTCTGCGTGGAGGCGTGTCCGGTGGGAGTGATGAGGCTGGGTGAGGGGTTCAACAGCCACGGATATCATCCGGCGGAGTATACCGGGACGGGATGTACCGGTTGCGGGGTCTGCTTCTTTGCTTGTCCGGAACCGGGAGCGATCACGGTACTGAGGCTGACAATGAACCGGTAACAAGCGGAGGTGAAATGGCAAGAGAGCTGATCAAGGGGAACGAGGCGATCGTCAAGGCGGCTCTGCTGGCGGGCTGTCGGTCGTTTTACGGCTATCCGATCACCCCGGCGAGCGAGATTGCCGAGGCGGCGGCGCGTTACTTCCCGCTGGCAGGAGGGACATTTCTGCAGGCAGAGAGCGAAATCGCGTCAATCAACATGGTTTACGGCGCAGCGGCGACGGGTGAGCGGACGATGACGGCCTCATCCGGGCCGGGAATGAGTCTGATGCAGGAGGGGATCTCATATCTTGCCGGGGCAGAGTTGCCGTGCGTCATCGCCGACATTACGCGGGGAGGCCCGGGATTGGGGAATATTGCGCCGGAACAGGGCGATTATCACCAGATCGTCAAGGGGGGCGGCCATGGCAATTACCGCACAATCGTCTATGCGCCAAATTCCGGGCAGGAGATGTGTGATCTGACCATGCTGGCGTTCGAGGTCGCAGACAGATACCGCAACCCGGTAGTGCTGATGACCGACGGGGCGATCGGTCAGATGATGGAGCCGGTCGACTTTCCAGCGTTAGCGGTCGAGGCTCCGGTGAAGAGCTGGGCAGTGAGGGGCAATGCCGAGACGCGGGGCAATCTGATCAGCTCGTTTCATATGTTGCCGGAGGAGCTGGAACGACACGAGCGCCACCTTGAAGAGAAGTATGCGGCTGCCTGCCGGGAGCTGGTGCGCTGGGAGTCGTGGCAAACGGAAGACGCCGGGATCGTGGTGATTGGGTATGGGATCGTTTCACGCATCCTGCGGACGGCGATCGGGCGCGTGAGGGAGATGGGAATCCGCGCGGGGCTGCTGCGGCCGATCACGCTCTGGCCATTCCCGGAAGAGGAGATCAAACGGCTGGCGGAGCGGGTGAACGGTTTCCTGGTAGTCGAAATGAGCAACGGTCAGATGGTCGATGATGTGCGACTGGCGGTCGGAGGACGCCCCCCTGTCGAGTTTTACGGTCGGGTCGGCGGGACGATTCCAACGACAGGGGAGCTGGTCGATCGGATCGTCAGAATGAGCGAGGTAAGCCATGTACGTCAAAGCATATGAGCGGCCACAGAGCCTTTACCGCGAATTCGAGCGCAAGGCGGAAGACCGGAGATCGACCCACTATTGCCCGGGCTGCGGCCACGGCAACCTGCACAAATACATTGCCGAGGCGATCGATGAGCTTGGAGTGCAGGATCGGACAATCTTCATCAGCCCGGTTGGCTGTTCAGTCTATGGTTACCAGTATTTCGACGTCGGGAACATCCAGGTAGCCCACGGGCGGGCACCGGCGGTGGCGACGGCAATGAAGCGGGCGCTGCCCGAAAGCCTCGTCGTTAGCTATCAGGGTGATGGTGATCTTGCGGCGATCGGCGGCAATGAGATCATGCACGCGGCGAATCGTGGCGAAAACCTGACGGTCTTCTTCATCAACAACGCGATCTATGGGATGACCGGCGGCCAGATGGCGCCGACGACGCTGCTTGGCCAGAAGACGGCGACGACCCCCTTCGGGCGGGTGCTGCAATCGGAGGGCTACCCGCTGCGCGTTGGCGAGTTGCTGGCAAGCCTCGAAGGACCAAGCTATATCGAGCGCGTCGCACTGTATGATACCGCCTCGCGGATGAAGGCGCGGCGCGCAGTGCACAAGGCGCTCAAGAATCAGATCGAGGGGCGGGGATTCTCGCTGGTGGAGGTTCTCTCACCCTGCCCGACCGGCTGGGGGCTGAGCCCCAATGAGGCCTGCGACTGGGTGCGGGAACAATTGCTGCCGGTCTATCCGCTCGGGGTGCTCCGCGACCAATCCGAGCATCGCGAGGGCTGGGTCAGGCGACGTGCGATAGTTACCCCTGCCGAGATCCCCCACGTACTCGGACTCCGCGAAACGGCCGAAACGGTAACGGTGCCAAACCGGGAGAGGATAAGCGGCGCAAACCTTCATCCGCGGATCAAAATCGCCGGCTTTGGCGGTCAGGGAGTGCTCTTCCTCGGTAAGATACTGGCAGAGGCAGGAATGCACGAGGGATGGCACGTCTCGTGGTTCCCGTCATACGGGCCGGAGATGCGCGGCGGAACCGCCAACTGCCACGTCAGCCTCAGCGATCAACCGATCGGCTCACCGATCGTCTCTGACCCGACACTGCTGATTGCACTCAACCGCCCATCGCTGGAGAGGTTCGAGGCCGAGGTCGTGAGCGGCGGAACCATCATCTATGACTGCTCACTCATCGATGTCGCCCCGGCAAGGCCCGACATCGATGCGATCGCCCTGCCGGCAACCACGCTGGCCACCGATGCCGGCAATGCCCGGGTGGCGAACGTCGTCGCGCTTGGCGCCTGTCTGGCAAAGATGGGCATGCTCAATCGAGAAGCGGTCACGCACATGCTCGATGATCTCTCTCGCGAGAAAGGAAAGCAGGAGGTCAACGGACGCGCCTTCGAGGCTGGCTATCGTTTTGTGCTTGATTCACCCGGTTGAAACCGTGATGCCGCTCCCCCTGCATTTCTCCTCAGCACCTGTCTGTGCGCCAGATGAGAGGGATACCCAGCTCCGGGTATCCCCCCGGGTCTCCGCATTCTGAAGGAACGCCGCATATTGCCGAATCGCGGACGCATGGCCGGGCAATCTCTGCGCGGCGTTCCTTCAGAACGCCTTCATTGTTGTATTCCCCTACCCCGGGGTTTCACCCCGCGCTGATAGACAATGCCCCGTTGGGGCATAAACCCGATCGAGGAATCAACCACTCCGCAATCACTCTCAACAATCCTGATTCACCTGCTCGTCGAATGATAACTTGCACCTTTGTGCCGATCCTGAGCAATTTCAGCCGAATGGTTCCCCATTGTACCTCTGACATTTCCGGTTCCCCGGCAGCACTCCACCATTTGTGGTGATCGTGCCGCGAAGGCCCGAATCGATCTTCGCCTCACAGCTACCAATCCATTCGGGCCCGTTTTATATTCGGATGCAGTCACCTGCATCACTGGAACACGCTCTGGACTCAGACAACACACTCACCGCCATCCCTGACGGTAATTCCGGCAATGTTGAGTCTGCGCTCCCACTACAACACGAAAACCGATATTGTTGTTGCGGTTGTCCGGGTGGTTGTTGTTACGGTTGGCGGAACGGTAGTTGTTGATGTTGTTCCACGAGCCCCCCCGCAAGACCCGAAATGGCGTGCCCCATTTTTATTCGCCTGCCCCCTGGCTTCGCCTGAAGACGAGGCGGGTAAAAACTCTTTCGCGCAACCTCCAGGTATCTCCGTGCTGGAGGTGCGCAATCCAACTGCGAAGGCAATCTCTGACCTTCGTTGCTGACATCTCTCCGGTTTGGTATAACTTCTGATAACGACGGAGCCTCCGACGACTTCGTCGCAAATTGTCCGACCTGACCCGAATTCTGTCAGGCAACACCCTGAACCCGACAAATGCCGGGCCTTTGACCGTCGCTGAAATCTGAGTCTTAACCGGGTGCAATCTCAACCTTAACCCTGCCAGGTAGTTCTCGATCTCTGGTCGAGCCGCCTCAAGCCTCTCCCGGTCATCCGCAAAGAGCGCAAAATCATCAACATACCGAACATACTGTGCCCAACTCATCTTCTCCTGAACAAGGTGATCAAGACCGCTCAGGTAAATGTTGGCAAAGAACTGGCTGGTCAGGTTGCCAATTGGCAGGCCACGACGCCTCTCGCAGGGAGAAAAAAGATCGTCGCCGGGAAAATAGAAGAGATCTCCGTGCTGTTCATTACTGGCATCAATGACCTTGTCGATCAGCCAGAGTGTCGAGGGACACTTCACCTTCTTCCTGATGGTTCGCTTTAAAATCTCATGGTCGATGCTCGGGAAATACTGCCTGATATCACATTGCAGAATATAACGTCTGCTACGTGCCAGTCTTGTAAATCTTTTCAGCGCTCGATGCGTTCCGTACCCCTCACGATTCGCGTATGTCTGATCTATCAGGGTCTTTTCAAATATCGGCCCGATGATATTACAGAGGGCATGATGAACCACTCGATCCCGGTATGGAGCGGCAGAGATCAATCGCTTTTTTGGCTCAACAATGAAGAATGTGCGGTACTCACCCGGTGTGTAAGTTTTGTTAATCAACTCTGACTGTATTCGTTCCAACTCGACTTCGATATTGGCATTGAACTCCAGCACGTTGCCGCGATACCGCTTTCCACGCTGCGCCTTCATCGCCGCTGCCAGCAGGTTGTCGAAGGCAATAACCTCCGGCCAGAGATTACCATATCGCTTCACTGGCTTAAACCTCGCTGCTGATAGAGCCATCCTCCCAATGCGCGGCCAATGTTGTTGATCATACCAGAGACATGCCCATAGCGCCGGTAGTCCATCAACTTAAAGTCACGCAGGAGCCGCGTCTGGTATCTCATCAACTCGAGGTTGAGATTGACCTTTTCAAGCAATGGCAGCTTTTCACGTGAATACCTCGCGGCGATCAGTTGCTCCAGCGACTCGTACAGGATCCTTATAATCCGGTCTCCAATTATGAAATGGTGATCCCTCGGCAGGCTGTTCAGCACCGGTACATACCAGCGGATCAGATCGTATGTCTGCTGGATTATCGGCAACTCTTTTTCTGATGCCTTTTTGTCACTCATCACACTTATCCCCCATTTAAAAAATTTTTCCGGCTCGCTTCGCTCGCCTGGTTTTCTCCCTTTTTCTGTCGGCAAGTGCCAAGGGTAAAAGGGTAAAAGGATAGAGGGTCATCGGCCCCGCTGAGTCCGCGCTCCCACTACAACACGAAAACCGAGATTGTTGACGCGGAGGCCCGGGTGGTCGTAGCTACGGTAGGCGGAACGGCAGTTGTTGATGAGGTTCCACGAGCCCCCCCGCAAGACCCGAGATGCCTCTTCATTATCCGACCGCCACGCTGATCCATCCGTTGGTGCTCCTTCATAACTGTTGTGATAGTGATCCTCAACCCACTCCCAAACATTACCGTGAACATCATAGAGCCCGAATGGATTTGGGAGCCTGGTTGCGACCGGATGTGTCTGAGATTTTGAATTATTACCATTCCAGGCATAGCGGTCAAGATCTTGATCATCATCGCCAAAACTGTATTGAGTGGTTGTACCACCACGTGTCGCATACTCCCATTCCGCCTCCGTCGGGAGCCGGAACAGATACCCTGTAAGTTGGGAGAGCTTGCGACAGA
>CAIKMY010000446.1 GCA_903828635.1 uncultured Acidobacteriota bacterium
CGGTCCATATAGTCCATAGTCCATAGTCCATAGTCCATATAATAAATTATTAATCACCGCTAATCAGCCAACCAACCCGTGAGGATCAATAACAAACTTCTTCGCCGCGCCGCGATCGAAGTCCTGGTATCCCTGCGGAGCCTGGTCAAGGCCGATCATGGTCACATTGACAGCCTTTGCCGGATGAACCTTATCGTGAAGGATAGCCTTCATCAGCTGTCGATTGTAACGAAGCACAGGGCACTGGCCGGTATGAAACGAGCAGGACTTTGCCCAGCCGAGGCCGAAGCGAATCGAGAGCGCACCGATCTTGGCGGCATCATCGACTCCGCCCGGATCTCCGGTGACATAGAGCCCCGGGATACCGATCGAGCCACCGGCGCGTGAGATCTCCTGCAGTGAATTGAGCACGGTGGCCGGCTTCTCGATGACGGCGTCGGAACCGTGTCCTCTGGCCTCAAAGCCGACGCAGTCGACGGCGCAATCGACCTCCGGCTCGCCAAGGATCTCGGCAATCGCCTCGGCAAGGCTCGGTACCTTACTGACATCAATCGTCTCGCAGCCGAAGCTCCGCGCCTGAGCAAGCCTCTCGGGGATCATATCACCGACAATCACCACCGCCGCTCCGAGCAACTGCGCGCCGGCCGCCGCCGCGAGGCCGACCGGGCCCGCTCCTGCGATGTAGACAGTCGTCCCGGGCCCGACACCTGCCTGGATACAACCATGATAACCCGTCGGGAAGATATCGGAGAGGAGCGTCAGGTCACGGATCTTCTCCATCGCGCGCTCCTTGTTCGGGAATTTGATCAGATTGAAGTCGGCATATGGAACCATGACGTACTCCGCCTGACCGCCAACCCATCCGCCCATATCAACATAGCCGTAGGCGGCACCGGGGCGTGCCGGATTGACCGTGAGGCAGATGCCCGTCTTGCCCTCGCGACAGTTGCGACACCGTCCGCAGGCAATATTGAATGGGACGGTCACCAGATCGCCAACCTCGAGCATCTCGACATCGCTGCCCTTTTCAATGATCTCACCAGTGATCTCATGCCCGAGGATCAATCCCTGAGGGGCAGTGGTGCGACCGCGAACCATGTGCTGGTCCGAGCCGCAGATATTGGTCGTCACGACCTTGAGAATTACGCCATGCGGCGCGTCCTTACCGCCAAAAGGATCGGTCTCGCTCTTCGGCATCCGCAGCTTCGGATACTCGATCGACCTCACCTCAACCTTGCCCGGCTCGA
Organism: uncultured Acidobacteriota bacterium; assembly: GCA_903828635.1. Taxonomy (GTDB): domain Bacteria; phylum Acidobacteriota; class Blastocatellia; order RBC074; family RBC074; genus CAIOZW01. The sequence goes on from CAIKMY010000446.1 coordinate 1,248, forward strand.
TATAGGCAACTCCACGATTTGTGGCCATGGTCTCTCTCCTTGGTTGCTGTCTGAAACTCAATGGTCAGCGTCGAAGATCGGTCTCCTCCTCCACGGGCACTCCTTGTGGGTAATCACCCGGAGAGTCACCATCCGCTCGCTGACAAAAAGATGCTGTGCGGAGCGCATCTTATGCGTGATTCATTCCGGGATCAAGGAGAATCGGTGGGGGAAATGATGACATAATTACTGACATCCGGGCAGACCGCTCAGAACCCGAACGCGCGACATTTACCGCAGTCGTCACAGTTGCGCCCTCTCTCAAGGGTACAGTCTGCGGCGGCTACGGCTGGCGCGGGGTCCACGAAGACCTGTCGCTGGCTGAGATGGGACTCATACGGGGTACTGTTCCACGGAGAGTAGTACTCGCGCGGCGAGGTTGACGAGGATGGCAGATCAGGCGGCAGATCAGGCAGTGGATTCAGCGATTGAGGGGAAACCTGTGCGGAGAGAGTTTCAATGATTGCCTGACGAACCATCTCGCGTACCTTCTCTCTCATCCCGGATGCCGGATCACTCATGATGCAGACTCCTCGTCGATTCGATCGACAACACCGATGATTGCACTGTCAATCGCGGCTCCCGCCTTGCCGGTGGCCGCAGTCGATGCCGACCAGCCCTCCTGGATAACAACGACGAGGTCACCCTCACCCGAGTCGACCGAGTCGAGTGCGAGCATCGAGGCTCCGCGCGCCACTCCGTCGGGCCCGACCGGCTGAACCAGCATGATCCGCGCCCCCTCGTATCGCGAATTCTTCTGTGTCGCCACTACATTGCCCAGCACTCGCGCCAGAATCACCCTTCACCACCCTCGCTCCCGCCAGAGACCGCCCTTCGGGTCAGTGAGCTGACGTGCTCATCCGAATCAATAATCCCAATGATCGTGCAGTCGGTGGGAACCTCGCTCCCCTCAAACGGAAAGCTCGCCTCCTTGCCACGACACCAGATAACCAGCTCACCAATTCCCGCTCCCGCCGCATCGATCGCCACGTGTGGTCGCCCTGTCGCCTGCAGATGATCGTCCAGTGACTGGATGATCATCAGCTTGCGCGCATTGAGCCCGCTGCTCTTGATCGTCGAGACGACATTGCCCACCACTCTTGCTATCTGCATACGCTCACCCTGATACGCTCACCCTGCGCAATTTTACCGCCAACACCGGAAAATGTAACCCCAGCAATTCACATTTGGCAATTGACCGTCCCGGAGTCTATAACTAAAAGCATGAAGGCAATCATTTTCGACTTCAATGGCGTGATCATCGATGACGAGCCGCTGCACCTCGAACTACTGCGCGAAGTGCTCATCGAAGAGGGGATGACATTCGCGCAGAATGATTATCACGAAAAGTACCTCGGCATCGACGATCGTCGCTGCTTTGAGCGGGCACTGGTCGATCACGATCGAGCGGGCGAGGCCCGGGATCAGCAGACGATCGACCGGCTGATTGCACGCAAGACCAGTCGCTATCGCGAGGCCGTCGGCGAGCGCGATCTGCTCTTTCCGGGAATGGCGGAACTTCTGCGGGAACTGGGCGCCAGCTACCCGCTGGGGCTCGTCTCCGGCGCATTGCGCGGCGAGATCGAGGCGGCGCTCGCCCCCGGCAACCTGCACGAGCTTTTCCGCTGCATCATCTCGTCGGAGGATGTCACCCGCTCAAAGCCCGATCCGGAGGGTTATCTGAGGGCGTTGGCAATACTGAAAACGGAGATAACCGACCTTGCGGCGAGTGACTGCCTCGTCGTCGAGGATTCGCGCGCCGGAGTTGAGGCGGCAGGACGTGCCGGCATGCGCTGCCTCGCGGTGACGACCAGCTTTCCACCCGGACAGCTCACGCACGCCGACTGGGTTGCTGCCCGCGCCACCGACTGGTTCAGAGCACCCGGATCGCCAGCATTGTCAGATCGTCGTGACGATGGGCGCCGCTGGTGAAGTCATTGACTTCCCGGCTCAGCAGCTCGATCAGTGCCGGCGCCCGGAGATGACGATTCCTCAGCACAAATTCGATGATTCGCTGTTCGCCAAACTCGACCCTCTCCGGCAGCGGAGTGTGTGCCTCCGGAAGACCATCGGTGTAAAAAAGCAGCAGATCACCACGCTCCAGCCGCAGCGTCTCGCTCTTGTACTGCTGCTTGTCGAAGACACCCATCAGCAGACCACCGGTTCTGAGGCTGCGATATTTGCCAGTGGCGCTGATGAGCAGCGGTGGATTGTGGCCCGCATTGCAATACTGAATCGTTCGACTCTCGGCATCGATCAGCGCATAGACGAGGGTCAGCAGCAACTGGCTGCCAAGGTCACGGTGAATGCGCAGATTGGCATCGGAGAGCACCCGCGTCGGTGCCTGGCCACCCTGTCCACGGCGTGCCACGCTTCGCAGAATACTGCGCGCCGCCGCCATTCCCATTGCCGCCCGAATCCCCTTGCCGGCGACATCCCCGATCATCAGCCCCAGCCGCTTCTCCGAAAATGAGACATAGTCGTAGAAATCTCCGCTGAGGTTGAGTGCCGGCTGCAGGCGTGCGGCGATCTCAAATCCCTTGAGGTGCGGAGCTGTTGCCGGAATCATCGCCCGCTGCACGTCACGCGCCATGAGAATCTCGCGCTCCAACTGCTTCTCGCGGTCAACCCGCTCCTGATAAAGTCGCGCATTGACGATCGCGATGCTCAGGTTATTGGCGATGTTCTCCAGCAGTCGTCCATGATACTCATTAAAGGCATTCGTCGTCCCACTCTCGATCGCGACGACCCCAATCGGCTTGCCCTCGTAAAGCAGCGGAACCGCAATCTCCGAGCGCTGCCCCTGTCCGCGCCAGTTCTCGGTCACAAAGTAGTCGGGATCCCGTCGGACATCGTTGACAATCTGCGTCCGATGCTCGCGTACCGCCCGGCCGACGATCCCGCGACTGACCGGTGTGCGCGTCTCCCGTTCAAGTTTGCGTGCACCATAGCCGACCTCGACGTGCCAGACAAACTCCTCTCGCTGCTCGTCGATCAACCCCACCAGCAGAAACTCATACTCGATCACCCGGTTGAGCAGCGGCGCGATATGATTAAGCAGCGAATCGAGATCAAGGATCGAGGTGATCTCATGGCCAATCTCGATCAGCGTCTTCATCTCGCGCGTCCGCTGACGCAGCTCGTCGTAAACACTCGCATGCTCCAGCGCAATCGCCAGATGTGCCCCCAGCACATTGAGCACCCGCTCGTGATCGCGGCTGAAATAGTCAGGCTCGGAGCTTTCGATCGTCAGCACTCCGACAATCTTGCGGTCACGCCTCAGCGTCAGCGGCACAGCAATCTCTGACCTCGGCTTCTTGTCGCCCTCCGTCTCGATCGGCAGATAACGCGAGTCAAGCGAGACGTCGCCAACATTGATCGTCTGCCCTTCCCGCCAGGCCGCCGAGGCAATACTGCGATCAAACGGGATCACTGCGTACTCGGCCACCTCCTGCGGTTTGTAACCGATCGACTTCTTCCAGACCAGCCCCCCACGCTTCTCGTCAACCAGAAAAAGATTGAAAAATTTATAATCAATCACCTCGCGGAGCCGCTTGGCGACACGCTCGATCAGTTCATCAAGATCGAGAATCGAGATGAACTCGACACTCAACTCGTTGATCAGTCGCTGCAACCGCTCGGCTGACTGCGAGTTCGTCGAACAGATTGTGTCCTCAGCCGGTATCATATGAAAGAGGTCGAAAGAGAGATCAAAACGGATCAACCCGCTCCGTGAGGTGACGCTCAAAGCGAACGGAGCGCGTCAAGCACCTCGTCGTCGGAGGGGCGAAAGAGCGGAAAGACAACCTTGCGATAACGAATTACTCCCCCGGAATCGATGACCACCACACCTCGCCTGATCCCGAGCGGCCCGGTCATCTCGTAGGCGCGCGCGACAACACGATCCTCATCAGCAAGCAGCGGGAATGGAAAATGGTGGCGAGCGATGAATCGCCGGTGCTTCTCCACCGGATCGGCGTTGATCCCGACCACCTCGGCCCCCGTCTGACGATACTCATCCCAACGGTCGCGTACCGCACAGAGCTGCTTTGTACAGACGGCCGTCTCGTCTCCGGGATAGAAAAAAAGCACCACCGGACGGCCACGAAATGAACTGAGAACCCAGCGCCCGACCCCATCCTCATCAACCCGAGGCAGATCGATCTCCGGTGCCGGATCGCCAGGATTAACCAGTGCCCCTTTGCTCATGCTGCCATCCCCTTTCCTCCCCCTCTCTCTTCACGCTTTCGTCAATGGATCGAGCACCAATTGACGATCAACTCCTGCCGTAATCTCTGACCGACACACCTCAGGACAGTGGACCATCGCCATCGTCGACAGCAGGATCTGATTAAGGATCGAAGGAATGTACCTGCGAGCCTGCCACAATCATCACTCAGTGATAATAACGCGATATTGAAGTCCAAACCAATATTGAAAGTCAATACCGGGATGAATGACGGAGATGGCTCGGGATGTGAGGAGTGGAGCTAGGCGGGATCGAACCGCCGACCTCTTGAATGCCATTCAAGCGCTCTCCCAGCTGAGCTATAGCCCCATATTTTC
>CAIKMY010000447.1 GCA_903828635.1 uncultured Acidobacteriota bacterium
CTTATGGACCTTCTTCTCGTTCGCAGCATTCATTCTCTCGATCACTTTTAACAGGTGATCGTCAATAAAAGGGCCTTTTTTGATTGAACGTGCCATATTTCCATCTCAACATCCTGATCCGGATACCGCATCAGGCAAACCCGAATGAAACAGAGGCTACTTGGTACGCCTCTTGATGATGAACTGATCGGTGCGTTTGTTGTTTCGCGTTTTGTAGCCGCGGGTCGGCTGTCCCCAGGGGGTCACCGGATGGCGACCGCCGGAGGTTTTGCCCTCACCACCACCGTGAGGATGATCGACCGGATTCATTGCGACACCACGAACTGTGGGACGCACTCCCTTCCAGCGCGATCTGCCGGCTTTACCGATTGAAACATTTTCGTGCTCGACATTGCCGACCTGACCAACTGTGGCCATGCAGAGAACGGAAACGATGCGAATTTCTCCGGAAGGCAGCCGCAGTTGTGCGCGCTCCGTATCCTTGGCGACGAGCTGGGCAAAGCTGCCAGCGCTTCTGGCCATCTGCCCTCCCTTGCCCGGCTTCAATTCAATATTGTGAATCTGGGTACCAAGCGGGATATTTTTGATCGGCAGAGCATTGCCGGTCAGAATATCGGCCTCGGGCCCTGAAAGTACTGACTGGCCAACCTGAAGTCCGACTGGGGCAAGAATGTAACGCTTTTCACCGTCGGCGTAGCTGACGAGTGCGATACGTGCTGAACGGTTCGGATCATACTCAATTGTTGAGACCTTACCGGGAACGCCAACCTTGTCACGCTTGAAATCGATGACACGGTAATGACGCTTGTGTCCACCGCCACGGTGACGCACGGTCATTTTCCCCAGATTGTTACGACCGCTGGTGCGCTTCTTGCTATCAAGAAGCGGCTTGTGCGGCTTGTCGGTCGTCAGCTCATCATTGGTCAGATATGTCTGATATCGTCTCGCCGGACTTGTTGGTGATAATTTCTTGATTCCCATCGACTTTCCCTTCACTACCGTCCGTGCAACCCGGGCGGAATCATCTGGTCTTCACCGGTGGTCTTCACCGGGCAGCGCCGGACTTCAGAGGAGATTGAACAGCTCAGCAAACTCGACATGTTCGGTGACAGTGGCCCAGCTGCCGGAGATCTGATGCCATTGGCCTTCGATCAAATCGATTCCTCGTAATTAACTATCTGACCGGGCTTGAGCGTGACATAAGCCTTTTTCCAATCCGGCTTATGACCGACATTGCGGCCGCGTCGCACCTCTCTGCCGTGATAGTTGGCGACGCGAACCTGATCGACCTTCACTTTGAAGATGGCCTCGACAGCGGTCTTGATTTCATGTTTCCCGGCACTGGTAGCGACACGGAAAGCAAGAACCTGACGATTTCGGGTAATGGTCTTCTTATTTTTGCTGTCGCGTACATCTACGACGCTGCTTTCCTTCAAGATGAGCGCTTTTTCGGTGATGACAGGCGCTTTGATCACATCCCAGATGGTTTTCATTTCTCTTCCCTCGGCGAACTATTCCGGTTCGACAATCTGCCGTAGCCGGTCACGGTTTTGCAGGTCAGTTGCTCAGCCGCTCCTGCAGGATGTTGATGGCCTCCCGGGTGAAGACAATCTTCTCGTGCAGGAGAACGTCATAAATATTGACGTTGACATCAGCGGCCAGCTTGACATCAGGCAGATTGCGGGAGGAGAGAACTAGATTGTCAGACGGATTGGCCTCGACAATCAGGGTTCTCGTATTCCAGCCCATTGAACTGGCGATTCCGGCAAATGCACGCGTTTTACAGGTCTCAAGATCGAAAGACTCAACCACCACGAGATTGCCTTCACGCAGGCGCTCGGAGAGTGCAGACTTGAGGGCGCCACGCTTCATCTTCTTCGGCAGCTCGGACGCCCAGTCACGCGGCTGAGGTCCGTGGACATTTCCGCCACCCTTCCAGAGTGGTGAACGGAGGCTGGAAATGCGCGCACGGCCGGTACCTTTCTGCTTCCAGAGTTTCTTTCCACTGCCCGAGACATTTCCACGTGTCTTGGTGGCAACGGTTCCCTGGCGTTGGTTGGTCAGGTAGTTTTTGACGGCATCATAAATCAGGGCTTCGTTGAGTGGAGCTCCAAAGATATCATCTCTGAGCTCAACCTCTCCTACGGTTTCATTCTTCAGATTTCTGACTTCTACAGTCGGCATCGCTGCCCTCTCGTATTTTGCGGGTTTACTGACTTAGAGCCATAAACCCGACGGTTATCTCAATCTTCCTGCAGTACCATCGGGAGCTACCAGCCAGTCGCTATCAGAAGTGTATCCGGAAGATACGGCGCTGGTAGCGTGGATACACGGAAGACCGGCTAATCGCTCTCCTTCTTGCGGATGAGCACATAGGCACCAGTGGGTCCGGGGACGGCTCCCTTGATCAGCAGGAGGTTCTCCTCGGAGTTAACGCGCACGATCTTGAGATTCCTGATGGTTTTGCGCTCAACCCCCATATGTCCGGCCATGCGGGTGCCTTTGATGACGCGTGAAGGATAGGCAGAGGCACCGATCGACCCCGGGGCGCGATGAAACATCGAGCCGTGGGTTGCGCGACCGCCACCAAATCCATGACGTTTGACGAAACCGGCAAAGCCACGTCCTTTGCTGGTGCCGATGATATCGACGATGTCATTCTCGGAGAACTGATCAACCAGGATCTTGTCTCCGACGCTGACGGATCCGGTGCCACCATCGAGCCGCAGCTCACGAAGAATGCGGGTTGGCGGTACGCCGGCCTTCTCGAAATGGCCCTTCATTGGCTTGTTGACGTGACGAGGAGCCTTTTCCTCGACGAAGCCGAGCTGGACAGCTTCATACCCGTCAGTCGAGGTGGTCTTTGTCTGCACGACAACACAAGGACCAGCCTTGATCACGGTGACGGGAGTGACTGTCCCATCGGGAGCGAAGATCTGGGTCATGCCCAGTTTTTTACCGATAATTCCGTTGACCATTTGTTTTACCACTCCGGCGGCACATTATCGACGGGCGGGGCGCTGACACCTCGCCATTCCGAGAACGGGCCACTGATGAGTTATCTCCGATCTCTGCCGAAAGCCTTGATCTCTGCATCGACACCAGCCGGGAGGTCGAGCTTCATCAGCGCTTCCATGGTTTGGGGTGTCGGATCGAGAATATCCATCAGGCGCTTGTGAGTACGAATCTCAAACTGCTCACGCGACTTTTTATCGACGTGTGGCGACTTCAGGACCGTCCATTTGTTTTTGACAGTCGGCAGGGGGATTGGCCCTGCAACCCTTGCGTTGGTTCTCTTCGCCGTTTCGACGATCTCAGCGGTGGACTGATCGAGTACACGATAATCGTAGGCTTTCAGGCGAATTCTGATTTTATCGCTCATAGTGATCCGTTTCATTTGCCGGCGATCTCGAAGAGTCTTCGGGATCGCCGGCGGGTTGCTATCCTGCGTCGGACATTACTCGATGATCTCGGCGATGGTACCAGCACCGACGGTGCGTCCCCCCTCACGAATCGCGAAGCGCAGCCCTTTCTCCATCGCGATCGGAGTGATCAGCTCAATCACCATCGCGATGTTGTCTCCGGGGAGGACCATCTCGACGCCCTCCGGCAGATTGGCGACGCCGGTCACATCGGTCGTCCGGAAATAGAACTGCGGAC
>CAIKMY010000448.1 GCA_903828635.1 uncultured Acidobacteriota bacterium
CATATCTCTCCATATCTCTCCATATCTCTCCATATCTCTCCATATCTCTCCATATCTCTCCTCTCCATAGTCCCCCCCCATTTAGCAAATTGCCATCCAATCAGTATAATCACATCATCAGCATTTCATTTCGCGGCCGATTTCGAGAGAGATCGGCAATATCTGACAGAGGCACAAAAGCCACATGGCAAAGGACGGCTTGAGATGAACAAAAACCGCAGGAAGATGCTCACTGCAGCCGCGGCGACGGCGCTGGCGGCGCCGGTGGCCGCGACAGAGACAGCCGCGCAGGCTCCAAAAAAGAAGGTACATTATCGAGGCGGGAAGAAACCGGTATTGAAACCGGGGGAGCTACCGCCGCTCTTTTCAGGTGCGGTCTCATACGGCAACCTGCTCTTCATCGCCGGCAAGGGGGCCCATTTCGAGGGAGACATTAAGGCGCACACCAAACATGTGCTTGACGAAATCGAGAAGGAGCTGGTCAATGCGGGCTCTTCGATGGAAAAGGTTCTCAAGGCGAACGTCTACCTTGCGGATGGGAAGGACTATCAGGCGATGAACGAGGTCTTTCGCGGCCGTTTTGGCGAAGAGCCGCCGGTACGGACGACGATTGCAGCGGCGTGGGTACCGGGCAACTCACTGGTTGAGATTGATGTCATCGCCTATATCTGATGAGAGGTACGCCCGGTTATTGGTCAGGGCTGATAACCGGGCCGGATGAATCGCCGGCATGACAGCCGGAGAATGGCAGGAAGAATCATGGAACGAAGAACCTTTGTACAACTGCTGGCGGCGACGCCGCTGGTGACGGGTGCGGCCTCACCGGAGGCAACTGCGGGTGTGACTCCAGCATATCGGACAGTGAGCAGCTATCAACCGGCGACCGAGCCGGGGATGCCCGGACCATATCCCGGAAGAGTGATCTCGATCAAAGCGGCAAAGTGCCTGAGCGAGGACGGGCTGCAAGTCAATGGCGAAGTGGTCAGGGAGATGATGGATCGCGGGATGCGGGAACTGACGGGTGACAAGAAGACAATCGACTCGTGGCGTCGCTTCTTCACTCGCGATGACGTTGTCGGCATCAAGGTCAATGCTGGTGGGCGGCCGTGGGTGGTCTCACATCCCGAGATTGTCGCCGAGACGGTACGCAACCTGATGGCGGTAGGTATTCGCCCGGAGCAGATCTACATTTACGAGCGGTTCGAGGACCAGCTCAACGAAATCAATTACACGCCACACGTCGCCGGGGGTGTGAACATCTTCGCGGCGGAGCGGGCGAACCGGCGCGTCGATAATGCGAGTTATGATCCGCGAGTCTACGTCGAGGCCGACTTCTTTGGCGAGGACGACACCCGCTCCAACATGATCTCGCTGATCTCGCGCAAGCTGACGAAGATCATTAATATTCCGAACATGAAGGATCACGGTGCGACGGGCGTCACCGGGTGTCTGAAGAATATCGCCTATGGCGGATTCTCAAATGTCGCCCGAACCCATTATCGTGGCACGTCGCACACGCTCTCATTCGTCGGAACACTGGCGGCGGTTGAGCCGATGCGCTCACGGACGGTACTGCAGATCATGGACGGGCTGCGGGGAGTCTGGCACGCCGGGCCGTTCGCGGCCACGCTCAAGTATGTCTTCTTCCCACGGACGATCATGTTCGGCACCGATCCGGTAGCGATCGACCGTCTGCTGATCGACATCATCGATGACGAGCGGAAGCGGCGCGGTGCGGTTTCAATCTGGGATCGAAACGAGAAGACTCTCGACTTCATCAATGGCAGGAAGCGTGATGAGGATCCGAACGTCAACATCCTCATTCGCGAACCGGGTCACGTCGAGTATGCCGGCAAGCTCGGCCTTGGAGTTCACGAACTGGAGAAGATCGACCTGCGGGAGATCGTGCTATGAGGCGTGTCGCACTCTTTCTGTTACTGGCAATGATCGCATCGGCAACACCGGTTGTTGCCCAGGGGACGGCACGGCTGCCGCTGATCTGGTGGGGCGGAGGGATGGACACCGTCGCGTCGGTGAAGAAAGCGGGGATATCACGGCTGGCAGTTCCCCCGTCAGAGGTTGCCGCCTGGCGGCGCGCGGGCATTGAGGCGGTGGCCATCAGTGCCACTCAACTGGCAAAACGGCGGCGACTGATGCCACCGAAGCTGGGAGGGCGCGCCAATGTCGCTTCGGCAACCCGCCGCCCGTGGATCGATGCCAACGGCTGGCAGTTCGTCCGCCACCCGCAGGGTCGCTTTGTCTATGATCTGCCCGCCGGCAGGGTGGCGCTGGCGGCGGTCGAGGCCTTTGCCTACAATGCCGATGCCGTCCTGAGGATCGCCCCCGAGGACCTCTCCGAGGCCGGGCGCATCCTTGGATTCCTGCAAAAAGCTGCCGACAGCGGACTCTCTCCACTCGGTGACTTCACGGTTGTCGAAAACAGCTCGCCCCAGCTTGGTGAGATACTCAACCTGCTCACCCGGCGCAACCTGATGTTCGTGCTGGCTCCGACTCCCAACCCCGGCCACCGCCTCAACATCGCTCTCGGCTCAAAGGAATATCCGGAGACCGAGGCCACCGACCCCAGCGAATTTGCCCAGAAGGTTCGCAAACAACTCGGTGATGAGAATCGCTCGCTGCGACTTTACGGCACTGAGGTGATCATCTGCCACCTCACCGGTGATCAATCGCGCGTCAGGGTCCATCTGATCAATTACAGCGGTCGCGAAGCCGAGAGCCTCAGACTGCGCCTGCGTGGTCGCTTCAGCAATCCTGTCGTCAGGTCGTTCGGTGTCGAGAAGCCGCTCATCGAAGAGCCGATCAATGATGATCAGTCGTCGGAGTTCACCATTTCGAAGGTGGGGATTTATACCGTAGTCGACCTGCTGAGATAGATTGGGAATGGGGGGGATGGGAGCTCTCTTTCATCGCCCCGATCCGGCTCTATTCTATTCTCTCTTTCCGCCACCCACCAGACTCCGTCGGCAGGAAGAATATCACCTGCGCTGCGGGGAAACTCTTCCGCAGCTCTCGGCTGCGCCCGGGACCAAGGACAAAGAAGACATTATCGAGGGCATCACCATCGATTCCGCGATCGGAGATGACAGCGACGCTGAGCACTCCCTCGACCGGGTACCCGGTGCGAGGATCCATAATGTGGGAGTAACGCCTGCCATCGACCTCGAAGAACTTCTCGGCACTCCCGGAAACCGAGAGGGCCTGATCGTGCAATCTGACAGTCAGTGCCATCCGACGTGAATCGAGCGGATCCTGAATGGTGACCGGCCACGCCCTCTGGCCCGGGGGAGCCCCGAGCCCATAGACTGAACTGCCCCCGGCACTGATCAGCGCGCGCCTCACCCCTGCTTTTCGCAGGATGGCGGCGACACAATCGACGGCATACCCCTTGGCAATCCCGCCCGGATCGAGTTCGATCCCCGGCCGGTCAAAAGCCACCGTCATCTTTGCTTCATCGAGATGCACGTGGCCATGGCTAACCCGTGCCATCGCCTCCCGAATCCCGGCTTCACCGGGTAATCGCCCCTCACCTCTGAAAAATCCCCAGGCCCTCATCAGCGGCCCGACAGTCATATCGAAGGCACCATCCGATCGGCGGCTGTAGTCGAAGGCCGTCCGCAGCAGGCCGAAGGTCTCGGCATCAGTCACGACCGGACCGGGCCAGGCCTCCCGGTTTATGCGCGAGAGTTCGCTCTCAGCCTTGTAATTGCTCAGCAGCCGATCGAGCCGATCAACCTCGTCGAGCGCGGTAAGAGCCGCCTGCCGCAACCTCACCCGATCCTCTCCCCACGCCACAATCGAGTAGAGGCAGCCCATGGCGTAGCGTGTCTCCTCGACGCGCAACAGCCCTTCGTGATGCACTCTCTGCGCCGAGACGATCACCGCCGGGCTGACAATAATGCTGACACTAAGACCGACAATAACGGAGATGACAAATCGACGGGCTGCAGGCATGATATCCATTCCCCGTTTCCGGGATAAAAGGAGAGAAAACATGAAGAAAAACCTGATGATTTCAGCACTGTCACTGCTGGCGCTGCTGCTGAGTGACGCCATTGCCCAGCAAGCCGGAACCATCCGCAGTGTCCACACCAGGATCGATTTTGCACTGACCGCCAATCCCGACTCGCCCGAGTGGAAACGCATCCCCGGCGTCTTCACTGAGCACGATCAGCTCGGCCGCAAGGTTCCCGGTCATCGCACCGAAATCCGTTCACGCTGGTCGGGCAGTAATCTCTACCTGCTCTTCATCTGCCCCTACGACCAACTCTACCTCATCCCCAATCCAACCACCACCACCGAGACCAACAAGCTCTGGGAATGGGATGTCGCCGAGGCCTTCATTGGCAGCGACTTCACCAACATCAAACGATATACCGAGTTCCAGGTCTCGCCACAGGGTGAATGGGTCGATCTTGACATTGACCGCGGCGCCGATCCGCCCAACCACGATTGGCAGTGGAATTCCGGTTATGCCGTCAAGGCTCGTATCGACGCTGAAAAGAAGATCTGGTATGGCGAGATGCGCATTCCAATCGAAAAGATCGATCAGCGAAAAGCTGCCGTCGGCAATACCCTGCGCATCAATTTTTACCGCATGCAGGGCCCGCCGCCCAAACGCAACCATATCGCCTGGCAGCCAACCAACACCCCGACCTACCATCAGCCCGAGTCATTTGGACTGCTGAAGATGGTCAAATAAAGACTGCGCGACAACGTCGTGGAGCCGATCACACCGACTCCACGACCTGATTATCTGCCGGATTATCTATTTGTCCCAGGCATCACTGCTCAGCCCGTTGAGATCCCACATCACATTGCCGCCAAGTACCGACATCTCGCATCCGAGCCGCTGTGTGCCCTTGCGCACGAACTTGTCGGAATCGACAAAGCCGAAGTTGCCGCGCTCCAGCCGAAAGACGGCAATGTCGGCAGCCGCACCCACACTGAGGTGGCCATGCTGCTCGCGCCTGATGTACTTTGCCGGATTCCACGTCGATTTCAGAATCACCTCGTTCAACGGCATCCCGACGTTGAGCAGCTTCGACATGACATTGACGATATCCTTCATCCCGGCATTCATGCTGCCCGTGTGGAGATCGGTCGAGATTGAATCGGGGACAAAGCCCTGGGCCATCGACGGTACTGCATAGCGCCAGATGAAGCTTCCGGCACCATGGCCAACATCGAAGATCACCCCGCGCTTCTTTGCCTCGAAAAGGTAGGGACGAACTTTCCCCTTGTCGTCGATCGTCGGATCGAACTTTCGCCACATGTGAGTATAGATATCACCGGGCCGCATCTTCTTCAGGTAAAACTCCTCGTGCGGACGCTCGGGGACGACAATCCCATAGTCGACCATCACCGGCAGATTGGCGAGCCTGCCTGCCTCAAGAACGCGATCGACAGCACTCCAGTCAGGCCCGGAATAGTGGGCAGTCTTGAATCCAACCACCGTCTCCGCGTGCTTCGTCGCCATCGCCGCCGCACTCCGGGAGTTCATCGAGCTGACATCCTGCTCGTTCTTGCCACCCATTCCATCACCGACAATATTGATGAAGGCGTAGACACGTGTCTTTGCCCGATCGATCACCCGTTGTTTGAAGTCCTCAAAATTGCGCCAGCCGGAAGTCCCGGCATCAGCCATCGTCGTCGTGCAGGCACGAAAACTGAAGCCGTCAGGATAAACACTCTGATCGCCGGTCAATGCCTTCATCCCCGTCCCGGTGTAGAGATGAACATGCATATCGACCAGCCCCGGCGTCACGTAGAGTCCCTTCGCATCGACGACACGACTTGCCGTTCCCGGGGCGATCGTCTGCTCGACCGCCGCAATCTTCCCGTCCCTGATCGCCACATCCCGAATCCCGTCAATGCCGTTCTTCGGGTCGATCACGTGACCTCCCTTGATCAGCATGTCATATTTTGCCTGTGCCAACAGCGGAACTGCCGCTGCCAGGACCATCATTGTCGCCAATATCATCCGCTTCATGCGTTCGCGTCCTTTCAAATCTTATATGGCCGGATCAAGCCGGACAGAGTCAGACAAATGAGGGAGTCCGCAGACTCCCGTTCTCGAAGAATATCCGACTTAATTGCGATTCGGGCAAGGATTTTGGCACATTATCTGAATAACGCTGCTTACGGAGTGCGTCTTGAATGGAGACTCTCTGCGTATCTGTGTCAGAAAGGTTTGAAGCAATTCTAATGCATCAGACCCGACTGCTACTTTGTCCGGGAGCGTATCACGGAAAAGCGCACCGGTAGAGCTGAAGCCTGAAGATTGGCAAGAACGAGTGGCATCGGACCATCACCAGGAACCACCGTGCCACGTGGGTCCCCGCTGAAGTTGAGACGAATTACCTCATGGCTGCCCTCAGGCAGCCTCTCCCCCGGAGCCATTGCCATTACCACTCCAAGGCGTCCCTGATCAAGCTGCGTTTTCTGTAGCATTACCTGAAAACCTGGTCCACCCTCAGCCGACTCAAAGCGCAACTGGCGCGGATCAAATCCCAGACTGAAGCTGAGAGCCGCCTCGCCACCACGCGCCTCCAGACTCACCTCAACGATCTTGCGCTTACCAGCACTCTTCGATCCCAGTCGCAGAAGCCGCTCCGGTTCCGGATCCTGCTTCACCGCTTCACCCATCAATGCCGGCAAGTCATCACCACGCGACATCAGGCTCGTTGTCAACTGGTCGAGACCGACTACATAACGGCCGGCCTGCACCCAGTCCAACACGTCAACGTTACCGTCTCCCCCCGTCTGACGAGGCGCGGTATCGGCACGCAGCGGTTCATTTCCACCACCAATGCCATCGAGGGTAACCACAAAACGGCCAACTTGCACCCAGTCGTTGACCGATACCTGGCCATCACCGTACGGACGCGGCGAAGTATCCGCCTCGTAGACATCATAAATGTTGACACTGTAATTCTGCTGAATGGAACAGAAGGCGCTATCGGTAGCCTTAACCGTGAAAGAGTGGCTGCCGAGGGCAGTCGGAGTGCCGGAGAAGATCCCGGTGGAGTTCAAGCTAACACCAGCCGGCAGCGTCCCACTGATCAGCTCATAGCTGACTGATCCATTCCCATTGCTCTGCGTGATCGTGAGGTCATATGGGGAGCCGATCGGACGCGAGGGCAGTGTCTGGCTGATCGCGAAGTTTGGCTTGCAGGATGCAAGAATCGTCGTCGTGTCGAAGGTGGTGTTGTCGTCTCGGTTTCCTGGCGGCTCCTGGTAGTTTTCGACGCTTGTCTGACCACTGATCGATCCAGGTGCCCCCTCTCCAATGCTCACCGTCAGCGTCAGCGGAGAAAGCTGCCCGCCAGGATTGAGTGTCGTGGCATTGGTGCAGACAACCGCAGATGTCCCGGTGCCGCTGCAACTCCACCCCGTTCCACTGAAGCTGGCAAGTGTCATGTTCGCTGGCAGCGTCTCGATGACACGAGTCTCACCAAGCAGACCACCTGCGGGTCCGTCCCCGGCATTTCCGACGACAACCGTGTAGCTCCCATTGACCCCAACCCGAAAATTGCCCGTGTGTGACCTCGAAATCGTCAGATCGGGAAATGCCCTCGGAATCGTTACTGCCCCGGCGCTGCTCAATGTCATGTGAGCCAGATTCTGACCATCGTTGAATCTGGTCGCAGTACCTGCCGCACCAGAGTTGAAATTGATCGAGGCACCAAGGTGGGCAATGTCAGTTGAGGTATAAAGTTTGATCCATCCGGTACGACCAGCGGGAATCCTGGTATTTGTCCTTGGGCTGGTCAATGGGAAATCATTGGAGATCACTGACTGAAGTTGAGAGCCGGTTCTGCTAAAGATAAATGATGCCGACTGGGCTGTGTCATCATACGATAATCCAAAAGTACTGCTCAGAGCCTCCGCCCCGGCTCCCCCAACGCTGAGGTCACCTTGGATTCGGTTAAGAATCACGAGAGTACTATTTCCATCAGCAGTCGATCCAAAGCCAGTCAGGGAAAGCACTCGCGGCAGTCGGCCATAACTGACACCATCGAAATTGAGCGCAGTGTTGACGCTTCCACAACTGGCAGGCGATGCGGCAACCGCCGGCACAGCCACTGCTGTCAATGTCGCCGAATGTCCGGTCGACCTTTTGATCAGCGCGTTGCCAATCAGATGATTGAAGCGAACCGGGCAGCCCGTTGTCGCATTGACCGCAACCGCGATAATATATCCCGAAGATTCCGGCAAAAAGTCACTAACTCGCAGACTTTGCTCCTCGTGCCCACCAAGACTCACCATCAGGCTGCCAGCATTCCGCGAAATGCCATTGATGAAGATCAGCCGCACCAACACGCTGGTCGATGAGTTTGTATTGGTAATACTGACAATTGTATTCTCCGCCAGCGTATCAATACCCGAAGTAAAGTAATTATAGAAGAGTACCGATCCCGGCCGCCCACCACTCAACTCTGTATCAGCTGGCAGCTCGATCCCGGGAACCTGCGCAAGGACTCCACCACATTGACAAAGGAGAAAAAACGTCAGCAAAGCGAGACTGACCTTAATGCCTCTGAAAGCTGCCTTGCTTCTGACACCACCTCTGTTCAGAAATCGCATAGCCATACCTCCCCTTATTACAATCAGCAGTTACAGTCAAAGACAGGAACGTTGAATGTGTTGGTCGTTGAGAGACTCAGTTTGTGAAGGTTCTGACCCGTCGATATTCCACCCGACGAATTAAGGTTTAGATATAAGCCCAGAATCCCCTCGTCACTGGCCGACCAGAGTCGCATCCAGCCTGATCGTCCGGACTGGATAAGCGAAGTATAGTCCGGCGTCATCGGCGGAAAAGCTGCCGAGAGAGTCTCGACGATCTGCGGAGATCCTGGAGAGTAGGTGAAACCTGCCTCACCTGAGCCGGTACAATACATATCACCAGTGATGGTGCCCAGAGAAGACATCAAAAAGTCGGGGGCAATGTTGCTGTTGCCTGCGGCCTTGATCACCACCAGCGTGGTTGAATTACCATCAGCTGCACTTCTCAGACCATTCGCTGCCAGCGCACGAGGCAGCCGATTGTAATTTGTACCATCGAAGACCAGCGCGGCCTGAGTCTCACCCGTCCAGCTTGTCGGAGGATCGGCAATCGCGGCAACTGACTCGGCTCTGTAACCGGCACGCAGACCACTTCCCTGCCTGACCCTTGCCATTCCTTGCAGATAATTGAATTTCACCGGATGACCGTCACTGGCGGTGGTCACCACAATCATGTAGCCAGTCACCCCGGGATCAAACTCAGATACATCGAAGACAAATGTCTGATTCAGAAATAACGAAGTAACAAAATCCTGAATCGACCCGTTTGATCCGCTAACAAAAAAGACGTGAATGATCACTTGTGCCAATGCATTCCCGTTGGTCAGGGTGATCTGCGTATCCCGACTGTCAGGGGATGCCGCGCTTGAGGTGTAATAGGGAAAGAAAAGCACGGATCCCATCTTCTGATCGTCGGAGATCGAGGATGAGGGGAACTCGGTTCCCGGATCCGCAGCCGACACATACATAGTCTGTAAAAAGAGACTGAATAATACGATAGGAACCGTGCGCAGTCCACGATTCAATAATTGCCGCACTTGTAGTTGCATAGCCCCTCGCCGTCAAAACAATAATGCTGATCAGCTGCCATTACCAATTATGTGACAAGTCATAACGGTTTTACGCCAAGACAATCCCGTATAATAAATGGGATTGGCAACCGAAAAAGACCACCATTTTCCAAATATTTTGCAGCATAAGCCCGGGGAGAAGCAGAGGCAAGGGGTCTCCAGGGAATGGTTGGTGAAAACAGCGCAGATCCGGAGATGACGGTAGGAGTAAATATTGGCAGCGGGAGATGCCGGGCCTCGACGCTGACCAGTTGCCGAGGGATGAGGCTGTCATCAAAATCGAGGAGGAATGGCTGCCCTTCTCTTCCCGGGAGATAGAGGAAGCGTAGTGTGAGCGGGTGATGAAGCCCCCGGGCAAAGCTGGTGCCAGGTGGGAGGGCAAGGGCAATGGCCACCATACCGTCACGCTCGCGGAGGCGATTGAGAATGACAGTTGCCGAATCGGAGGAGGCATCAACGAGAGTGACGATCCGTGGATCGAAGCGCAGGGTGAAGGCGAGCCCGTTTTCGCCGCCAGAAGCCTCAAACTGGATAGCAGCACCGGCCACTCCACTCTCGCGAGTCGGGCGAATGACCGGCTGAAGACGACCAGGCAGCCGTGGCGTCGGGGTGTTGAGTTCAATTGTTGGTGAGGCGGCTGGCGTCACCGGGCTACTCGGGCCGGCAGCCAGGGACAGCGGGTCAAGGCCGACCGCGTAGCGGCCTGCCTGCACCCAATCGGAGACATCGATCGTGCCATTGCCAAAGGTCAGGATTGGCGAGTTGTCGGCACGCATAAATTCGGTACCTCCGCCAATCTGGTCGAGGCTGACAGCAAAACGCCCGACCTGCACCCAGTCCGTGACACTGACGTTGTTATCACCATTGGGGCGCGGCGAAACGTCCCCCTCAAATATCGGTGTCGATCCATCAGTGACCAGCAGAGTATAGATGCGCTCGCCAAAGCAGAGATTGCCATCGGTTGCACGAAGGGTGAAAGTGTAGGTGCCGGTGCTTGTCGGAGTCCCGGTCAGAACTCCAGTCGACGAGTCGAGTGAGAGCCCTGGCGGCAAATTGCCGGTAGCATTCCACGATATTGACCCAACGCCACCGCTTTGTGTAAAGCTCAGTGAAAAGTCGACATTTATCGGGGCAAAGGAGAGGACTATCGGGGTGATGACAATGGTTGGGCAGCCGATGACAATCTGGTAAGAGAGGGAACCGAAGCAGGAGTTGGCATCGGTGGCACGAACGTCAAAGTTGAAGGTACCAATAGCCGTTGGCGTCCCGCTGAGCAGTCCGGTCGAAGAATTGAGCGTCAATCCCGGCGGCAGGGATCCGGTTGTGCTCCACGTTATTGGTGCCACCCCCGCCGTCTGGACGAGCTGCTGGCTGTAGGCGGTGCCAGCGGTACCAGCGGGCAGCGATGCCGGAGAGAGGGCGATCGTCGGACAAGCGATGAGCATCTGGTAACTGCGCTCACCATAACAGCCCTTGGAATCGATCGCCCGAACAGTGAAATTAAAGCTGCCGGTCGTGGTTGGAGTACCGGACAGGAGTCCGGTATTCGCATTGATTGTCAGGCCTGCCGGCAGGGAGCCAGCGGCGACCCAGACGATCGTCCCTGTCCCACCTGTCTGACCAAGCAGCTGCGAGTAAGGAGTGCTGACCGTACCATTGGCAATCGACTGCGGGGTGATGGTAATCGCCGGACAGGCGATGGTCAGGGTGTATTGCCGCTCGCCAAAACAGCCATTGGCATCCGTTGCCCGCAGACTGAAAGTCGAGGATCCGGGATTGACCGGCGTGCCGACAATGGTCTGTGTCGCAGTGTTGAATATCAGTCCTGCTGGCAGCGTTCCGCTGGCACTCCAGGTGATCGTGCCAACACCACCACTCTGTGTAACAGTCTGATTGTAAGCCGTGCCGATCGAGCCGGCAGGCAGGGTTGTCGGGCTGAGAGTGATCGCCTGGCAGGCAATGGTCAGTTGGAGTGCGCGCTGACCAAAACACCCGTTGGCATCGGTTGCCTTGATGACGAGGCTGAAGAATCCGGCGACTGTTGGTGTTCCTGAAAGCCGGCCGGTTGAGGAGTCGAATGTCAGACCGGCGGGCAGGTCACCGATAACGCTCCAGGCAATAGTCCCGACACCCCCGCTCTGGACAAAGGTTGTGCTGTAGGCAGTGTTGACTGAGCCGATCGGAAGCGTCGCCGGGGTGACATCGATCGACTGACAGGTGATGACC
This sequence comes from uncultured Acidobacteriota bacterium, assembly GCA_903828635.1. GTDB lineage: Bacteria > Acidobacteriota > Blastocatellia > RBC074 > RBC074 > CAIOZW01. The sequence goes on from CAIKMY010000448.1 coordinate 11,883, forward strand.
AGAGTATAAGAACGCTCTCCGAAGCAGCCATTGCTGTCAGTTGCCCGCACGATCAGGGCAAAACTGCCGGCAGAAGTTGGAGTCCCGCTGAGCTGTCCGCTGGTGGCGTCTAGCGCAAGGCCGTCGGGCAGGTTGCCTGTGACACTCCACGCGATCGTACCACTCCCACCTGTCTGGATGAATGTCCGCGTCAGGGCAGCACCAACCACTCCGCCGGAGATCGTTGTCGGCGTGACGTTGATCGCCTGACAAGCGACTACCATGTCCCATGTACGCTCACCATAACAATTGTTGCTGTCAGTGGCACCGACAGTGAAGCGATAGGTTCCCGGCTGGGTTGGCGTCCCTTCCAGTCTGCCGTTGAGCGGATTGAAGGTGATCCCGGGAGGAAGGCTGCCGGTAAGCGCGAGGGTAGTCGTCCCGATCCCCCCTGAGGCTGTCAGTGTCTGGGAATATGGTGCCAGCAGCAGGGCTTGTGGCAGAGTTGCCGGGCCAACAGCGATCGACTGGCAGTCGATCTTCAACTGATAGGACTTCTCCGCGAAGCAGCCGCTGCCATCGGTCGCCCGCAGGGTGAAGGCAAAATCACCAGGCACCGTCGGTGTCCCCGTGAGGCTGGCCGCCACCGGGTCAAAGGTCATTCCGGAAGGCAGCACGCCGCTGATTGTCCAGGTAATTGTCCCCCCGGATCCGCTCTGCGTGAAGAGGCGGCTGTAGGCCGCGCCAACTGTACCATTGGTCAGTGAGGCCGGGCCGATGGTGATTGTCGGACAGACCACCTCCAACTGATAGGTCCTCTCACCCGCACAGCCGCTGGCATCGGTCACTTTGATCGTGAAGCTGTAGCTGCCGGTGGCGATGGTGGTTCCGCTGATCTTTCCCGCCACCGTGTCGAGAGTGAAGCCGGCCGGCAACAACCCTGCGGTTATTGACCAGGCAAAAGGCGCGGCACCGGCGCTCGGCATGAGAGTCTGGGAGTAGGCATTGTTGGTGGCGGCATTCGGCAACGCGACCGGCCCCAAATCAATTGTCGGACAAGCAACCGGCAGAGTATAGCTGCGCTCGCCAAAGCATCCATTGGCATCAGTGGCCCTGACAGTAAAATTGAACGACCCGGTCTCCGTTGGAGCGCCGGAAAGCACTCCGGTCTGCGGGTTGACCGTCAGCCCCGGAGGTAGCGACCCGGTAACACTCCACGTAATCGTTGAGACGCCGTTTGTCTGCGATAGCGGCTGGGTATAGGCAACGCCATTCGCCGCCCCCGGCAGTGTCGCCGGGCCAATGCTCAGAGTCGAACAAGTGACCGTCAGGGCATAGCTGCGTTCAGCGAGGCATCCGGCCTCATCCGATACGTAAATCGTGAAGTTGAAGGTTCCAACCTCGGCCAATGTTCCTGAGAGCAGCCCGGTGGTCGTATCAAGGCTGAGGCCTGCCGGGAATCGACCAGTACGACTCCAGACGAGCGTCCCCAATCCGCCGGTCTGCGACAGCGCCAGGCTGAAGGGGATGCCTGATTGAGCACCCGGCATCGTTGCCGGCGAGATGGCAATCGTCTGGCAGGCAATCGCCAGCGTATACTCCTGCTCTCCAAAGCAGCCATTGGCGTCGGTCGCTCGAATGGTGAAGGTGTAGTTTCCACCAACACCTGGTGTACCGCTGAGCTCTCCACTGGTCGTGTTCAGGCTCAAGCCGGACGGCAAACTACCGGTAACACTCCAGGCAACCGTGCCGATCGAGTTGATAGCTGAAATCATCTGACTGTAAGCAGTGGCGACTGTGCCGGCAGGGAGGTTACCCGGACCGACCGTCACGGCCTGACACCCGACGACAACCTCATAGCCTCGCTCGCCCTGGCAGCCATTGCCATCGGTCGCCCTGATTGTGAACCGGTAGCTGCCAATTGTCGTTGGCTTGCCTGTCAGCGTGCCACTCTCTGCATTGAGACTCAGGCCGGGTGGCAACGATCCCGCAGCGCTCCACGTCACCCCTCCAACCGCCCCCTGCCAGGTAAAAAGCTGATCATAGTCGCTGTTGACCGTTGCCGCTGGCAGGGTCACTGGCAGAATAGTGATCGCCTGACAACCGATCACCAGACTCAGATCTCGCTCACCAAAACAGCCGTTGACATCAGTCGCCCTGATCGTCAGGTTGAAACTTCCATTTGCTGTCGGAATGCCTGAAATAAGCCCGCTGCCAGTGTTTAAAGTCAGGCCTGCCGGGAGACTCCCGGTCAGGCTCCAGATGATCGCTCCACTACCTCCGCTCTGTGTCGCTGTCTCGCTGTAGCTGCTGTTGACCTTGCCGCTCGGCAAAGATGTCGGGCCGATGGTGATCGCCTGACAACCAACAGCCATCTGATAGATCTGCTCGCCGAAACACCCGTTGGCATCGGCTGCGCGTATCGTAAAGCTGTAGCTTCCAAGAGCCGTTGGGCTGCCCGAGAGCGTACCGTTGGTGGTGTTGAAGGTGATGCCGGGTGGCAGTGTTCCGCTGACCGTCCAGGTGATTGTACCGGAAATGGCACCGGCCGAGAGTGACTGGCTGAACGGAACATTGATCGTCCCGCCCGTCAGCGTCTGTGGAGAGACGGTGATCGTCTGGCAGCCAATCGACATTTGATAATCGCGCTCCCCGAAGCAGCCATTACCATCGGTGGCACGCAGCTTGAAGCTGAACGATCCGGTCGTCGTCGGTACTCCCTCAAGATATCCGGTTGATGGATTGATGCTCAGCCCGGGTGGCAGCGTCCCGCTCGAACTCCAGGCAATGTTGCCAACACCATCTGTCTGCGTTATCTGCTGGCTATAGGCCGCTCCGATCGCGCCGTTCGGCAGCATTGTCGGCAGCAGCGACAGTGTCTGACAACCAATGACGAGACTGTAACTCTGCCCGCCAAAACAGCCATTGCTGTCGGTAGCATAAATTGTAAAACTGAAGGTTCCGGTAGCCGTTGGCGCTCCCGAGAGGAGACCCGTCGATGAATTGAGACTCAGTCCTGGCGGGAGAGCGCCGGTACTGGTCCAACTGACCGTTCCAACTCCGCCAATCTGCGTCATCGTTTGGCTGTAGGCGCTTTTGATCGTTCCCGCCGGGAGCAGTGTCGGCTCGATTGCAATCGCCGGACAGGCGATATTGATCGCATAGTCCTGCTGACCGATGCAAAAATTGGCATCAGTCACGCTGATCGAGAAGATATAAGTCCCCGGGGCTGTCGGAATGCCCGAGAGTACCCCTCCGCTCGATAGCTGCACCCCCGGCGGAATGCTGCCATTCGTAAGGCTGAAGACGAGAGGGGCTTTGCCATTGAGCGCAGTCAGTGTACGGCTGTAGGCTGCCCCGACTGTGCCACCAGTGAGTGTCGCCTGATCGATATCGATCGAGCATCTGCCGGCCTGCACCACGTTGATGTATTGGCCAGCGACGACGATATTGCCCGATCGCGGCGTGAAGCTGCTATTCGCCGCAACGGTGTAGCCCATCTGGCCGCTGCCGGCAGAGTATGCGCCGCTGTTGATTGTGATCCAGCTGTTATAGCTGGCTGACTGCCAGCCACAGCCGGAGTCTGCCGCTACCGTCGCCGTCACCTGTCCACCAAGAGCACCGATTGATTGGGTTGCCGGCGTCGTCGCATACGCACAGAAGACACAAGTCCCCTCATAGACCTGCCCCCGGATCATCAGATTGCCCGGATCAGTCGATGTTCCGGCCGTGCCCAGCAAGGAGAAAGTGGTCCCTGTCCCAAGGTAACTCCGCCCGGCCAGTGGCGGTGTCTCATCGACATTTGCCGGCAGGGCTCCTCCCTGCGGAGTGTACCTGACGCCAATGACGAAATCTCCGGCATTGATCGTTATCGGAGCAACGGCATAGAGGATACTGGCGTTGCGTGTCCCTGTTTGTGCCGTCGCTGACTGGAAGACCGTACCATCGATGTTGCTGTCGCCGTCGGTATTGACTCCGGCGACCACCTCGATTGACGTCGCGCTGGCAAGGTTGAGGTTGAGGTAGACACCCGTCAGTGTCGCCGGATAGCTGCTCGGCGTGATACGGTTCACGTAATGATTGATACCGCTGTTTCCATAAGCATTCTCACGCCCGCCATCGTCGACCGAGAGCACCGTCGGCGGGCTGGTGCAGACGGTAAAAACGGGCGAAAGCACATCATTGTAACCACTCTTGACGATGCGAATCGGCCCGGTGACCGCTCCTGCCGGCACCGTCGCCGTGATCTGCGTGCTTGAATTGCGCACAAATGACGCCACCGCATTGCCGCTGAAGATTACCTGGCTGGTCCCGGTAAAGTTGACGCCGGTGAGCACGACGCTCATCCCGGCATTCCCGACCAGTGGTGAAACCCCGTTGACTACCGGAGCCCCGCTCGGCGGAGTGATCGTCAGATTGGTATCGGAAACATCGAAGAAAATATTGCCGATCGCCTCAATTTTGATGCGCGCAGTCGTCGTTGAAAGAAAGGCGGGAACGGTCACTGTTGCCGACCCGTTGTTTGGTGTCGTCTGTGCCAGAATCAGGGGAAAGTTGTTGCCACCATCGGTCGAGAGCAGGATGCGCACATCGGTACAATTGACCGGAGCGACATTGGTGCCGGCAACCGCCCATTGCACTATCACATCCGAACCGCCAGTCAACGTCGTTGTCGTGTTCGGTGATGTCACCTGAAACGGCCCGGCACTCCCCGACACACTGAGCGTCACCGCATCTGTCGCTACTCCACCACGATTGTCCCGTGCCGTCACGACAAAGTTGAGCGAACGCCCGATCCGTGGCAACTCCTCCGCTGTTTGCAGGTTGTTGACGCTGAATGGCGGATCGTTGGCATTGTTGAGAATGTAGGTCAGACTGGGGAAGACTCGCCGCGGACTTGAGGTTGCCGGAAATGGCCGAAAGATCGGTCGCGTCGTCGTCGAAGGATCACTCGAATCAATGTACGGCGGATTGGCATAGGCACTTCCGCCGGCATCATACTGCTCCCAGGCATAGGTCAGATTGGCGAGATCCGAGCTGTCCGAATCAGCACCGACTGCGGCCAGCAGAAACGGAGTATTCTTTGGTATCACATAATCAGGCCCGCCATCGACCGTCGGAGACTGATTGCCCGTCGCGGTTGATGTTCCACAGGAGAGCCCTTCAATAAAGCTGCGGATCCTGAGCAAGGTGCCACCGTGAAACCGCATATCGGGCGCAGTAACAATCCTGTCAGGAGAACATGCACCCGGATAGGCCATGATTGTCAGGCCGCTGGCCGACTCCCAGGCCTCTTCCGGGTTACGCGCCCCGCCGCACGAGGTATTGAAGCTGTGCATGGCGTTGAACTGGTGCCCGATCTCGTGCGCCAGATTGAACGTTCCCGTTGTCACCGGTCCCGACGAGCTTGCTGAACTGGTCCCGCTTCCCTTGTTTGGCCCGGACTGGCCGGTGTTGTCGCAAACCACCCCGACCATGGCCATCCCGCCGCCACCCGTGCCGAGAACCAGCCCCAAATCGTAGTTGGCAGCCCCGATCCGGTCGCGCAACACTGTGGAGGCCTGACTGACCAGCAGCGTCGTATCAAGGTTCGAAAATGGATCCGGCTCCGCTGTATAGACTATCTGGTCATTGCTGGCAACCAGCGTAAACCTGATCGACAACTCTCGCTCGTAGATGGCGTTGATGCTATTGACCAGTGTATTGAGTGCGGCAATCGTCCCCGAAACCGTTCCACCGCCGAGACCTGTCGCGTTGGTGAACTCCTGCGTCGTCGCGAGGGCCAGCCGAAATGTGCGCAACGTCTCACCTGTCCGAATCGAACTTGGCCTTGCTACTGATGTCAGCGCCTCGACCTGCTCCCGTTCGGGAATGATCATCCCGGCGCAGGTTAAATCACCTGCTGCTGTGCCGTATTCTCCATAATCGTAGGAGAGATACTCTGTCGTCACCGTTCTGGCATCACCGCGCGCGTAGAAGGCCGGATGAACGACTACCGTGCGGCCCTCAATCAGCAAAAAGGCATGAACTCCGCGAGGCGAGATGTCGAGCCGCATCGTCGCCCCCGAACCGTCAGCGGCGGTTCCACGATAGCTCCTGATCTCGGGAAACTTCGCCGCCAGTTCCGGCTCCATCGCCGGTGATTCCTCAAGGCGAAACTGCCCATAACGCCCGTCCGGGAGTGGAATCGACAGATCCGGCTGCCGCCCCGCCACTCGCCGTCCACCCTCACGCGCCACTCCCTCAACCCGCTGCCGCAGCCTCTCGCCATTCAGCAGAAATCGACGAAGCCTCCCCTGCTCCGCCGTCTCCACCCAGACCCCGTCCGGAGAACCCGGTCTCGCCCCCCCCGCCTGCCACGGCCGAACAATACCCGAGGCGCCGGCTCCCCCTCCCCCAGGCGACAGAAGAAGGGCTCCCATTACGCCGGCTGTCAATGCCAGACGAATAACCAATAAGAGCTCGGTCCGGATCAAGACTTTCCTGATTTCGATGTTCCTGATTTTAATGATTAGAAAGGAACCAACAGCGGATACCCGGCGAATGGAGGGCATGATTTACACTAATCCTGACTCGGGGACTGATGAAGGGGCGAACCTAGTATAGATAGATCAGCGGATGATTGACAAGAGAAAAATTAAAGGCCCCCGTCTCTCCCGCACTGACGCCCGGGACCAGCGAGGCTTGCCGCGGGGAGATAACGTGCCGACGAGCCTCGTCTCGCCGGCACATTCAATGACAGCAGTCTTTAACCGGGCTGCCTATCTGAAGAGCTTCGGCGCGTAATCGTTGAGGTAGCGCCTCCAGTTGATCCAGGTGTGGCCACCCGGGCTGACGATCGCGGTGTGATTGATGCTACGCCGCTTGAGAATCTCATCCAGATTCTTTGAACCGGCAAAGGCAAGCGTATCCTTCTCACCACAAGTCACCTCAAAGAGCCTGACCTGCTCGTTGATCTTTGCCCCATTTTCGAGAAAGGCGGCATTGCGCTTCTCGAAATCGGCAGTCGTCTGCGGATTGACACCCATGCTCCAGACGGCAACATAGGCAAATTTATCCGGGTTCGTGGCTACGACGCGCAACGTCTGGCCACCTCCCATTGAGAGACCAGCGATTGCCCGATTCCGGCTACCGGCAAGCACCCGATAAGTCTTCTCAATAAAGGGAACGACATCGCGGAGCAGTTCGCTGGTAAAGCGATCCTGAAAAGCAGTGGTGGCAGCCGGATCGGGTGGCGCCCCCGGGACGACCGGGGGGCGCGGCAGACTGCCATTGGGCATGACGACAATCATCGGCTTTGCCTTTCCCGCAGCGATCAGATTGTCGATAATGAATCCGGCACGACCGATCGTGCTCCAGCCGGAGTCCTCATCGCCACCACCGTGCAACAGATAAAAGACCGGATATCTGCCTTTGCCGCTCTCGTAACCCGGTGGAAAATAGACGTGGAGCCGTCGCTCCTCATTCATCGTCGAGGATTTGTACCAAACCTTGCGGATCTCGCCGTGAGGAACCGCCTTCTGCTCCTCAAAGGCAGCTTGAGCGCCGGGGAGATAGAACATGTTATCGATGCTCGTCACCCCTTGCTTGATCATCGCATTCTTCGGGTCAAGCGTGCGAACACCATCGACCGTCAAAGCGTAGTTGTAGAGATCGGCCGGCAGCGGACCGACAGTGATCGACCAGACGCCGCTCTCGTCCTTTGTCAGCCTGCCACCGGTGCCGAGCCCCTGCGGGATCCAGTCGCCACTGACCGAGACTTCCGTCGCCTTTGGCGCGTAGATGCGCAAAACCACCCGACCATCAGCAAGAATCTCGGGCGATTTGAGCGTGTCATTCGGCGTCGGTTGCCGCTGTGCGGTCTGTGCTTCGCTTGTGAAATATGCCGTGACCGTCAGCAGCAAGGCCACTGCCAGCCGTGAAGCCAGATTATGTTTCATATGATACCTCCGGGATAACGGGATAAAATGATGCGAACGGAATGGAGAATGGTGAAATGTCGTCAGCTAAATAGAAACAGCCGACATCGGAACAGGCAACATTCGAACACATCCCTGATTCGCGGCGATTCCAGTATGCAGTGTCCCAATGTTGCCTGTTCCGCTTTAGCATCCGGATGGAGAGCCCGCAGCCACAGCGCGAGGTCTCCATCCGGACGATTACCTCTGTCAGGCATGGGTGATCGAGCGGCGCTCCTCGCGATCCGGGTCGTTCCGCACCTCACATTTGTTGTCAAAGACCATCAGCTCGCCTCTGGCAGAAGTGTAGACCGGCCACTTCGGCAGGCCGGGATGATTGGGGTCCCCCTTGCGTGCAAAGGCGAGCCACGCCTCACTGACCCTCGCCGCGAGCGCACGCGCCTCAGCACCTCCGCCGGTCATGTTGACGCAGCGATCGATATTGTCGAAACAGAAGGCAAGCTCAGCGCAATGGAAGGCACGCGGCCGGCCGTCGAGCACTGGCGTCTGCCAGGTAAAGAGATACTGGTAGACCGGTGCCCCCTTCTGCGCCGTCTTGATATCTGCCTGGGTAACGGCGTTATGACGAGTCGGGACGGTGGAGATGAAGGAGAAGATGTCAAACGCCTTGGCCTTTGGATGCGCACGTCGGAACGCCTCAAGAATCCGCATGCCGCGCTCGCCGTACATGTCTTTGATACGGCCGGCAAGCTCAGCCTCTGTCAGCCGATCAACATCGGGATTGTTAATCCCCCCGGCAAATTCATTGAGCGTCGTTCCGATCAGCATCGGAATGTTCGCCGAGATTGCTGGAGCCGCCGGATCGAACGGGTGCTGCGGCAGAATGGTGCCGTCGACAGTTGGCCCCCACCCGGCACGATCGGCTCGCGGCTGAAAGACGCGAAAGCCGCCACCCGCAGACCCCACCTTGCGTATCGCCGCGACGCCGGCAGCGATCAACGTCGAAGTTGGCAGCTTGTGGAGCTGATCGAGATGGTTCTGGTTAAGTTTCAGTTCCGCCAGCACCGCCGCCGCCAGCTTCGCCGAGGTCTCCGGCTGAACCATTCGCAACCCCGAGCCGCTCTGGACAATCGCCTTGTGAAAGAGCCCCTTCGCCGCCGGCATGGCCATCAGTGTGCTCACCTTTGCGCCACCACCCGACTGGCCGAAGATCGTCACATTTGCCGGATCTCCGCCAAAAGCGGCAATGTTGTCGCGCACCCATTCGAGCGCCGCCACCAGGTCAAGCTGCCCGGTATTCGCCGCTGCCGCATACTTTGCCCCGCCCACTTCCGCCAGATTGAGATAACCCAGCACTCCCAGGCGATGATTGACCGAGACGACAACGACATCACCCCGCTTCGCGAGGTTCTCGCCATCGTATGATGGCAACTCCTGTCCGGACCCCGCCTGAAAACCACCACCGTGAATCCAGACCATCACCGGTCGCTTGCGGTTATCGTTCACTCCCGGCGTCCAGACGTTGACGCGCAGACAGTCCTCACCCGGAATCCCGTCATCCCAGCTGAAAAGCCACGCCTCCTCGTCATTGGCCCAGCCGGTACGCGCTACCTGCGGACAGACCTGGCCATACTGCATCGAACTGCGCACACCAGCCCATGGCGTCGGCTTTGTCGGCGGCATAAACCGCGCCTCTCCCGCCACCGGCCCTGCATATGGCATCCCTTTGAAACTGAAGATCCCGTTGCGAATTGCACCACTCACCTTTCCCGCTGTCGTCTCGACAATTGCCTTCCCCTTCCCGGCAATGACCGTGCTGCCACACCCGTTGACGACCGACGGTGATCCTCCCGTCTCCGCCGTTGCTACCGCCGGCAGCAACGCCCCGCCCGCCATCGTTGCCGCGCCCTTCAGCAGCGAACGTCGCCCCGAACTAATGCTCTCCGACATGCGATTCTCTCTGCTCATCGATACTTCTCCAATCCGTCAAAACCCTGTCAGAATAATAAAGGCCGGGCCCTTTGCGGAACCCGGCCCGGCATGACCGCTGCCGATCAGAAGTTGAAGCGCAGCGACCACTGCAGATTGCGCGGCGGTCGCGTCGAGCTGATCGCCCCGAACCCGTTACGGTTACCCGTCTCCGATGCCAGATTGGTCGGCGTCGGGTTGGAAAGGCTGGCAACGTTCAGCGTGTTGAAGACGCCGTCAAACTGCGTGTGGTTAAGTGCATTGAAGGCGTCGAGCCGCGCCTCCAGCCGGATCCGCTCCTTGATGCGGAACTCCTTGGAGAGCGCCGCATCCCAGCTGTTGACCGCACCAACCCGCAGGAAGTTGCGTCCTGACTCAAAGCCCTGACTGCCAACCGCGGGCACCCCGAAGGCCGCCGCATTGAGCTGCCGATACGGATCGCGACTGTTGCCGCTGCCCGGATTGCCAACCAGTGCCACACGGAAGCCCTCAACCTGCTGCGTTCCCGTCAATCCGTATCCCGAAAGACCCGGGATATTGATGCCGACATTGTATGGCGCTCCCGTCATGTAACGGTAAATACCCGACAACTGCCAGCCGTTCAGCAGATAACCCAGCCCGCTGTTCGCGGTTGCCTTTGGCAGATCCCAAACCCAGTTGACGTTGAAATTGTGCGTCCGGTCGAAATCGAGCGGACCATAATTCGCCCGTCGGTTGTCGAGAATGTGCGGTGAGCCGAACCCGTTGATGCTCGGCAGGTCGTTCGTCTGCGTTCCCAGCACCTTGCTCCACGTGTAATTGACACCGATCAGCAGCCCCTTCGAATAGCGGCGATTGATCGAGGTCTGCAATGAATGATAATTCGAACTGACCGCCGGCTCGATATACGAGATGTTGCCAAAGCCCTGATACGGTCGCAGGAAATCGACCGGCAGCGCAGTGGCCCCGGGCGTCGCACTGGTCGCCAGTGTTGGATCCTGATTGGCCGCGGCAAAGGCTGCCCCGTAGGCCGGAGCGTTGATGTTCCGCCGCTGCAACTGATGCTGTGCCGAGGTTCCGACATACGAAATGTCGAGCACTGAATCGAGGGGCAGCTTGTACTGAATACCCAGATTGTAGGCGTAGGTCGTCGGCACCTTGCCCTCAAGGTCGAAGGCCACGAGCCCTGGCGGCGCCAGCAGTACCGGTCCCTGGTTGAGCTGCTGCATCAGACCAAAGTTGAGCGTCGGCGCAATCGTCGTCGGCGGATTCTGCACCAGATCGAAGACCGTGTTGCCCTGTGGCCGATCGTAAAAGACTCCACCACCACCACGAACCACCAGCTTCTGTGTGCCAAAAACGTCATAGCCAAAGCCGAATCGCGGCGCAAAGTGGACTCCACGGTTCTTGTAGACCCCCTTCGGCAGCCCGTCCCGGCCCGCCTGCAGGACTCCATTGGTGATCGAGCCGGTGTTGGGCACAATGCGCCCGATGAAGACACTTGCCAGCGTGTTCGCCTCCGAGGCGACAAACCCCGAAACCAGCTGCCGCGGATCGACCGCACGCCGGTTGGTGCCGCCGCACGGATTGGCCCCAATACACACCGGCCGGTAAAGCACTGGTGCACTCCCGCGGCTGAACTTCTCCGGCAGGAAGTTACCCGTCTGCCCGTCCTCGTCAAATTGCGGCTGAATCAGGTAGAACCGTATCCCGTAATCAAGTGTCAGCTTGCTGTTCACCTTCCAGTTGTCCTGCGCAAACCACTCGACGTTGTTGTAACGATACTTGCCGATGATGTAAGCCGACGCCTGGTTGAAGGTGTTGTAGACTCCAACCGCCGCATTGGCAAAACCAAACCCGGTATCAAACGGGTTCGCCGCGTTGTCGACGAAATTGTAGTCGCCGTTGTTGGCTGCAAAGCTGCTCTGCGGCTTGAAGCTGTTCTGCCAGAAGCCGCCAAACTTCAGGTTGTGCGACCCGAGGATTTTCGACACACTGCCCGCCCAGTCACGCGTCGTGTTGAAATTGTAGAAGGGAGCATTGTTCGAGCCGATATTCGGACCGTTGGCGATGCGCCCGCCATTGAAGATAAATCTCGGCGGCGCATCGATCTGTACTGCCCCTGGGAAGAGCAGCGGAATGCCGGTCAGACCAAGCCCCGCCCGGTTGAACTTCGAGTTGGCCGGCAAAATATCGATCGCGTTGTGGCTCTGGCCGAAGGTCGCCTCCATCACCAGTGTCGGACTGATTGACCCGGTCACGGTACCGGTAACGCTGTAACGATCGTTCGGATAAAGCGCCGCATATTGTGGAAGGTTCGTGCCCAGCACGAATGATCCGTAAGGCTCAACCAGGCTTCGCTTGTTGAAGAGATACTTTCCGGTGACGCGCCACGCCTCGTTGACGTTCCAGTCACCGCGATAAAGATCCTGCCGCTCCGGACGGTTGGCCGGTGCCTCGGTCTCATAGTTGAAACCAACCGTCCCCGTGCGGTTCGGCAGCGGGTAAATCTTGAGGATGTTCAAACCCAGCGGGTAGAGGCGATTGGCCGGGATCTTGCCCAGTTTGCCACCATCACTGAAACAACCTCTCTGGTCGGTGGCATTACATGGCAGGTTAAGCGCGTAATCACGAATGTAGGGGAAGAGGTTGCCCGCGTTGTCACGCGACTGCGAAAAATCACCCTCACGCTCAAGTGCTGTTGGCACCGTCACTCGCACCGGAGCTGCCGGCGGAATGAATCGCTTCTGATGCTCCTGGCTGAAGAAGAAGAAGAGCTTGGTGCGATCCTTATTGAAGACGCCGGGGATATAGACCGGCCCGCCGATGGTGTAACCAATGTCGCGCTGATCAAGGCGCGGCTTGTTGATCCGGTTGGTCGGGGTGCTGTTCCGATTGTTGAGCCAGGTGTTGGCGTTCATTCCATCGTGACGACGAAAGGCGTAAAACGACCCGTGGAAATCCCGTGTGCCACCCCGCGTCACCGCACTGATCTGCGCACCTGCCGAACGGCCATACTCTGCCTGATAGTTTGAGGTCAGCACCTTGAACTCGGCAATCGCGTCGAGGTTGACGCTGATCATCGTGCCGTTGTTGCCGGTGTCAACGATCGCCACACCGTCAAGCTGCAGGTTGTTGGCGCTGGTGCGCAACCCGTTGGCCGAGACATTAGTGATCGCGTCACTGTTGGCCACATTGTTGTTGAAGACCACGCCCGTCGCAATCGAGGCAAGGTTGACGAAACCACGCCCGTTGACCGCGATGTTCTGGACGATCTCACCCTGAATCGCGTATGAGCGCTCGGCACTCTCCGCCTGCACCTGCGTCGCCTCCGCGGAGATCGTCACCGTCTCGCTCGCCGCTCCAACGTCGAGCGCGATGTCGCCGAGCGTCAGTTTGTCATTCGCCACCAGCAACAGGCCGGTGCGCTCTGTTCGCTTGAAACCTGCCGCCTCGATCGTCAGCGTGTATGTACCGGGCACTACCGTCGGAAAGACGAAACGCCCTTCACTGTCGGTCGTCGCCGTCAGTGTCAGACTCTTTGCCGCCTCCACGGCCCTGACTGTCGCCCCGCTGATTGCCGCACCGTTCGGATCCGCAACGTTTCCGGCTATCGAACCGCTGGTTGTCTGTGCGTATCCCACACATCCCAGCACCAGAATCAGCAATAATTGATGGTAAAACCTCACATTCAGACGCATTTCACCGCCTCCAGCAGAAGTAAATGATCGACCGTCTTCTTTCCCGGTCAATGCAGAAAGCCCGGTTGCCCCTGCCTCACTTGCAGCAATACAACCAGATCCAAATAGCTGATTTGTTGAACTCAAACAATCAACTGAGAATGGCTTTATCCTGGCGCACCCGCCTGACACAGAAAGTGTCAGCTCACGAGAAAACAGCCGCCTGGCGAAAAATCGGGCGAATCCTAGCACAGGCCATGGAAGATGTCGATACTTAAATTGTGGAGTTGAAAAATAAGCGTCGCCTCACCGCTGAAGGATTGTCGCGACAATGCGTCCAACAGGCACTGCTGCCCCGAACCATCCGGCCGGCCGCAGGGATCGAGCCTGATCATCGACCAGCTGGCACGGGATGAGGGTGTTGTCAAAGGTGACAGTCACCTCTTCCCTGCCGCCTCGTGGGAGAAAGCGCAGCCTCACCAAAGGACTGCTCCCGGGGACAAAGCGCTCACCGGGAGACCGCGCGACGATAATCGCAATCAGCCCCTCAGCCTCGCGCGAGCGATTGACGAGCAGGTGGCCACCGGCATCAACGACCTCGGCGACATCGGTGATTGTGGCGACTCGTGGATCAAAGCGCAGCGTGAAGCCGGCGGCATTCTCGATCCCCTGTGCATCGAGGACAATATCGACCGCACCCGGCTGGCCGCTCGCCACGGCGCGAATTGTGCCACCAGGCAGCCACCGCTCATCTCGCGGAGCCGCCATTGCCGTCAATTGTGTCGGTCCTCCGGCGACCGTCAGCGGATTGAGCCCAACCGAATAGCGCCCCGCCTGTACCCAGTCGCCAACATCGATCACTCCATTGCCGAGTCCGCCAATGGGAGCACTGTCGGCCCGCTGGAACTCGCTGCCTGTCGCGGCCGTGTCAATCCCGATGGCAAAGCGCCCCGTCTGCACCCAGTCACTGACATTCATAGAGCCATTGCCATTCGGCCGCGTCGCGACATCAGACTCATAGGCCGGCAGGCCATCAATCGTCACGGTATAGCTGCTCTCACCGAAACAGAGATTCCCGTCAGTTGCCCGTATCGTGAAACTATAGCTTCCCGGGACTGTCGGCACGCCTGAAAGCAATCCGCTTGTTGGGTTGAGGGTCAACCCTGTCGGCAACGTCCCGGTAAAACTCCAGGTGATCGCTCCAACGCCGCCGCTCTGGATGAAGGTCAGATTGTAGGCCGATGTCGTCCCCCCACCGGAGATTGTCGACGGTGAGACGCTAATCGCCGGGCACGGCAGCACATTGGTATTGACCGTGCCGCTGGTATTGTCACCCGGCTCGGGATCGTTGACGCCGTCGGGCGTGCTGACCGTGGCAACATTGGAGAAGGTCCCGCTTGACGGAGCTGTCGCCGTTATCGTCAGCACGATACTTCCGCCAGCCGGCAGAGCGTCGATCGCTGCCGTCACCTGATTGCCGGAGCCGATACTTGATGCTCCACAGGCTGCACCGCCATCAGCACTACACGTCACGGAGACATTGCTCAGAAAGTCGCTGAGGTTGTCACTAATCACCGCCCCGCTGACGCTTGTCGGTCCCTTGTTGGTCACGGTCAGTGCGTAACTCATCTGTGAGTTGGGCGCAACTGCCGTCAATCCGGTCTTGACGATTGCCAGGTCAGCCTGTAGAACCTCTGCCGTCTGTGCCGTCGTTGCTTGCGAGGCTGCCGTGTCCGTTGGATCGGGATCGACCACCCCCACCGGCAGTGTCAGTGTCGCAACGTTGTTCAGGTTCTGGGCACTCGGCGGTGCAGTCCCGGTTATCCTGAAGGTCAGTTCGCCATTGACTGGCAGTTTCGGAATCGACTCCGAAATCGTCCCTCCGTCAACCGTGCGGTATGACACCATCTCGCCACCTGGTGGCGTCGGACAGACCGCGCCTCCCGTGGCCACGCACGTCCAGGTAACTCCCGTCAGATCCGCCGGCAGCGTATTAGTGAAGATCGTCCCGTTAGCTCCACCCGGGCCGGCATTGACGATCTTCATCAGATAGACCACCTGCCCACCCGTCTGCACGACTCTCGTCCCTGCCGAATTGAGCGCAAGATTCGCCAGCGCCGGAATCGCCGCGCTTGTCACCGTTGTCGTCACATTGCTGATATTGTTGGCCGGATTGACTTCGGCCATTCCCGCCGGAGCGTTGACCGTCGCCGAGTTCCAGAGCCTGCCCGCGGTCCCGGGCGCTGTTGCCGTAATCGTCATCACTACTCTGCCCCCAACTGGAAGCACCGGAATCGTCGCCGTGACGGTCCCATCGACGAGACTGATCGATCCCGGACAGGAGGCTCCGCCACTCGTATTTCCACAGGTGGTCACCACATTCGTCAGCCCTGCCGGCAGGCTGTCAGCCACCACCACTCCGCTTGCTGCACTCGGCCCCAGGTTGCTCACCTCTACCGTGTAGGCAATCTCCGCTCCCACCCCGACAATTGGCGGACCATTCTTCTGCAACACAAGATCAACTCGCGGAGTCACAGTCAGAGAATATGCCCGGCTTCCAAAGCAACCACCTGCCCCCGTTGCCCTGATCGTCAGGTTATATATCCCTGATGCTGTCGATGTCCCGGCGATCACTCCGGTCGCCGCGTCGAGCGACAGCCCGCCTGGCAGAGATCCTGCCGTAATTGTGTAGCTATAACTCCCGCTCGGTGAGGCGGTGATCGCCTGACTGTAAACCGCTCCCTGCTGTGCGCCGGGCAATGTCGCCGGGCTGAGCGTGATCGTCGGACAGCTGATCACCAGCGTTGCCGTCACACTGCCGGTGCAGTTATTCGCATCTTTCACCGTCACCGTTATCGGAAAGCTCCCGGTCTGCGTCGGAGTCCCGCTCAGCAGTCCGCCTGATGCCAGAGTCATCCCGGTTGGCAGCGCGCTCGTCGTGCTGAAGGTTACGGTTCCAACG
>CAIKMY010000449.1 GCA_903828635.1 uncultured Acidobacteriota bacterium
CGGCCTCGGCGCTGGTGGCGATGCTCGCGCAGCCGCCGCAGGCCTGGATGAGCGAAGTGGTCCTGCGTCCGCTCAATCTCGACTGGCGAAGGACGATCACCGCGCCCGATCGCCGTCAGGGGGAGTAGCGTCAATGTCCGGACAAGAGATACTCTGCGCCAGTTGCGGAATAACGCTCCGGCCATTTATGAAAGTTTGTCCGCGATGCGGTGAGGAGCGAGCGGAGGCGACTCCGCTCGAACCGATCGAGCCGGTGACTTCGCTGGCGCTGTCGCCGCCGCTGACGCTCCCCGATATTCGCCCGCTGCCTCCTGATACGACGCCGACCTTGTCGCCGGTCGAGCCGCCGGAAAGCGATCCTCTCCACCAGCCACCGGGTTCGGGGCTCTATCTCTCACCGCCCGACACTGAACGCCGCTTTCCGCGGTTTACCTCAGCGCAGCTCACCCTGATAGTCATTGGGATCCTGCTGTTGCTGCTCGGGAGTGTGATCGCCTGGCTGCTCTGGCGACAGCAGCTGCGCGATGAGCGCCGGGATCGCCGTGAATATCAGACGACAATCACCGCACCACCCTCTCTTCCTGCCAGCCCCTCTCCCTCTCCAACTCCAACCGCCGATCAGCGACTCGAAGAATCGGTGAGAGGAGCGCTGGTCGCCTACAATCCATTCGGATCTTCACGCTACAGTTTCACGGTCGTTGATGGTGTCGTGACGATCGATGGTGACGCCGAGCATCGCCCCGAGAAGCAGGGGGTGGAGAATGTCGTTCGCCTCGTTGCCGGAGTGAAGAGCGTCGTCAATCGCCTGCGGGTCATTGATGATGGCGAAGAGGTCCCGCCGACGCGGCTCAACCGACAGGAGGCACGCCTTCTCGAAGAGGCGCTGCTTCGCCAGCTCGACATGCCCGCGCCGCAGGCCGCCGAGACTGCCACGCCAAACGCTGCGCCAACTGCCAAACCAACCACCACCGCGAGCCCTGCGGCTGCCGATGCCCAGCGGGAGACCGAACGACTGCGACGCGAACTGGCTGCCGCCAGACAGCGTGCCGATGAGCTTGCCCGCCGTCAGGCGGCCGAGGAGGCCCTCCGCCGCCAGACTGAAGATTACCTGCGCCGCGAAGAGGAGACTCGCCAGGCCGGGAATGAGCGCCCACTCCGCGCTACTCCACTGCCCCCCGTGTCGTCGGCCCTCCGTTCCGGCTCCGTTGCCTGGAGCGGTATCATCGATGGCGAGGACGAGATCCTCTTCTCCGGCTCCAGTGCCTCCGTCAGGCACCTCTCCGGCCTGTTTCCACGCGAGGTTCGTGCCTCCTTCAGCGCCCCGATCCCGGCGGCCGCTGTCTCGCTGACTCTCGTCTCAACCATTGGCCGCGGCACGATCCGGATCGCTCAGCAGCCCTCCGCTGACAATGGCTACACGGCCATCGTCAGGCTCGATGACAGCCGGAAGGGCGGCGAGAAGCGCTATGAGTTTACTCTCCGCTGGTCGATGTAGCTTTCTGGTATTCCCCTTGATTTACTACTTATCCCGGGCGTCGGCTTGTTGCTGAGGCTATTCGCAAGCAGCGGGCCGGAGGCCTGTGCACCAGCCCCGGCAACTGCATCGACACTTCTTCCCGATTACTTCACTCTGCCGACACAAAAGTTCGAATCTCCTGAATTCTTTCTCAGGAGATGGTCTCTTTTTCCTGCCACAATCGTATTTATACATGATTACTGACAAGGTGTGGCTTCAGGGATTCTGATCAAACCACTTACAGGTTTACTCTGTCTGCTCGTCACATTGCCATCGGTCAATCAATTTTCCTGTTTTGAATCCTTTGGACGGACACTCCTGATTATTGATAGCGTAACCCCCGACAGAATCAGGGGAGAAATGTCCACAAACCACACTCTGGTACCGCAGGAGAGACAATGATGAAGGCCCCGAAGGCAATCTTTAACACACTTTCACCTCTGGCGATAATACTTCCATTTCTCATTTCTGTTGTAACCTGGCCGCACATCAATCAGGCACAAAGCAACCGCTCAGCTATTGGAAAGGCCTCGGCCCCCGAGGCGAGTGTCAGCACGGCTTCTTCACAGGAGCCATCTCGCACGAGCGTGAAGCCCCCCGGGCAGGAGCGTGACGGAGGGCCTGATTTTGAAGGTCGCCAGGCAAAGGCTATCCGCCAATCGGGCAACAGCTGCAGATCATCCAATCTCGATGCTGTCGATGCTCCCGTGGCCGGTGATACACTCTTTGTTTCTGATTGTCCCGTTGATGGTGATCTCGATACCGACTGTAGCACGGGACAACTGGTGATCAAGCTCAGGGTGCCCCGTGTCATTACCAGGGAACAGCAGCGATTGCTGGTGCAGAACGGTCTGCTGGCTCCAACGGCGAGGCTGACTCTTCCCGCGTATGACGTCGATTCATCTCTTGCGACAGCCTGCGAATGTCCTTCATCACCCGAGCCGGAGTTTGACCTCGTCAAGTTCAATAACCAGGAGGTGAAGAATGGTAATGGCACACCCTATCTCGAGGGGAGCTGTAACAACTGGCGCCTGAATTCATTTGACGTTCCACTCGACCTGATCACGTTTGCCAGTGATCCGGGCCCCGGGGGCACGGCGGCACCGGGAGTCAATACGATCACCATCGATATCGATGTCAAAAATCAGCAGAAATGCTGGTGTACCAGCGTCGATTGGGTGTCACTCGAAATCTTTACACCGGTTCGCCCGCTGGTCATGGTCCATGGAATCCTCTCTTCAGGCGAAACCTGGATGGCCAAACCGTCATCGATGTTTCCCGAAGCCATCAATTTTTTCGAGAAGGTCAGGCAGTACGGAGTCCCCGTCAGCGCCATCACTCTTGATCCGTCCGGCGGGGTAGTGAAGAACCTCAACAGTATCGAGGAGAATGCTGTGACGGTTGGCAAGGCCGTCGAGGCTGATCGTCGACGCTGGGGTGTCAACAAGCTGAATCTCCTCTGCCATAGCAAGGGGGGCCTCGACTCGCGTGAGTTTGTCGAGTTCAATGATGGAGTCGACAAACTGGTTCAGCTCGGCACTCCAAATGCAGGCAGTCCCCTTGCAGATGCGATTCAATCGGCACTCATTAGCAGCTTACCGAGATTGACTGTGTTCACAAATTTGTTTCTTACTCCGGCAGCATACCAGCTCACAACCGCCTACATGCGTTACTATAACTGGGCCCACGGCCTCAATGCCGATGTCAGTTACTATTCAATTGCCGGCGACTATCGCCACGAATGCACCTTTTTCAATTGTTCCCAAAACAGGTTTACCAGGGCCCTGTTAACCTATATCACCGGCCCCGGAGACACGATAGTGCCGATCGATTCGGCGCTTGCCCTCAATCAGGCGACGCGTTCCTTCTACGTTACACAAGCTGACAATTTTCAAGCGATTCACGAGGGGATGACAAACTCAACAATTTCCTTTGATGGTGCCTGGGCATACCTGATTGGTCCAAGCAGCCCGGCGGCCGAAATGGGGGGCGGCGGAGTGCTGGCACAGTCAGCTTTAGCCGGAGAGGCGATTGCTTCATCGATGAGCGGGGCGGCTCAGCAGGCAACTCTTTCACGTACTGCCGGGGTGGCTGGTCAGCTCAGCCAGGGAGGACGTGAGTCTCATCAGATGCCGGTCAGCGAGCCGAAAACTACTACTTTCACCTTGCTGCAGGACGGAGGGGATCTTGATCTTGTGTTGGTCTCTCCATCGGGGCAGCGGTTTGATGCACAAACAACCATCAGCAACTCACAGGTGCAACGAAGCGAGGGCGATTTTTTTGGCAGCCGCCTTGAGGCCTACACGCTTACCCAGCCTGAGGTGGGGTTGTGGCGAGTTGAGATCAGTGCGCCACTCGTCACCAGCCTCTCCGGTACAGCAGCTTATGTGGTCAACGCCTGGGTTGAAGGGTCAGCCTTCAATCTGAATGGTGATCTGTCAGGTCTCAACGTCAGGCGTGGCAACCCGATCAGGCTCTCGGCGAGTCCGGTGCAGAATGGCCAGCCGATTCGCGGGGCAACGGTCACGGCGCTGGTCGTCATGCCGGATGGTTCGCCGCGCAACGTCACTCTGCGGGATGATGGTGCAGTTGGAGATTCCGTGGCTAATGATGGTAATTATAATGCACTCTTCAGTGAGACACAGTCTCCCGGCAGATATCGAATGGTCTACAGATCAAGCGGTGGAAGTGGTGGCGCGACGCCTCTCTTCAGCCGTGAGACGGCGGCGCTGGCAACAGTCAGCCAAAGTCTTTCAACCTTCAGCGGTGATTATGACGACTATGGTAAGGATCTCAACGGAGATGGATTCTACGATAACCTTGTGGTGGTGGCCGGCCTCGATATCACACGGGCCGGGGGGTATCGCGTCAATGGAGTGCTGGTTGATGCCCGTGGCAATCGGGTTGATGCCGCGGCGAAGGCCACGCTGAGGGAGGGATATAACGAAGTTGAATTGAAATTCGATGGGCGGACCATCCTTCGTAATGGAGTCGATGGCCCTTACAAGCTGGCAGAAATCCGTCTCATCGAGGATGAGAGCGGAGAGGTGTTCCCAGTCGATGTACAGTCCAACGTTTACCAGACCTTTGCTTACAAGGTGAGTGACTTTCAGCAATCGGCCATCCGGCTTACCGGGAGGGGAACGGCAACGGGCATTGATACCAACGCCAATAAGCGATTTGACATTCTGCGCGTTGAAGTTGAGGCCAATCTTGGTAAAGCTGGAGACTATACCTGGTCGGCACGTCTGACAGACCGGCTTGGCAAAGAGGTTGGATATGCCACGCAAAAAGGAGCGCTCAAGATCGGGATCAATCTGATTCGCTTCGATTTTGATGGCAAGCGTATCGGTCAGATTCGCTCCGATGGTCCCTACTTTCTCCGGGGGCTGATCATCTTCAGTAATGGCAGTTCACTGACGACTGAGGATGTCTACACGACCGAGGTCTTCCAGGCCAGCCAGTTCGAGGGGTTCAAGCCCGACAACCCGGTACCCTCGTTTATTGGTGCCGTTCCGGATGGGGCTACCGCCGGGAGTCCGCAGATTATTCTGACGATCACGGGCAGCAATTTTGTCCCCGAGTCGCAGTTGCTCTGGAATGGTGGGGCCCGTCAGACAGTTGTTGATTCGGCAACTCAATTGCGAGCGACGATTACCGCGGCCGATCTGGCCAATGCCTCGAAGCCAACGATCACAATCTCCAGTCCGGTACCAGGAGGGGGTATTTCACAACCCTTCGCTTTTGTCATTCATCCCCGTCCGGCACCTTCTGCCGAGCAGGAGCCGAATGAGGAGTTGTCACAGGCAAGTCCGCTGCCGTTTCCCGGTAAGCTGAGGGGGCGAGCCACCGTCGGTGATGCCTTTTCACTTTATGCGATCTATCCGAATGGCCAGACAGATGGCTTCGAGGATTTCTTTGCCCTCAACCTCACACAGGCGACACCGATCGAGCTCCGGCTGACGGTTGACACCCCATCCGCTGATCTTGATCTCTTCCTGTTACGTGAGAATAACGGGCAGTTGGATTATGTCGGAATTTCAATAAATCGCGCGGGGATGAATGAGCGGATTGTCTCCGGTGTTCCGCTGTCAGCGGGACGCTACATTGTAGCTGTCAGCGCGTACCGTGGATTCTCGGCATACACGATCTCTGCCGGGGTGCCGGATCCGCGCCTACTCTATCTCACCTTTGATAATTATCTGGAGGGAGTGGAGGGGGAAAAGCCCCTCAGTTCTCCTCAGAGGCCCATATATGCCGGAGGACTTTTCAGTCCGGGACTGGCAATCTCTTCCGGCACTTATCTTACCTACAGGAACAATAACGATCTCAATCCACAGGAAGGTACTCTTGAGCTTTGGATCAAGCCAAAATGGAATGGCAATGACTCCCGCTCTCACTACATTTTGCGTCAGGGAGATAGCGGCGGAATACTGATCGGGAAAGACAGTGCCAATAATCTGCGGTTGATTCTCAACCGCAAAGGAGCGAACGGACAACCCGAGATAGATGTTGGTTTCAGCATCGCCGACTGGAAGGTCAATAACTGGCATCATCTCGCCTTCACCTGGAGTAACAGCGGGAAGGTTATTCGGATCTACATCGATGGTCAGTTGAAGGCAAGCCGCACCCTTACAGGGGCTCTTCCGACAATTGCCGACACGCTGTTACAGATCGGAGGTGACGGTTTCGGCAGTTATCTCGATGCGGTTGTTGATGAACTGTGCATATTTGGAAGGGCACTGACATCTCAGGAGATCACCGCGCGAATCAGCAACCCATAACAATTCCTGATCGTCTGGAGAGGCGGAGTCATTGTCATTACTGTCAGGCTCCGCTTCTCCACTTGAGTTAACTATGAAGTCCTGCCAAAGCCTGAGTCCTCGCACCCGGATAGGAGATGGATCCCGGCCATCAGCTATGAATCGGAAAGTAACGATCGACCTCTCCATCGGGTTCGCGTCGCAGTCTGCCAAGGGCAACGGCGCGATCGAGGTGGGCGATTGACTCGGAAGCGGCAAGGAAGCGATTGATCTGGCTGACATTGGGGAAGAGCAGTTGCGACATCTCCCAGGCAGTGATGCCCGCGTCGGGGACAAGCTCGACGACGCGGCCGGCGCGCTTCTCGATATGGCGTATCAGCCGGTGATAATGCTCTTCGTAGTCGGTGACATCCTCGCCGTGAGCGGTTTTGATAACGGTTGGAGCGAGGGTGCGGATGCGGGAGGCGGAGTCGATGTAGCTTGCCAGTGACGGGAAGCGGCGTGAGTGATCACGCGGATCGGCGCTGAGTACCGGATTGGGGGTGATCGTCTTGAGGACGGTATCGCCGGCGAGCATCAGCCGGCTGGCATCACGAAAGAGGCAGCAGCTTCCCGGCGTATGGCCCGGGGTATGGAGTGCACGGATCGAACCGGAGGCGAAGAGGAACTCGTCGCCATCACGATAGGCGGCAACATCACCGACCGCCTCGGCAAAGGAGTGAACCATCTCGTAGCGGCTGACCATGAGATCGAGCTCCGCAGCCGGAGCACCGGTGCGCTCGAGCAGTTGGCGGTTAGCTCGATGCTCACGATGCTCGGAAATATTGCGGTACTCCCATTCGTGGACGTGAACGCGCGCACCCGACTCACGCTGGATGATGGCGGCGAGACCGCAGTGATCCTCGTGGGTATGCGTCAGGATGACGCGCTCGATGTCGGCAATGATCAGCCGCTCCGCGCGCAACTGCTCACGCAGCGCAGTGAGGGCCTCCTCCGTCTTCGGGCCGGTATCGATCAGGGTCAGCGGATCTTCACGAATCAGGTAGATATTGATCGGGCCCACCGGAAAAGGGGTGGGGATGACCATTCGCAGCAGGTTCATATCCGGAATCATCCGCGGCTCCGGCGAGGGCTCTCCCCTGCCGGAGCCGCGTTGTGTTGGTGAGATCAGAAGATGTAGCCGCGCTGCTCGACGACTTTGTCGGCAAGCTTTTCGCGGATGGTGGCGGTGTTGATCGGATCCTGTTTGGTAAACCGCTTGAGGGCGGCAAGCAGTGTCCGCAGTTCATCGCCTTCAGCGATCGCCGCCAGCGCGTTGCGACCAGCGATCTCGATGCGGTTGATCGCATCGTGCGTGAAGAGACGAGTAACCTCGATCGCATGGGAGTTCTTCTCTTCACCGCTCTTCGCGATCATCTTCGTCGTGCGGCCGATGACGCTGTCCATCAGGAAGGAGTCAATGATCACATCTGCCGTCCAGGAGAGGACCATCTGCTGTTCGGCGAGCCCCTCGCGGAACTTCTGCGCGGCGGAGCCGAGCAGCATGATCGCCACCTTTTTGGCATTGGCGGCCAGCTTCCGCTCGCGGGCGAGTGGTGAGTCGTCATCGTCGATATCGAACGATGGCCCGGCGAGCAACTCCTCCTGGAGCTTCATTGCTGCGGCAAAGAGTGGCAGCCCGCCCTTCATTGCCCGGCGGACAAGCTGGCCGGGGATCAGCAGGCGGTTGATCTCATTGGTGCCCTCATAGATGCGATTGACGCGGCAGTCACGGTAGATGCCCTCAGCCGGGTAGTCCTCGGTGAAGCCGTTGCCACCGTGGATCTGGACATTCTCGTCGGCAGCGTAAAAGAGCGCCTCTGTGCCGGCGACCTTGAGGATCGCGCACTCGATGGCGTACTCCTCAACCGCCTTCAGCACCTCGGCCGGGTTATGGATGTCGATCGTCTCTTCACGTGCCTCGATCAGACCCGAGGTGCGATAGACTGCCGACTCGACGGCATAGATGCGGGTGAGCATCTCCGCCAGCTTGTACTTGATCGCGCCGAAGGAGGCGATCGGACGTTTGAACTGGTGACGCTCCGCCGAGTACTTCGCTGACTGCGCCAGGGCACGCTTGGCACCACCAATCGCACCGGCACCCATCTTCAGCCTCCCGAAGTTGAGCGTGTTAAAGGCAATGAGGTGCCCCTTGCCGATTTCGCCAAGCAGGCGATCCTTCGGGATCCGGCAGTCGACGAGCGGGATCGGTGTCGTCGATGATCCACGCTGGCCAAGCTTGTGCTCCTCGTTGCCATTGCTGAAGCCGGGGTCGTTGCGCTCGACGATAAAGCCGGTAAAGTGCTCGCCATCGACCTTGGCAAAGACAATGAAGACATCGGCAAAGCCGCCGTTGGTGATCCACATCTTCTCGCCATTGAGGATCCAGTGCTGGCCATCCTCACTGAGCCGCGCCGTCGTCTTCGCATTGAGCGCATCAGACCCCGAGGATGACTCGCTCAGACAGTAGGCGCTGATCCATTCGGCTGAGCCGATCTTTGGCAGATACTTCGCCTTCTGCTCCTCAGTGCCGAAGAAGACGATCGGCAGCAGGCCAATGCTGCTGGTCGCTCCGAAACCAGTAGCGAATGATGCCTGGCCCGAGATCTTCTCGGCGATCAGCATCTGCGAGACGTGGTCGAGCTGCAGGCCGCCAAATTTCTCGGGGATGGAGGCATTGATGAAGCCGAGATCAGCCGCATCCCTGATCAGCTTTCGCTGCAACTCCAGATCTTTCTCCTCCAGCCGTTCGTGGTTGGGAACTACCTCTTTGTCCATGAACTCATCGGCTGTCTGGCCGATCATGATCTGCTCCTCGGTGAAGTCCTCGGGAGTGAAGATCTGTGCGGGGACGCTCTCCTGCAGGAGGAAGCCGCCTCCCCTGATTGTCTCTTTTTCGAGTGCTGCTGCCATTTCTCTTCCTTTCATTCGGGCAAGACTCGTGTCTCGCCGTCGATCATCTCATCAGGTTTTCGAAGAGGCCGGCGGCTCCCATTCCGCCACCGACGCACATTGTCACGATGCCATAGCGCGCCTTGCGGCGACACATTTCGTGGAGAAGGGTAGCGGTCAGCTTGGCGCCGGTGCAGCCAAGCGGATGGCCAAGGGCGATCGCGCCGCCATTGACACTGATCTTTGTCGGATCAAGATCGAGCACTTTGATGACCGAAAGCGCCTGGGCGGCGAAGGCCTCGTTGAGCTCGATGATATCGATATCGGCGGCGCTGAGCCCGGCCATCTTCAGCAGTTTCGGGATGGCGACGACGGGGCCGATTCCCATCTCTTCGGGAGCGACTCCGCCGGTGACATAGCCGACGAAGCGCGCCATCGGGCGCAGGCCAAGCGCTTCGGCACGCTCGCGCGACATGATCAGCGCCGCCGCGGCACCATCCGTCGTCTGCGATGAGTTGCCAGCCGTGACCGTCCCACCCATTTTGAACGCCGGTCGCAGCTTTGCCAGACCCTCGATCGTTGTCTCACGACGGACGCCCTCATCGACACTGAAGACCGCCTCCCTGACGCGCACCTTCCCACGTCCCTTCTCGTCAAGTTCAAGGTCACGACTGGTGACTGTCAGCGGGACGATCTCGTCGCTGAACTTCCCGGCATCAATTGCCGCCGCCGCCTTGCGATGCGAGCCGACCGAGAACTCATCCGCCTGCTCGCGTGAAATCCCGTAACGGCTGGCAAGATTCTCTGCCGTCAGGCCCATGTTGAGATAGGTGTCGGCATAATTGGCGACCAGCGTCGGGTTGGGTGAGAGGTTGTAGCCACCCATCGGCAGCATCGACATCGATTCGGTGCCCCCGGCGATTGAGACCTCGGCCCCACCGCACATTATGTGCTCGGCGGCACTGGCAATCGCCTGCAGCCCGGAAGAGCAGAAGCGATTGATGGTGATTGCCGAGCTGCTGACCGGCAGTCCCGCGAGCAGCCCGATCTGCCGTGCCATGTTCATCCCCTGTTGTGCCTCGGGAGTCGCGCAGCCGATGACGACATCCTCGACCTCCTCCGACTTCATCTCCGGTGTCCGGGCGAGCAGTGCCCTGATCACCTCGGCGGCCATGTCGTCCGGCCGGTAATCCCGTAGTGTGCCGCGTGGCGCTTTGCCGCCGGCCGTCCGTAGTGCGTTGACGATGACTGCTTCCCGCATCTTGCTCTCCTCCTTCCTCTCTTCCCGACTGGCCCCGTCACGGGAGCCCGAATGGCTGACCTCAAATCGTCAGGCCCGAATCAGTTGCGCAATGGCTTGCCGGTCCTGAGCATGTGCGCCAGCCTCTCCTGTGTCGCCTTTGTGCCGCAGAGGCTGACAAAGGCTTCGCGCTCGAGGTCGAGCAGGTACTGCTCCGAGACACGCTGCGGCCGAGAAATGCTGCCGCCGCAGATCACCTCAGCGATCTTTGTACCGATCAGTGCGTCATGCTCGCTGATGAAGTTGCCGCGCCGCATCATATGCATCCCGACCTTGAATTTTGTCAGTGCCGGCTCGCCGAGAACGAGGACATCCTGCCGCATCACCGGCGCAACATAGCCCGACTCGGCAAGGTTGATCACACTCCGCTTCGCCTCGGCAATCACCCGCTGATCATTCATGACGATGCGGTCACCGGTACGCATCAGCCCCCACCGCTTCGCCTCGGCGGCACTGGTCGCCACTTTGGCCATGCCCGGAAGCTCAAAAAGCCGGCGCAGTGCCTCGAAATGGTCAGCACCGGGCACGCTGTCGGCGATCTCCGAGGCGCGCAGCGCGATCTCCTTCGTGCCACCTCCACCGGGAAGCAGGCCGACTCCGGCCTCGACGAGGCCGATGTAGGTCTCCGCCGCCGCTACCGCCAGATCAGAGTGCATCGTCATCTCGCACCCGCCTCCAAGTGTCAGATGGTGCGGAGCCACCACCACCGGCTTCAGTGAGTAGCGAAGCGAGACGACTGTGTTCTGGAACTGACGCACCGCCATCGAAAGCTCGTCCCAGTCGCCCTCCTGCGCCCCCATCAGGATCATCATGATGTTGGCCCCGGCCGAGAAATTCTCCCCCTGGTTGCCAATCACCAGCCCGCGGAAGTTCTTCTCAACCTCCTTCAGCCCGAACCTGATCATCCCCATCTGGTCGTCGCCGAGCGCGTTCATCTTTGAGTGAAACTCAACGCAGGCCACCCCGTCTCCAAGGTCGATCAGACTGGCACCAACGTTCTTTTTGATGACCTTGTTGCGCTCCTTAAGTGATTTGAGGATCGTCAGTCCCGCCGGTGCCGGAACCGCCCTGTAGCCGCCGCTGGCGAAATCATAGAAATATCGAACTCCATCCTCGCTGCGGTAAAAGCTGGTTGCTCCACCGGCGAGCATCGCTTCGACCTTCGCTGGTACCTGACGACCTTCGGCCTTCATCCGCGCGACCGATTTTTCGAGGCCAATCGCGTCCCAGACCTCGAACGGCCCCATCTCTCGGGCAAAACCCCACTTCATCGCGTTGTCAATTTCGACGACAGTTGCCGCAATCTCCGGAATGCGATTGACCGCATAGCAGAGTTCGGCGCAGGTTCCGCGCCAGAGGAACTCGCCGGCACGGTCATTTGCATAGACCATCGTCCGCAGCCGCTCCGGCAGGTCCGCCTTCTGCTTTGCCTCCTCGACCGAGGCGAAACGCGATTTCTGCCGTGGTCGGTATTCGAATGTTTCCAGGTCGAGCGCGAGAATCTCGTTACCCACCTTCTTGAAGAAGCCCTGCTTCGTCTTATTGCCAAGCATCTTCCGCTCGATCATCTTCCCCACCACGTCGGGCAACCTGAAGCTTTCGCGCTGATCGTCGAGTGGGATCGCCTCGTAAAGATTGTTGGCAACGTGCGCGAAAGTGTCGAGACCCACGACATCGAGCGTCCGGAACGATGCGCTCTTCGCCCTGCCAATCAGCGTGCCGGTGAAGGAGTCAATCTCTTCGGGAGTGTAGCCATGATCGAGCATGTCCCTCATCGCCCCGACCATCGCCAGTGTCCCGATGCGGTTGGCAATGAAGTTCGGCGTGTCCTTCGCCCGCACTATACCTTTGCCAAGATGGCGATCGCAAAAATCGGCCATCTGCTCAACCACTGCCGGATCGGTCTCCGGCCCGCTGATCAGCTCCAGCAG
>CAIKMY010000450.1 GCA_903828635.1 uncultured Acidobacteriota bacterium
ATGTCGATCTTCTCCCCGCGAAGTTCGCGGATGATCGACTGCACGCGCGATCCCTTCATTCCAACGCAGGCTCCGACCGGATCGACATCACGCTCATTAGAGACAACAGCGATCTTGGCACGCTCGCCCGGCTCGCGTACTGCCGCTTTGATGACGACAGTGCCATCGTAAATCTCCGGCACCTCCATCTCAAAGAGGCGGCGAAGCAGATCGGGACTCGTTCGCGAGACTTCGATCTGCGGCCCTTTGGCCTCGCGGTTGACATCGTGGATGACAACCCTGACACGCTCTCCCTGGGTGAAAGTCTCGGCCTTCGATTGCTGCTGCTTGTGCATCACCGCCTCGATACCGTTGCCGATATCGACAATCATTTTGCCACCCTCAAACCGCTTGACAAAGCCGTTGATCAGCTCACCGACGCGGCCGATATACTCCTCGTAGATCATGTTGCGCTCAGCTTCGCGCACCTTCTGAAGAATGATCTGCTTGGCAGTCTGCGCGGCGATCCGTCCGAGCTCCTCCATCGGCCGCGGGAGTTCGAGCATGTCACCGACTTCGGCCCCCTCTCCAACCTCGGCGTTGGCCTCGGAAACCGTCATCTCCTTCGATGAGTCGGTGACTTCATCAACTACCGTCTTGACCGCGTAGAGTTCAATCGTTCCCGAATCCGTGTTGTAGCGCGCGTGCAGATCCTCCCCCGACTTGAACTGCTTGCGTGAGGCGGTCACCACGGCATCCTCGATCGCGCTGATAATC
This sequence comes from uncultured Acidobacteriota bacterium, assembly GCA_903828635.1. Classification (GTDB taxonomy): domain Bacteria; phylum Acidobacteriota; class Blastocatellia; order RBC074; family RBC074; genus CAIOZW01. Next base: position 757 of record CAIKMY010000450.1, read on the forward strand.
ACCTGCGGATCGATCTTCTTCTCCCGGCTGAGAAACTCGATGTTCTGGGCAATGGAACTTAGTACATTCATCTCTCTTTGATCTTTGTCTTTTTGATCTTTGCGACTTTAATGCAACATTAAGAAGCACTCTTTAAGAATCGCTCTTTGCCGGAGACGAGTCGACTGCGGAGATTTCGGGGGCAACTACTTCCAATTCCATAGTCTCCATAGTCTCCATAGTCTCCATGGCCTCCATGGCCTCCATGGCCTCCCCGATCCCTTCCCGATCTTTCGGATCTTCCGGCATCCTGTCCCGGCTTCTGTCACCGGGCTGAATCTCGACATTGGCTCTCGCGATCTTCGCAAGAGGTATTTTGTAAATGACTTCGGGCGACTCCTCGATGATGGCCATGGTTTCTGCCTGGCGGTCAAGACCGAGCAGGCGTCCGTGATAATTTCGCTGCCCGCCAATCGGCTCGATAGTGCGAACGTGAGCCGGCAGACCAGCGAAGCGTTCGTAATCGGCCTCACGATAGAGCCCGCGATCGAGGCCGGGTGAGGCTACCTCGAGCAGGTAGCGATGTGGAATCAGATCATCCACATCGAGGGTCAGACTGAGCCTTTCACTGAAGCGGGCGCAATCGTCGAGCGTCACCCCTCCGGGTTTATCGATCAGGACCGTCAGCACCTGACGACGCCCGCCAGTCATGTCGGCGTGGACAAACTCCACCCCCTCACGGTTGGCAATTCGTTCGATGATTTCGTTCAGTCGCGCATCCAGCCTGACTGGCACTCTCTCTCCCGTCTGCGGCGCTTACCGTCGTTCCTGATCAGAAATAGCATAACCCGGAATCAAGGCCGGCGGCCCGTCCCCCCGATCAAGCCCCGATGAAGGCCCGGTAAACTCCGAGTCAATGAGCAAAAAGGAAACCCCTGATAAAAAAGGTGGGCACCTGCCCACCTAAAGTAAATCGAATCATAGCCCTTCAACAACCATTTATCAAGCACCGTTCAAAAAATAACTCCAAACACGGCAGTTTACTCCCTGATCAGTTGCCGATATCTGAGTCGATGAGGCTGATCGGCGGCGGCACCAAGGCGGGCACGCCGATCAGCCTCATAATCTGAGTAGTTGCCCTCGAACCAGACGACGCGGCTCTCTCCCTCAAAGGCGAGGATATGGGTGGCGATGCGATCGAGAAACCACCGGTCGTGGCTAATGACGACGGCGCAGCCGGCAAAGCTCTCAAGTGCCTCTTCGAGGGCGCGCATGGTGTTGACGTCGAGGTCGTTGGTCGGCTCGTCGAGAAGGATGACATTGGCTCCGGACTTGAGCATCTTTGCGAGGTGGACGCGATTGCGCTCACCTCCGGAGAGGACACCGACCTTCTTCTGCTGATCAGCGCCGGAGAAATTGAAGCGCGCGACATAGGCACGGGAATTGATTTGGCGGTTGCCCAGCGTGATCGTCTCCTGACCGTTGGAGATCTCTTCCCAGATCGATGCCTCGGGCCGCAGTGAGTCGCGGCTCTGATCGACATAGGCAAGGCTGACGGTCTCACCGGTGCGGAAGCTGCCGCTGTCAGGCTGCTCCTGGCCGGTGATCAGCCGGAAGAGAGTCGTCTTGCCGGCACCGTTGGGACCGATGACGCCAACGATACCGCCGGGGGGCAGTCGGAATGTCAGATTCTCGAAGAGCAGATTCTTCCCGTATGCCTTGCTTACCTGATCAGCTTCGATGACGACATCGCCAAGTCGCGGGCCGGGTGGAATGTAGAGTTCGAGTTCGGCAGCCTGTTTCTCGACCTCCTGAGAGAGCATCGACTCGTAGGCGTTGATGCGTGCCCGGCTCTTGGCATGGCGTGCCTTCGGGGCCATGCGGATCCATTCGAGTTCGCGATCGAGGGTCTTCTGCCGCTGACTTTCCGCCTTCTCCTCTTTGCGCATCCGCTCCTGCTTCTGTTGGAGCCAGGAGGAGTAGTTTCCCTTCCAGGGGATGCCCTGGCCGCGATCGAGTTCAAGAATCCAGCCGGCAACATTGTCAAGAAAGTAGCGATCGTGAGTGACGGCAATCACCGTTCCCTGATACTGCTGCAGGTGATGCTCAAGCCAGGCCACCGTCTCAGCATCGAGGTGATTGGTCGGTTCGTCGAGCAGGAGGATCTCCGGCTGTCGCAGCAGCAGGCGACAGAGGGCGACGCGTCGTCGCTCACCACCTGACAGCACTCTGATTGAAGTCTCCCCCGGCGGACAGCGCAGGGCGTCCATGGCCATCTCCAGCCGGCTGTCGAGATCCCAGCCACCGAGCGCTTCCAGCCGATCCTGGACCTCACCCTGTCGATCGAGCAGTGCGGTCATCTCGTCATCGGACATCGGCTCGGCAAACTTTGCGTTGATCTCATCATACTCTCGCAGCAGATCGACCACCGGCTGCACCCCCTCCTCGACCACCTGACGCACCGTCTTCCCCTCGTCGAGGCGAGGCTCCTGCTCCAGATAGCCGATCGCATAACCGGGTGAAAGGACAACCTCGCCCTGATAATCCTTGTCGAGGCCGGCAATGAGGCGCAGCAGGGTGCTTTTGCCGGAGCCATTGAGACCGAGGACGCCAATCTTGGCGCCGTAGAAGAAGCCGAGATAAATATCCTTGAGGACAGCACGCTTGTCGTGAAATTTGCTGACCCCGACCATTGAGAAGATTACTTTGTCTGGTTGCATGAATTGATTACTCGGTCTCAGCGGTCATCCTGATCTTCATCTCGAAGGGGGTAAACCCGGCGATAGTCAGGGGAAGAGCATCGGAAAGTGGCGGCTCGGCACCGCGAACCTGAGACCATCGATGATCGGCTCGCCCCTGCCCGTTGTCGATTGGTCCGATGACGATTTTCGACTTTCCATCGATATACTCCGCCGAACCGGAGAGAAGGAAGGTCGAACCATTGGCAGCAGCAATCTCGCCTCCACTGGCGGCGGCGATTCTTCCTCCCGGGCGAAACCAGAACTCGACGACGATCGGCACACGATCGGTTCCGGCAGCACTGACCACCATCTCAAATCCGCGTTCCACCTCGCTGAGCGTGATCTTCGTCGAGAGGCGGCAGATGTGGGAGCGCTCACGTTTCGCACGATCAAGTTTGTCCCAATCGGTCTCCGGGATCCCCGCGCCTGCGGGAAGAGGCTGATAGTAAGCGGCTTCGAGATCCTGATGCAAACGGAACGACCGACCATCGGCATCGAGGCTGCCGGAAATGAACTGTCCTTTGCCAAAGAAGGCACTGGCGACACGCACAGCTTCGAGGATCGCCGTGCCGCTGCGCATGGAGAAAAAGCGGGAGCTGCGCGGGACAATCGTCGCGCTCAGGCGGTCACGGCGAATCCTGACAACATTTGAACCGACGAAATGGCGCACGTAGCTGACGGGCAGCGGAGCTCGGACGACGCGCTCCTCGCGCAGTTCGGGACGGAGCATGAATTCGGAGAGTTCATTGGCCATCGAGCCGTCATTCGGACGACGCGCGGCATCAGCAAGGATCTGATCGGCCATGGTTGCCATCCGGCCATTGCCGTCGCGCACCGACATGACACGATAGTGAAGGTAGTAACCGCTGGCCCGCGCACGGGTCAGGCGATCCTGACGACGGGAGTAATCGGTGACGACCTCGCCGTCGGGATGAATGCAGTAAAGCATCATTTCAAGGTTGCGCCGCACGGGTTCGAGCAGCGCCGGACGGTCGAGGGATTCGGCAACTGTCATCAGTGAGCGGTTGCTCACCGGATTGTAGATGGCGTTGCTCAGCTCAGTATATTCACCGTCGGCATTGCAGTCGATACCCTCGGCGAGCCAGGCATCGATTCGCCGCAGCCAGAGCGGATCGCCAAAGAGACGATGGCACCCGGCAAGGGCAGCGCAGGCCACCCAGCGATGATTCGGCGTGTGAATGCCCCCACCGGCAATGGCGCCTGCCGCACGCCGCAGGAACCTCTCCAGCCGCTCCCGCCATTCACGCGCCGGCGCTGATTGCTCGCTCAACAGCAAGCGATGGAGGAGCACCAGATCCTGCACCACAAATGCCGTGTCGGGGGGCGAATGGAAGTTGGTCGTTGGCAGGTCGATCGTCCCGTCCTCGTGCTGCTCTCGTTCAAGGTTGCCGATGGCGAGAGAGATCCTCCCGGCCAGTTCGGCCTGCTGATGAAAGCGCGAGCTTTCGTGACAGTAGAGCGCGCCGAGGTTCCTCAATTCGAGGGCAACGAGAGCCGGATAGGAGAAGCCAAAGGCCGGGGCGATGAAACCACCGGCCTCGCGATGGGCGCGATCGACAATCTGCGAGGCAAGTACCTGGCCAACTCGCCGTTCCGCCTGAATCAACGCCAGCGCGTGATCACGAACTCCTCCGGAGTCGCCTCTCTCCTGCGCGATGAGCGCCAGATCACCACTTGTCAGCAGGCCGAGCCCGGTTACAGCCGTTCGCTGCACGAATTGACGACGATCCATCGTGCGTTACTTCCTCGCCACATCCGCGGGGATGGTCTGTGTCTTTTCAGTCGCGGGATTGAAAACTACCCGCCGCTTCTGCAGGTAAGCCATCTTGCCAAGATGCGAGGCAAGCGCCGACCGGTGCCCGCTCACCACATCCGAGTTTGGCAGCTGGCGCGACTTGACGCAGTCGACGAAATTGCGCACGTGCAGCTTCTCCAGCGGAGTCGGATTCTGCCTGACGATCGGCTCCGGCGGTGCTGCACGACGCTCGGACTTCGCCTGGTAGGTGTAACCGCTGCGATCGATCAGCAGCCGCCCCTCGGTGCCGAGAAACTCAACCGCCGCGCCGCGCGCCCCGGGCACCAGCGTTGCCTCGAAGGTTGCCACCCACTTGCTCGGATACTCGACCTCG
>CAIKMY010000451.1 GCA_903828635.1 uncultured Acidobacteriota bacterium
GTGAAGTCTTCTTTTTTGAGATCGAAGATCGGATTGTTGGTCTGATCGATGACACTGACATCGAGCAGAACGAGGTCGGTATCGACCTTGATGACACTCTCGCGGTCAAGCTTCTGGTCATCAGCCTGGGCCCCCTGCCGCCTGTCGGGCTTCTTCTCCTGAGCAGGCTTCGGGGCAGGCGCGGCCGGTCGCGGTGGCGGGGGCAGCGCCGGGTCCTGGCCCGGGCTGATTAGTCCGCCAAACAACAGCAAAACCAGGATTCCGGCAAATCTTTTCATCGTAGTGATTATCTCCCCGCATTATCTCCCGATGCAATCCCCTCGACCGCCGGTTGCGCATGTCTGACGAGCGAAAATGATCGAACCAACCCATCCGGCGGCAATAAACTCACAGAGATTGAACGGTTGATATTATACATGCCGCAGGGTGCAGCGACATTTTGCCGGTAAATTTTCGACCAAAAGCTTTTGCGCTTTGGTGAAAAAATGGCTATGTTTACCCGGCCGGAGCCTGTCTCTGGCCAGGCTGCAAGTAAGAGAGAGAATAACCGATCGGGCCGACTCAACAATCTATGAAGATAGCGACTTGGAACGTCAATTCGATAACCGTGCGTCTGCCGCACGTCTTGGACTGGCTGGAGAGCAACAGTGTTGACGTGCTCTGCCTGCAGGAGACAAAGTGCATCGACGAGAAGTTTCCGCGGCAGGATTTTCTCGACCGCGGGCTGTATGTGGAGACGTTCGGGCAGCCGACATACAATGGAGTGGCCATGATTGCCACAGGGCCACTGAGCGACGTGCGGCGCGGCTTTGCCGGTGACGAGGAGACAGCGCAGCGTCGGGTGCTGGCGGCGACCTGGCGCGGTGTGCGGCTGATCAACGTCTACATTCCCAACGGATCAGAGGTTGGGTCGGAAAAGTATGCCTACAAGCTGAGATGGCTGCAGCAATTGCGTCAGTTTTGTGAGTCGGAGTGTAAGGTAACGGGTGAGGCAGTGATCTGTGGTGACTTCAACATTGCGCCAACGGATCTGGACGTCCACGATCCATCGCTGTGGGAAGGCAGGATACTTTGCAGCCCGGCGGAGCGGGAGGCGTTGGAAGTGATTCGCGAGTGGGGATGGATCGACCTCTTTCGCCAGCATCACGCTGGCGAGGGTGGACATTACTCGTGGTGGGATTACCGGGCGGCGGGGTTCAGGCGCAATCACGGGCTGCGAATCGACCACATCTGGGGTACGAGGTCGCTGGCGGTGCGATGTGTTGGCGCCTGGATCGACAAAGTGCCGCGGGCACTCGACAAACCTTCGGATCACGCACCGGTGGTTGCCGAATTTGTCTGACAGCAGACTCCTCCGGCAGGACGTAATCAAACAGATCAGGAAGATAAGACAGATGAAGGGGAGAGACCTCGATGGCAGTGAACGCGGATCGACTTTCCGGGCGTCTTGGATCGATGGATGCCTATCGTGGCCTGGTGATGTTCCTGATGATGGCGGAGATCCTGCATCTCAGCAGGGTGGCAGAGGCGCATCCGGGGAACCTTTTCTGGCAGGTGCTGGCATTGAATCAGACGCATGTTCAGTGGTTCGGGTGCACACTGCATGATCTGATACAGCCGTCATTTTCATTTCTGGTTGGCGTGGCGCTTCCCTACTCGCTGGCTGGTCGTGCGGCAAAGGGGCAGACACCCGGGCGAGCCTGGCTGCATGCCGGATGGCGAGCGATGGTGTTGATATTGCTGGGGGTCTTCCTGCGATCAGTGGGGCGGCAGCAGACGCGCTGGACATTCGAGGACACGCTGAGCCAGATCGGTCTTGGATATCTCTTTCTCTTCGCGCTGGGAAATCGTTCGCTGAAAGTGATCTGGTCGGCGCTGGCGGTGGTGCTGGTCGGATACTGGGCAGCCTTCGTACTCTACCCGCTGCCGCCGCCGGGATTTGATTATGCGGCAGTCGGAGTTCCGGCAGACTGGGCATACCATTCCACCGGGATTGCGGCCCATTTCAACAAGAACAGCAACCTGGCGTGGGCCTTTGACACGTGGTTTCTCAATCTCTTCTCACGACCGGAGCCATTTACGCATAATGGTGGCGGCTACAGCACGCTGAGTTTCATCCCGACGCTGGGGACGATGATCCTCGGGCTGATTGCGGGCCGCTGGCTGAAAGCGGGGATGGCGTCAGGGGAGTTGCTGCGTCGCCTGCTGATTGCGGGAGTGACCGGCATCGTGCTGGGGCTGGCATTGCATTACAGCGGGATCTGCCCGTTGGTCAAGCGGATCTGGACGCCGGGCTGGACGATCTTCAGCGGTGGCTGTTGTTTCCTGCTGCTGGCAGGGTTTTACTGGCTGATCGATATCAGAGGGTGGCGCCGCTGGGCATTTCCGCTGCAGGTGATCGGGATGAACTCGATTGCGATCTATGTGCTGGTTCACCTGATCGATAATTTTGTCATCGAGTCGTTCAAGGTCCATTTCGGACGCAATGTTTTCAATATTATTGGTGAGGGCAATGCGACGCTGCTCAGTGGCGGCTACGCACTGCTGATCTTCTGGCTGATGCTCTGGTGGATGTATCGTCGCCGAATATTTATTCGGATATGATAGAGGGGCACAAGGATCAGTGGAGGCAATGAGAGATGGAAAAGAGAAGATTGCTTGCGATTCTGACGATTCTGGCGGTGTTCGGGCTGGCAGGAGCAGGGGTAACGAGTGGAGAGGGGCACTGGGCATTTGAGGCGCCAAAACGTCCGGCAATGCCCGCAGTCAGGCAGAGAGACTGGGTACGCAACCCGATCGACAACTTCGTACTGGCGCGGTTGGAGCAGGAGGGGCTGGCACCATCGACGGAGGCATCCCGCGAGACATTATTGCGGCGTGTGAGCCTGGATCTGACCGGACTGCCACCGACACCGGCGGAGATCGATGCTTTTCTGGGAGACCGCAGCCCCCGTGCCTGGGATAAAGTGGTCGAGCGGCTGCTGGCCTCGCCGCATTACGGTGAGCGTTGGGGGCGAATCTGGCTGGATGCGGCACGGTATGCCGATTCGGACGGCTATGAGAAGGATAAGCAGCGCCAGGCGTGGTTCTACCGTGACTGGGTGATCAACTCGCTCAATGCCGACAAACCCTACGACAGATTCATCATCGAGCAGATCGCCGGAGATCTGCTGCCAGGGGCGACGCAGGAGCAGATTGTCGCTACCGGGTTCCTGCGTAACTCGATGATCAACGAGGAGGGCGGCATCGACCCGGAGCAATTCCGGATGGAGGCGATGTTTGACCGGATGGATGCGATCGGCAAGGGGATACTTGGGCTGACGATCCAGTGCGCTCAATGTCACAACCACAAATTTGATCCGCTGAAGCAGGATGAATATTATCGGCTCTTCGCCTTCCTCAACAACTCGCATGAGGCCAACATCGCCGTTTACACACCAGCAGAGGAGATGAAGCGAGCCAACATCCTCAGCGGGACGCGAGAGATCGAAGCGGGGATGCAGGAGCGAATGCCGGACTGGGCCGAGCGCATGTCCGCCTGGGAGGCGCGCATTCGCAACGACCAGCCGGAGTGGACAGTGGCAAGGTCAACAGTCGAGGATATTTCAACAGGCGGGCAGCGCTACCTGCCAATGGCTGACGGCTCATTTCTGGCATTGGGCTACGCGCCAACCAAGCATCGGGTAAAGATGACGGCAGAGACAAAGCAGCGAGAGATTCGCGCCTTCAGGCTGGAGCTGCTGAATGATCCCAACCTGCCACTGGGCGGGCCGGGACGCTCGATCAAGGGAGGAGGGGCTCTGACCGAGTTTGAAGTCGAGGCCGCACCGTCTGGTGAACCAACAAAGACGACCAGGGTCAGGATCATTGCGGCGACCGCCGACTACAATCAGCCGGAGCGTGAGCTTGAGTCGATCTTTGATGACCGGAGCAAGCGCAAGCGGATCACCGGGCCGATTGGGATGGCGATCGACGGGAAGGAGGAGACAGCGTGGGGCATCGATGCCGGACCGGGACAAAGGAATGTTCCGCGCAAGGCCGTCTTTATCGCCGAGAATCCGATTGGTTACGAAGGCGGAACGATTCTGACCTTTTACCTTAAGCAGAACCACGGCGGCTGGAACAGCGATGACAACCAGAACAACAATCTCGGGCGAATGAGGATCTCCTTCACCAGTGTCGATGACGTGGTCGCCGATCCGGTGCCGGCGGCGGTGCGTGAGATCATCGCCATTCCGCGAGAGCAGCGGACAACGCGTCAGGTGCAGGCAATCTTTGGATACTGGCGAACAACAGTGCCCGAATGGAAGGCTGAGAACGAGCGGATAGCGGCACTCTGGAGTGAGCATCCGGAGGGATCTTCGCAGCTGGTTTACGCCGAGCGGGAGACGAAGCGTGAGACCTTCCAGTTGCGGCGGGGTGATTTTCTGAGACCGGAGAAACGGGTGGAGGCGGGGGTGCCGTCATTCCTGCACCAGTTGCCGGAGGGTGAGCCGGTCAACCGGCTGACGATGGCGAAATGGATGGTCGATCGTCGGTCACCAACGACGGCGAGGTCGATCGTCAATCGTCTCTGGCAGTCCTATTTTGGCACTGGAATTGTGGCGACCTCAGAGGACTTCGGGCGACAGAGTGAGGCCCCATCCCATCCCGAACTGCTTGACTGGCTGGCAGTCGACTTGATGGAGAATGGCTGGAGTCTCAAACATCTGCACCGTTTGATCGTTACCTCTGCGACGTATCGGCAGACATCGACGGTGACACCGGAGCTGCTGCGGAAAGATCCTTACAACCGGCTGCTGGCCCGCGGGTCACGCATCCGGGTGGATGGTGAGGTTGTCCGCGACATCTCCCTTGCAGCGAGTGGCCTGCTCAATCCGCAGGTTGGCGGACCGAGTGTCTTCCCTCCGTCACCGGAGTTCCTCTACCTGCCACCTGCAAGTTATGGACCGAAAATATGGAGTGAAGCCAGGGGGAATGATCGATATCGGCGTGGCGTCTATACTTTTCGATACCGCTCGGTTCCCTACCCGGCGCTGCAGAACTTCGACACGCCGAACGGCGATATTGCCTGCGTGCGACGGAGCCGGTCGAACACGCCGCTGCAGGCGCTGACAACACTCAACGAGCCGCTCTTCATGGAGGCGGCGCGGGCACTCGCCTGGAAGACGGTACGCGAAGGTGGAGCGACCGATGCGGCACGGATGCGCTTCGCCTTCCGTCGGGTGCTCGGTCGCCAACCGCTGGTGGCTGAATCGACGGAACTGCTCGGGCTGCTTGCCCGACAGCGACAGCGATTCCTCAGTGGTGAGGCCAATCCGTGGAACCTTGCGACCAACAAGCCGGAGGAGGCCAACCCGTTGCCGAGCGGGATACGCATGGAAGAGGTTGCCGCGTGGACGGCGGTCTCACGTGTCCTCCTCAACCTGGACGAGACAATCACGAGGGAGTAAGCATCATGAACAAGAGTGACAAGATAAATCGTCGCTGGTTTATTGAGCAGTGCGGAGTCGGCCTCGGAGCGCTGGCGCTCAATCACCTCCTCGGTGGAGCGGGCCTCGCGGAGACCAATCCACTCGCTCCGAAGAAACCTCACTTCGCCCCAAAGGCAAAGAATGTCATCTTCCTTTTCATGGCCGGCGGGCCGAGCCACATGGAACTCTTTGACAACAAGCCGATGCTGGCAAAGTTCGACGGGACGCTGCCGCCACCGGAGTTGCTCAAGGGCTACCGTTCAGCCTTCATCAATCCCAATTCAAAGCTGCTTGGTCCGCGTTTCAAGTTTGCGAGGTATGGCCAGTCCGGGGCTGAGCTTTCGGAGCTTTTGCCGCACACGGCGAAGATTGTCGATGACATCGCGATCGTCAAATCGATGGTCACCGATGCCTTCAATCATGCGCCGGGACAGCTGATGATGAACACCGGGTCAATGATCTTCGGCAGGCCGAGCATGGGTTCCTGGGTTGTCTACGGGCTGGGCAGCGAGGCCGAGGATCTGCCCGCCTTTGTCGTCTTCAGTACCGGTGCCAAGGGGCCAAGCGGTGGCAACAGCTGCTGGGGCAGCGGCTTCCTGCCAACGGTCTACCAGGGCGTGCAGTTCCGCAATGTTGGCGATCCGGTTCTTTACCTCTCAAACCCGCAAGGGGTTGATGCCGGGCTCCAAAAGGATTCGATCGAGACGATCAGCCGACTCAATCGAATGCGGCTGGATTCCGTGGGTGATCCTGAGATCGCGACGCGCATCAGTTCCTTCGAGATGGCAGCGAAGATGCAGCACAGCGCCCCCGACCTGATCGACATCTCGAAGGAGCCGAAGCATGTCCTTGAGATGTATGGTGCCGAGCCAGGCAAGCCATCATTTGCCAACTCGGTACTCATGGCGCGCCGGCTGGTCGAACGTGGCGTCCGCTTCGTTCAGATCTTTCACGAGGCGTGGGATCAGCATGGCAACCTCGTCAAATCATTGACGGCCAATTGCAAGGATACCGATCAGGCGAGTGCCGCGCTCATCCAGGATCTGAAGCAGCGCGGGCTCCTGAAAGACACGATCGTCGTCTGGGGTGGAGAGTTCGGTCGAACGCCGATGGTTCAGGGCGGTAATGACGGTCGCGACCATCATCCGAATGCCTTTACGATGTGGATGGCCGGGGGAGGGATCAAGCCCGGCATCACTATTGGCGAGACCGACGACCTTGGATTCAATGTCACCGGAGACCGCGTTCACGTTCACGACCTGCACGCAACTCTCCTTCACCTGCTTGGCTTTGATCACGAGAAGCTGACTCACCGCTTCCAGGGCCGTGATTTCAGACTGACCGATGTCCAGGGACTGGTGATCGATAAATTACTCGCCTGATGGGCGAATGCGGTACTCGCCCGGGAAGTTGCCGATCCGGCCATTAGTGGCTGCGGATCGTGCAACTCCCGGGCCGGTGGTCTCAGCGACTGACCGAATCGGTGACGAGCCTCCCCTTGTGCACCCGCAGATTGAGCTTCTCGCTCTCTGATTCCCAGAAGATTCTCCCCTGCATCATCTCGTCACGAGTCTTTTCACCCCAGCGAATGGTAGCCGTCGGATCGGGGTTGAACCTGTTTTTCGCGCTGTTATCATAGGTGCCGATAAATTCAACCGAGGTCCCCTTCGGGACGTGCATCGGCTGAGCCAGCACGTAGCTCCGTTGCCAGTTGAAGTCGTATTCAGGCACCTCAAACACCGTCTCCGTGCGGCCATCCGGGTAGGTGAAACGGAAAGCATAGGACTTCCCGCGGAGGTGCATGTGAACGTGAAAGAAACGGATCAGGCCATCAGCATCGAAGGTGCGCTTCGAGGTGAGTGAATAAGCAGCGTCACCCGGCGGAATCTGAAGATCCTTGCGATCGCCAAGCATCATGCGCAGATTCTTGTTGACGATACCGTCGGCATAATAGATGCCGATTGA
>CAIKMY010000452.1 GCA_903828635.1 uncultured Acidobacteriota bacterium
GTGCTGTCTTCACACGGCAGAAGTCACAGGTTCGAATCCTGTTGTGCCCATCGGGGAGTCAGGAACAGCGTCGAGGCCGGTATCTGGCAGCGACACTGTTCCCGGCTCCCCTGATTTTTTGCAGGAGTTCACTCGTGACCTTGACTGGTGACCCGGAGGAGTGGCAATGATGGCGACCAAGAGGCTGACCGCGATCTTCGATCCGCTGAGCGTGACGGGCATTGAATTTGAGGCTGAGCCGTGGAGCCGGGCACAGACGATCGAGATCGGGCACGAGTGGCAGGGCAGCCAGGCGCCCCGCGAACTGGCGACCGGGGCGCGAATACTCTGGAACCGTGAGGGCCTGTCGATTGGTTACCAGTGCCGCTACACGGAACTTGACATTGACGAGAAGTTCGATCCGGCAGAGGAGCGGCATGCCCTCTGGGATCGTGATGTCTGTGAGGCCTTCATCCGCTCACCGCTTGAGCCGCACGCGAAGAGCTACCGTGAATTTGAGGTGGCTCCGACGGGGCAATGGTGCGACCTGCTGATTGATCGTTCGCGGATGTGGCACGACTGGCAGTGGCGCAGCGGGATGGCCACCTTCAGCAAAATCGATTCCGATGCCGGCATCTGGCATGTTGCCATGGTCATTCCCTGGGAGGCCTTTGGCTGTTGCCCGGAGCCCGGTGACATCTGGCACGCCAACCTCTTTCGTATCAGCCGTCTTGGCGGTGAGCGGCGCTATCTGACCTTCTCCCCGACCTACACCGGGATTCCGAGCTTCCATGTCGCCGAGGCCTTTGTCGAGCTGGAGTTCAGCGCCTGATCAGCCGGCCGGCATATCGCTCGCGAAAGTAGACGATCATTCCACAGGCGAGCATGCCCAGCACCGATCCGACAAGCCGCGCCTCAAAGCGGAGCGCGTCACCCACCACCGGTGGCGGAATGAAGCAGGTGATGATGCCGATCGAGACGGCAATTGTCCCGACCAGCCAGAGCGACCCGACCGGTGACTCGGTGATCTGTTGACGAGTGACGATTCTGCGCCACGAGGTGAAGAGGTAGAGGTAGGTGATCAGGACGAGGAGGATCGAGCCTCCGAGCAGTGTCAGGTAGGCCTCCTGCAGTGTCGCATTCCAGATGTTGACGAGGATCAGCAGGGTCGAGAAGACCGCCTGGGTGAGCAGGGCAACCCAGGGAGTGCCAAAGCGCGGGTGAACCGAGGCGAAGGGGCGCGGCAGGTAGCGATCAATCCCGATGGCAAAAGGTATGCGTGCGGGCGCGGCCAGCCATGCCGCGCCGCTTCCGAGCAGGCCGGCAAGCTCGCAGAGGATGATGAGCAGACCGAGCAGGGCTGTCCACGCATGATCCGCATTGACCAGCACGGAATTGACCGCGAGAACATGCCCGTAGATTATGTTTCCCCCGGGAACTCCAATGACCAGCAGCGCCGCGCAACTGACGAGGTAGCAACTACCCACTGCCGCCCCACCGATCAGCAGCGACCTGGGGATGTCGCGCGAAGGGGCGTCGGCTTCGTCACTCATTGCTGCGCCAAGATCGAGCCCGACCAGCGCGTTGAGGGTGAATGGCCAGAGTGCGGCCTTACGCCAGAAATCGAGTGACTCGTCACCCGCGCCGCCAATCACCAATCCGGCTCCACCACCATTCGGCGCGGCCAGCTTCCAGATTGCGGCAATCAGGATCACCGCCGCCATGGCTATCCGCCCGATGGCTCCCAGATTCTGCAGCCATGCCCCTTCACGCAGACCAAACAGATGCAGCAATGTTGCAATCCAGAGCGTTCCGATCGCCAGCAAAGCCACCGCCAGCGGTTGCTCATTCAACCAGGCCGTTCGCTCCCCGCCCAACAGCGAGGCCACGGCGGCAATCCCCAGGAAGACGCTTGGCACGTAAAGGAAGGTGTTGACCCAGTAGCACCATCCACACAAAAAGCCGTGAAAGTCACCAAATGAAAGATGGGTCCAGGCGTAGATGCCGCCCTCGCGCGGCGCTATCCGCGAGAGACTCGCCACCGCTGCCGCGCACGGCAGCATGAAGGCGAGAATCGCCAATCCCCAGACCAGCAGCCCGGTGCGCCCCAGTGGCATGTTCTGGGCCAGCGTCGCCGGCGTGTAGACCGCGACAATATTGAGCAATACCAGATCGCGCAACCGCAATGCCCGCTTCAATGACCGACCTTCTCCTGGTGAGCTTTCTGCCATTGCCTGCCTTTCATCCGCATCATTCCGCCAGTCCCGGCATTGCGGAAAGTCCTGCTCTCTCATCCATTATTGGGGATTAAAACCGGAATAATGGACCTTCAATGACGTTTGCGCAATACTGACGACTGTCGTCGAGTATGATAATCTTCGTTCCGATTTCCCGGACAGGAGGCAGATGAAGTGATAGTTCCGCTGAGCGAATACGATTTTCTGGCGCGTGCATTGCGTGTTTATGGCGATCGGGAAGCGATCGTCTCGGGCGACCTGCGACTGACCTATCGTCAGTTTGGCGAGCGGGTCAATCGTTGGGCAAATCTGATGACCTCGCTGGGAGTGCGCAAAGGCGACCGCGTGGCAATCATCTCGCAGAATGACCATCGGATGCTCGATGGTTTTTTTGGAGCGACACTGCTTGGGGCGATCTACATGCCGATCAACTTTCGTCTGATCGCCAGTGATTTCTCCTACATTCTCAATCACGCCGAAGCGAAGGTGCTGATCGTCGAGGACTGGCTGGCCCCGATGATCGAGCAGATACGCAGTGAGCTGCAGAGTATCGAGCATTACATTATGACGTCCGATGCCGGCGAGCCCCCCCCGGGGTGGCACGACTACGACAAATTGCTGGCGAGTGCGCCGGCGAGCGAGGTCACACCGGCAGTGATCGACGAGAACGAGATCGCAACGATTCTCTATACTTCAGGGACGACCGGGCGACCGAAGGGGGTGATGTCGACTCATCGCAACCTCTATCTCAACGCAATGAATTCGATCATTGAATTCGGATTGACGCATGACGATGTTTACCTGCACACACTGGCGATGTTCCACTGCAACGGCTGGGGGCTGCCTTATGCGGTAACGGGAGTGGGTGGGCGTCACGTCGTCGTCAGGAAGTATGATCCGGCGGGGTTTTTCGCGCTGGCGGCGCGCGAGGGGATGACCTTTGCCTGCATGCCGCCGACGATGATCAACATGGCGATGAACCATCAGTTGACGGCAGAGGAGCGGGCAGGATTGCCGAAGCGGGCGCGGGTGGCAACTGCCGGCTCAGCACCGCCGATGGCAGTGATACGGGCAATGCAGGATGGTCTTGGCTGGGACGTGATTCAGGTCTACGGTCTGACTGAGACCTCGCCATTCCTCACCGTCTCCAGGGTCAAGCCTCACATGCGAGCATGGCCGGAGGCGGAGCGGCTGCGGGTACAGACGCGGACAGGCTATCCGATGCTCGGGGTCGCGCTGCGGGTCGTCGATGGCCATGGTCGTGAGGTTGCTGCCGATGGTCAGCAGGTAGGTGAGATTGTTGCGCGGAGCAATGTCGTCATGGAGGGTTACTGGCGACAGCCGGAGGCGACCGACTCAGTAATTGTTGATGGATGGTTCCATACCGGGGATATGGCGACGATCGACGATGAGGGGATGGTCGAGATCGTCGATCGCAAGAAAGATCTGATCATCTCCGGGGGAGAGAATGTTTCGTCGATCGAGGTGGAGGGGATGCTCTACCAGCATCCGGCCGTGCTTGAGGCGGCCTGTATCGCCATCCCCGATCCGCGGTGGGGAGAGGCCCCCGGCGCGCTGATCGTCCTCAAGCCGGGGATGGCAGCGACCGAAGAGGAGATCATCGATTTCTGTCGCGAACGCATGGCTCATTTCAAGTGCCCGCGCTCGGTGAGCTTCATCGATGGCCTGCCGCGCACGACCACCGGCAAGATTCAGAAGAATCTGCTCCGCGAGAAGTTCTGGCAGGGCAGGGAAAAGAAGGTGGGCTGAGTTGATTGCCGTCGAGAGGTTAGCGAAATCCTACGACGGTCGGCCGGCGCTGCGGGAGGTTGATTTTACCGTCGAGGAGTCAGAGCTGACGGTGATCATCGGCCCGTCGGGCTGCGGTAAATCGACGCTGCTGCGCTGCCTCAACGGCCTTGAGTCATTCGATCACGGACGGGTCCGGATTGGCGGTTTCGTCGTTGATATGGATGATCCACACTCCGCGCGTGACCTCGCGCGATTGCTGCGACATCTGCGCGTGGAGGTCGGAATGGTCTTCCAGAGCTTCAATCTGTTTCCGCACCTGACGGTGCTTGAAAATGTCATGCTAGCGCCGCGGGTGGTTCGTGGGATGGAGCGGAGTGAGGCGGAGAGACAGGCCCGTGAGCTGCTTGGCAAGGTTGGGCTGGGCGACCGGCTCGACTTCCATCCCGGGAGGCTCTCCGGCGGGCAGCAGCAGCGGGCGGCGATTGCGCGCGCCCTCGCCATGTCGCCCCGCGTCATGCTTTACGATGAGCCGACATCGGCACTCGACCCCGGCCTCGTCGGTGAAGTCCTCGCCATCATGCGCCAGCTCGACGACGAGGGGATGACGCAGATCGTCGTTACTCACGAGATGAAGTTTGCCCGCGAGGTGGCTGACAAAGTGCTGGTGCTGCACGATGGCGAACTGATCGAGAGCGGCACTCCGGAGACGATCTTCACGAGTCCCGCCGATCCGCGAACCCGTGAGTTCCTGCGGAGGTATCTGTGAGTCAGCGACTGATCCTTGCCGGCCTGATGATGGCCTTGTCGCTGATGCCGGTCTCCGCGCAGGATCTCCGCTGGGGTGGTGACTCCGAAGGGGGCGCGCCCTATCTTCTCCCTGATCCGCGCGATCCGCGACGGATCATCGGCTTTGAGATCGACCTGATGGAGGGGCTCGCCCGCCAGCTTGGCCGGCGCTCTGTCTTCATCCAGAATCAGTGGGACGGATTGATCCCCGGACTGGAGCGTGGCAACTACGATCTTGCCGTCAACGGGCTGGAGATCACTGCTGATCGTCGTGAGCGCATTGATTTCTCGCTCCCGTATTATGCCTGCTGCGAGCAGCTCGCCGTCCGGCGTGAAGATCGCGGCATCGCACGCCTCGGCGACCTTCGCGGAAGAGTCGTCGGGACTCTCAAGTTTTCTCTCGCCCAGCGCATGCTCGAAGCCGAGAGCGGCATCGATGTTCGCGCCTATGAAAATCAGAACAATGCCTACGATGATCTCGCCCTTGGCCGACTCGATGCCGTGCTGATGGACTGGCCAATTGCCCTTTACTACACCCGACCTGTTCCGGCACTGAGGCTGAGTGGCGAGCCCATCGGCTCGATTGAGTATGGGATAGGCCTGCGCAAGGGAGACCACCTGCTGCGTGCCGATGTTGATCGCGCTCTTCTGGCGATTATTGCCTCCGGAGAGTTGCGGCGCATCTATGAGAAATGGGAGATCTGGAATGGCGAGACTGCAGCACTCTTTGCGCGACTGACCAGCAAACCACCAGACACCGCCCCCGGGGCTGTGCCTGATCATCCGGCTGGTCGACTCGAGGATTTTGCCGCTGGTGCGGCAAAGCCGGCCGGCTGGCGCGCACGCCTCTATCGCTATGGCTCATACCTCAAACTGATGCTCACACGCGGAGCGCCGATGACCCTGCTCATCTCGCTTCTCGGCATGGCGCTGGCGATCATCCTCGGGCTGCCACTGGCGCTGTTGCGGCTTTATGCTGCACGCCCGATTTCGCGTCTCGCCCTTGCTTACGTCGAAATTTTTCGCGGAACTCCGCTGCTGATTCAGCTCTATCTGATATTTTATGGATTGCCGAATATCGGGATCAGGTTATCGCCGCTGGTGGCCGCCGTCGTCGGACTTGGGCTCAATTACGCCGCCTATGAGGCCGAGAACTATCGCGCCGGCATTCAGTCGATCCCGCGCGGGCAGATGGAGGCAGCGCTCTCACTGGGAATGACGCGCCTGCAGGCACTCCGTCACGTCATCGTGCCGCAGTCATTACGACTGGTCATTCCGCCGGTCACCAATGACTTTATCGCCCTCTTCAAGGACTCGTCGATCGTCTCGGTGATTACCATGGTCGAGCTGACCAAGGTCTATGGGCAGCTGGCAGCGACATATTACGACTACATCGGCGCGGGATTGATCGCCGCGGCGATCTACTTTCTGATGGGGCTGCCGTTTGTCAGGCTGGCCCGCTTCGCGGAGAAGCGGCTGACTGCCAGCCATTGAGCGTCGGTTGCCCAACCAGCAGATTCAGATAATCAATGATGGAGGAATATTGAAATGAAAAGAAGAGAGATGCTCAGGACCTCGCTCGCGGTTGGTGTCACCGGTCTGGCCACCGCCGAGGGAGATGCTGCGACGGCGCAAACCTCGCGCGAGGCCACCCATATCTACGAACTGCGAACCTATGAATTGCGGAATGATCTGCAGCCGACACGCCTCGGCGAGTATTTCCAGCAGCATCTGATGCCGGCGGCACGTCGTGCGGGCATCGGGCCGATCGGTGCCTTTCAGGTTGTCTCCGGTCAGCGGACTCCGGCACTCGTGGTCGCCATTGATCATCGCTCAATGGCTGAAATGGAGGCGGCCGGGGCACGCCTCGCCGCCGACAGCGAGTTCACCAGGGCGACCAGCGCTTTTGAGGCCGAACTGCCCTATGTTCGCTATGAGTCATCACTGCTGCGCGCTTTCGAATCTCACCCCAAATTTGAGATCCCCGCGAGCGACGCCGGTCGCCCGCCCCGCCTCTTTGAACTGCGCACCTACGAGTCACGCACCACCTCGACGCTTCGTAACAAGATCGAGATGTTCAATCAGGAAGAGATCAAAATCTTCCGCGATTGCGGCTTTGCGACCATCTTTTTCGGCGAGACGATCGTTGGCTCGCGCATGCCCAATCTCACCTATCTGATCGCTTTTAATGACATGGCCGCGCGCGAGAAGGCATGGGATACCTTCCGTGCCAATCCCGACTGGGAACGGGTCAAGGGGCGCCCCGGCTGGCGCGACTTCGAGGCTGTGACCAATATCAGTGCCTCGTACCTGCGCCCGACAACCTTCTCACAGATTCGCTGAGGCGACCTCTCACCTGCCGACACTGTTGAAGGGATTGTCGGTGTCGATCAGCTTCCGCACCTCCAACTCAAAGATGAGTGTCGAGTTGGCAGGGATCTGCGGCAGTGTCATGCCACCGTATCCAAGATGCGGTGGCACAATGATCTTACGCCGGCCGCCAACACGCATTGGCGGAATGTCGGTATCTCCGAGAATACCGAACTTCCAGCCCTTGATCGTCTTGTCGCTCAGTGGCTTGTAGGTGAAAGGACCGCTATCGAAGATCCTGCCATCTTCAAAGCGCCCGGTATAGAAGATCTGAATTGCCTGCCCCGGTAACGGACGCGGGCCGTTACCGATCGCCAGATCTTCGTATTGCAGGCCGGAAGCGCTCGTTTTGAGCACTCCAAGCTCCGGTGTCGGCGCCGGTGTCGAGGTCGGACGGACTGAAGGCGTTGGCGTCGGCTGGTTCTCCGCCTTTTCCGACCGGCCGCAGCCGGAGAGCAGGCAGGAGAGGGAAATAATCGCAGGGTAAATGATAACAAGACGAGGATCTCTGATCATCGATGGGTCGGCTCCTCCGGTCAGATAGTAGATTGCTGCACGCAAAGCATTTTTTATGATACCGATGCCGGGTGCTATGGTCAAAACAGGTGATTGCCGCAGGGGGGTGAGGCGATCCGGGAGCCGGCCATCGACTCCCGGATCCGGTTGACGGTAATGCTCTAAAGTGAGTCGGGTCTCCGCTTGAGTTTCGGCCTTCCCGTCTCTGACTCCGAACTGTCGGTCTTCGCGTCAGTCTTCGTCTCAGTCTTCGTTTCACTGCCGGACTCCCGTGCGGAGTCGCTCTTTGCCTCAGACCGGGCGGGCTCACCCGCCGCTTCACCTGAAGATTCCTCGCGCCGTTTGAGCACCGGGCGCTCGCTGTCACCGGAGCTCGACTCCGCTCCCGTCCCCTCACTGCTGCTGCTCGGTCGACGCTTGAGCGTTGGTCGGCCATTGTCGGCGACACTGGCTCCGCCGGCCGCGCTCGCCGAAACGAGTCGGGCTTTGACACCGGCAAAGTCAGAACTGCTCAACTGGTACTCTCCGCGATCCGGGAATCTGGTAATCAGTGACTGCACCTCGGTGATCCGGTCGCCGGTCATCGGGTGAGTGCTGAAGAGCTTCGAGATCGTGCCCGGCTTCTTCTTGTTCTTTGCCTGTAACTTCTCAAAGAAGGTGATCAGCGCATTCGGATCATATCCGGTTGCCCACATATACTGCGCACCGAGCCGGTCGGCCTCGGTCTCTGCTCCGCGCGAGAATTTGAGGAAGGTCAGCGGGACGGCCAGTCCGGCCACCTGACGAATGATGTAGCCGCCCAGTCCGCCAAGGAAGATCAGCGGCAGTGAAGCATAGTTGAGCAGCTCGCCCTTCGAGGCCTGCTCGATCCCGTGGCGTGCGGCGACGTGAGCAATCTCGTGCGCCAGTACTCCCGCAACCTCAGCCTCATTCTCCGCCGCCTCCAGCAGGCCACGATTGACATAGAGAAAACCGCCCGGAAGCGCGAAGGCGTTGACCTCTTCCGAGTCAACGACCTTGATGATAAATGGAACCTTCGCATCGGAATGCAGGACGATATTCTGACCGATGCGGTTGACGAATTCAATGACCGCCGGGTCGGTGATCAGTTTCGAGCTGCGGTCGATCTCCATTGCCATCTGCCGGCCAAGCGCCACCTCGCGGTCGAGCGAATAGAAGGCAAGGTTACCTTTGTTGATGTCCCGCTTGCCGATCAGCTCCGGATTGTTCTTGTCATCAAGCGGCGAGGCCGGCTTCGTCTGTGCCATGACCGTGACGCCACCGGTCACGATCAATGCCACGCCCATCGTTACTGCCAGCACACTGGCCACTGTCAGTCGCCGGATACTGCCGTCTCCAATAATCATCCACCGCTGGTTCTCGATCAAAGTAATCACAAGTGACCTCCTGCTCGCTGCTCACCGTCCGGGTTTGCCATCCGACTTCGCCGAGTTCATACAGGACTCCTCGCCATTATATCTGCCCCGGCTGCCGGATGAACGGCTTTTAAATCTTTTCCTGCAGGCGGATGAAGAAAATTCCGTTGCCAACGGCTGCTTTCCCAATTCTCAAACCTGGCTTCGCACCGCCAATTGCTGTAGTATCAGCGCAAATTTCCACAAGGCGAAAGAGTGACAAAGAGAGACCAGGCAAAGCGATTATGAAGACAAACGACGGGCCGGACAATCTGATTCCGGGAGGGGGCCGCGGGCTGACAGCACGACAAACGTTGCTGCTGAAGTGGATACTGGTGATGGCCACAGGGGTTGGCATCTATGCCATCCCCACGCCCGAGGGGATCACTGCGGCATCGTGGCGACTGCTGGCGATCTTTATGGCAACGATCGTCGGCTCGATTGTCAGGCCGGTTCCCGGTGCGGCAATGGTGCTGCTGGGGATTGGCGCGGTGGCGGTTGCGAGGGCAATGCCGGTGGCCGAGCCGCTGGCACGAGCGGCAACGGATGCCAAGGCACTGGAGGTGCTGCGAATCAAGTCGGCATTGGCGGGCTATGCCGATCCGGTTGTCTGGCTGGTACTCGCGGCATTCTTCATGTCGCGCGGGATGATCAAGACCGGGCTGGGGCGACGAATCGCACTGCTCTTCATCCGTGGTTTTGGCCGTCGCTCGCTCGGTCTGGGCTATGCGTTGGTGAGTACCGATCTGCTGCTGGCGACGGTCATCCCCTCCAACGGAGCGCGCTGTGGCGGCATCACCTTTCCAATTACCAAGAGCCTTGCCGAGGAGTATGACTCGCGCCCGGGGCCGACCGCCAATCGACTCGGCGCTTTCCTCATGACCTTCGTCTACCAGTGCGAGGTGATCATCTGCGCGACATTTCTTACTGGTCAGGCTGGCAATCTGGTGATCCAGCGACTCGCACGTCAGCAGACCGGCATCGACCTTAACTACACCACCTGGATGATTGGCGGCATCGTCCCGGGGATCATCTCACTGATCGTCACCGGTCTCGTCATCTACCGCATCTTCCCCCCGGAGATCGTTGAAACGCCAAAGGCTGCCGAGTTTGCCCGCAATGAACTGGCCAAACTCGGGCCGACCAGCGGCAGCGAGAAGCTGATGCTCGCTGTCTTCACCCTGACCGGGCTGCTCTGGGCGACGACCAATCGCCTTCACAGCATCGACTACTCCGTCGTCGCCCTGCTTGGAATCTGCCTGCTGATGGTCTTCAATGTCATCGACTGGAGCGATATGATGGCCGAGCGTGCGGCCTGGGACGTCTTCATCTGGTATGGCGGCATGGTACGCATGGCTGAGGCCCTCGGCGAGACCGGCATCACCCGGAAATTCGCTGAGTTTTCATCGACTGTCACTGCCGGCTGGAAATGGGGCGCAGCGCTCGCGCTGTTGCTGCTGGTATATTTTTATGCCCATTACGCCTTCGCGAGTATCACCGCCCACGCCCTCGCCATGTTTCTGCCATTTCTGATTGTTGTTACCGCCGCCGGCGCACCACCCTTTCTTGCCGTTGCCCTGCTGTCATATTTCTCCAATCTGGCAGCCTCGCTGACCCATTATGGTACTACCCCGGGGCCGATCTATTTCGGTGCTGACTATGTCTCGCAGCAGACCTGGTGGAAGATCGGGCTGATTGCCTCTCTCCCCAATATCATCGTCTGGGCAACCATCGGACTTCTCTGGTGGAGGTTTCTCGGCTGGTGGTGATCGGGATGGCGCCATTTCCCCGGGCCCTCCGCGTCTCCGCGCGAGCCGGTCTCGCGCTACACCCACCCTGCTTTCCACAGATCTCACATGGAGTCACCGCGACAATCGGCTGCGGGTGGCGATTCCGGCTCGGGCTTTTCCCGATTTGACAGCCCGACGAAGCGGCTTCTAAAATTTTCGCTCTGTGTTTGAAAGAGACCGAAAGAGACTGAAGACATGGCTGGTGAATTGAGAGAACTGCGAGAGAGCTACAAATTAAAGCGCGCGGCAATTCGCGAGCGCCTCGGGGACTTCGCGGCGATTGCACGCGACGGGGATGACGCGCGCCTCTTCGAGGAGCTCGTCTTCTGTATTTTCACTGCGGGAGCGAGTGCGCGGATGGGGCTGGCCTCGATCGAGCGGGTGCGGCCGATCCTTTTTACCGGCGCTCATCGTCGTCTGGAAAAGGCTCTCGTCGGCGCACACCGCTTTCCCCGTGCCCGCTCCGGCTACATTGTCACCACCCGCAACTGGCTGCGCATTGATTGCGACCTGCGACTTCGTGACAAGCTCGACTCTTTCGGCGACGACACGGAGGCCCGCCGCGACTACTTTGCCCGCACCCCCGGCATCAAGGGAATTGGTTACAAGGAGGCCAGCCACTACCTGCGCAATATCGGTTATCGTGGCTACGCCATTCTCGACAAGCATATTCTTCGTACTCTCCATGATTTCGGGGTCATCGACTCTCCCAAACCGCCCGGCACGAAAAAAAAGTACCTTGCGATCGAGGAGAATATGCGACACTTTGCAAGGGAGGCGCGCATTGATTTCGATGAACTCGACCTCCTCCTCTGGTCCAACCGGACCGGCGAGATACTAAAATAGGACAATGGCCTTGACCCTGAGGGCACAAGTCCTGACACAGACAACAGCAGGAAGAGACCGAGAGCAGCGCAAACAAGAAAGAAGCGATCACACAAGAAAAGCAGATTAAAGTTTAAAGATTAAGAAAAGAAGATCAGATACAAGATCAGATACAAGATCAGATAGAAGATTAGTAAGAAGATTAGTAAGAAGATTAGTAAGAAGTGGTTGCAGGCAGTTGTGGCCTTTCGCCAAAACGAGGGTGGTGTATGAGAAATTGGTACATGAATAATGTTCTCCGGATGTTTGGGAGTTCGTTGATCCTCACTCTTATTATCGTTATTGCGGCCGGGGCAGGGATGGCGCAATCGCGTGGCAAGCTGATGAAGCAGGCGGAGCGGGAGATGCGTCAGGCCAATTTTACCATCGCCGAGGGGCTCTACCGGCAGGTGCTTGAACGGGATCAGGCCGACAATGCGGCGCGCCAGGGGCTGAGCTTCGCGCTGATCAAGCTGGGGCGATTGCAGGAGGGCTACGATGCAGCGGCACAGTCGCTTGCCGCTGATCCGCTCAATCCGCGGGCGCATGCGCTGCTGGGAACGGCGCTGCTGCGTGCCGGCGAATTTCGCACCTCGATCGAGTCACTTTACACCGCCGTCAGGCTGAGCGACCGTGAGGCGCTGGCGATTGCCGGTCTGTCAGAGATCGAGTATTTCGAGAACCGTGCGCGGAATGCCTATGCCGGCCTCAAGCGTGCGGTGCTGCTCGATCCGAACGAACCCGACTACTTCATCTCGCTTGCCCGTACCTGCTCGCGGCTTGAGTATTACAACGAAGCCGCCGACGCCTTCCAGCGATTCCTCGAAGTTTCGCCAAAGACAGACGCCGAGCGCCGGGCACGCATCAAGGGGCTGATCGATTTTTACCGCTACCTCGGCACGACCAGGATCCACCGTGCCGGCGGCAGTGAGGTGACGACCATCTCCTTCGATACCGTCAGCTTCCGCCCGTTTATCAACGTCATGGTCAACGGCAAGGGGCCGCTGCGCTTCGTGATCGATACCGGAGCGAGCCTGACCGTTCTTTCCGACAAGGCGGCGGCAAAGCTTGGCATCAAGCCGGTAGCGCGCGGCGGCAACGCCCGGGCGATTGGCGGTAGCGGTGTCTTTCCAATAGTCTACGGAGTGCTTGACTCGCTGATGATCGGTGAGGCAAAGATCGAGACGGTGCCGATCTACATTCGTACCGTCTATTCATCGCCGGACACCCCTGAGGCGGATCGTGCTGACGGTTACCTTGGCCTTTCGGTACTTGGCAATTTTGCCATGACTCTCGACTACCAGACGCGCCAGATGACCCTCGACCGCACACCGCTGCCGGATCCGGCTCCGGTTAATGCCACTCCTGCCAGTCCGTCCGGCAATCCCGCAGAGACTCCGGTCGAGATCGTCGATCCCTTCGCCGATCCGGCCCGCGAGCGTGGGGGCCGTTCCGGCAATCATCCGGTAATCACCCGTGACAGCTTCGAAGTGCCGATTCGCAGCACCAGTGGCGGGCTGGCAAGCACCGAGACCAACCTGCCCGGAGTTGACCGGCCGCTCAATTTCATTATCGATACCGGCGCCACCGTCAGTGTCATCTCGCGAGCAGCGGTGAAGCGGCACGAGCTTGAGAAGATGATCCTTCCCGATGTCAAATTCCGCGTCATCGGAGCTGCCGGCGTCTCCGAAGGGGCTGAGGCCCTCGGGCTCTCCAACCTCTCTGTCAACGGACTGCGCAAGAACCGTGCACGGGCGCTGATTCTCGATCTCGATGCGGTTAATGAGACCTCAGGATTTGAGCAGCACGGCGTCCTCGGAGCCGACTACCTCTCCCATTTCCGGGTTGTGCTCGATCTGCGGCGTTACCTCTTCAGGCTGACTCCACAGAGTTCGGCCATCACCGTCTCGACCGATCCGCGCTGAGTCGGCGAGAGAAGGGAAGCAACCACCAGCGTGGCCATTACCAGCATCTATCTTGAAACCTCTGTCATTGGCGCTTACCTCGATCGCGGCGAGTCCTTTCGTCGCGATCTGACCATTCGCTGGTGGGAGCACGAACTGAAGAACTTTCGCCCCTTTATTTCCCCACTCGTCCTGCGTGAACTGGAGCGAACCCGCGAGCCCTATCGGTCAAGCTATCTGCGCCTCGTCGAGAGTATTCCGCAACTCGATGTCACCGAAGAGTCGGCCATCCTCGCCGAGGGCTATCTTGCGCGGGCAATCTTCCAGCGCAAATATATGGGTGATGCCCTCCACGTCGCCATTGCCTCCTTTCACAAGATCGATTTGATTGTTACCTGGAACTTTGGCTACATTGCCAATGTCCACCGCCAGGCGAGAATCAAGCTCTTCAATACCACTGCCGGTTTCTTTGTCCCCGAAATCGTCACTCCGGAGTTTCTGATCACCGAGCCCTGAGATGCAGGAATCGCTCCGTCTCTTGTGGAAGCCGCGGGGGTGACGGTGTAGAATATCGGCGGCGACGGACCAGCAACCAGCAAGGGTATGGACCAGCAAGGGTATGGACCAGCAAGGGTATGGACCAGCAAGGGTATGGACCAGCAAGGGTATGGACCAGCAACCAGCGAAGGTATGGACCAGCGAGGGTATGGATTAGCGAAGGTATGGACCGAAAGTGAGGATCGGTTTTATGTATCGGCGACCACATTTCCTCGAGGAATTGCACGCGATTCGCGAGGAGATGTCCCGTGAATGTGATTACGATGTCGATCTCTTTGCCGAGATGGTGCGCACCAACCGGCAGCCGGCTCACGGACCCGCTCGCAACATTCGCGGAGTTCGGAAGCATGCGCCGCCGCGTCAGCCGCAGCCCTCAAAGGCAGGAAAACGGCGCAAGCATGACGAATGAGCGACAGCGACCGGGATCTTCAGGGAGTATCATATGAGCGAACCTTTTGAGGCCATTGGATTCAGTGTCACGGACCGGGATTCGTACCGCGCTCTTGCTGAGGAGGCTCATCATCGCGGTGATCTGACGCGGATTACCCGCAGCGATGGCGTTCTCCACGGGTGTTGCTGGAATCTTGGTGCCGGGCTCGAAGTCTGGACCATGCTCTACGAGTCGAGTGAGGGAACCTATTATGCCGACTGCCGGCCGGCATTTCGCGCACGTCAGGTCTACCAGCTCTATCCCTGGGAGATTCTTGAATACGAGGTTGACGGGCACGCGATGCTCACCGGCCTGCCACGCAGCACCGATCGTGAAATGAGCCTCGTCCTGCAGAACATCACCGAGATCAATTTGAAGAAGCTGCCGCGGGGACACATCACTGTCGCCGTCTCCGGGCTGGCCTACAAAGGGAAGATCCTCTCGCGGACTCGCCGTGAGCCACATTTTGAGCAGGAATGGCCGGCGACCGACTCGGCCGAGAACGACTACCGGATCCTTGGACGGATCGTCTCGGTGCAGCGGATGCGCAATCTTCATACCACCGACGATCTGCGCTCGATCCGGGTCGATCTCGGTGACATGCAACTTGAGGTGATCATCAACCAGAAGAATCTGATTGGTGACCCGCAGCCGGGACGCTGGTTACAGGCGACTATCTGGCTTCAGGGCCATATGCTCACGGAGCGCCACATCGAGGCCCGCTACGAGGGAATTGACTCGCGCATCCCGCGTCAGCATTACTGGCGCTCGCTCCACCGCGGACCGCGGCCAGGCCTCTCGCAATGAGCCTCAGGCTGCTTGCCGCCGACTGGGTGTTGCCGATCACTGCACCCCCGATCAGGTCCGGAGCCGTGGTCATCGACGGTGAGCTGATCGTTGCCGTCGGTTCGATTGATGAACTGTGCCTCCGCTATCCCGAAGCCCCGGTCACCGCGCTCGGGAAGGCGGCCATCCTGCCCGGTTTTGTCAATATCCACACTCACCTCGAACTAACCGTCTTTCGCGGTCGCATCGAGGAACCGGCCTTTCAGCGCTGGATCCTGCAACTGATCACTCTCAAGGCGGAGCGGCTCGGGCCCGAGGATCTTCTCTTCAGCGCGCGCCTTGGCTGTGCCGAGGCGATTCGCGCCGGGATCACCACGGTCGCTGATACCGCCGATGCTCCGGCCACACTCAGCGCCCTCATCGAGTCAGGTCTGCGCGGTATCGTTTATCAGGAGTGCTTCGGGCCCGATCCGGTTCAGGCGGCCGATTCGATTGCCACCCTCCGTGCCAAACTCGATGACCACGCCGCGCTGCTTGCCCGCACCGGTGCCCTCGGGCGTCTTCGCGTTGGCATCTCACCGCACGCGCCCTACTCCGTCTCCGCACGCCTCTTTGAGTCCGCTGCCCGGCTGGCTGTCGATCAGCAGCTCGATGTTGCCATCCACGCCGCCGAGTCACTCGATGAGGCACTGCTCCTCCGTGATGGCAGCGGTGCCTTCGGCGAATCCCTTCGCCGACGCGCCATACCCTTTGACCCGCCCGGTTGCTCGACCGTGCGCTACTTCGAGCGGCTCGGCATCCTCGACTGTGCCCCACTCCTCATTCATGGCGTCGCCATCGGTGATCCGGGGGAGATCGAACTGATCCATCGACGCGGTCTCCGCCTTGCCCACTGCCCCAAATCGAATGCCAAGCTTGGCCATGGCATCGCGCCCCTGCGCCAGTGGCTTGATCACGCCATCCCCACAGGTCTCGGCACCGACAGCGTCGCCAGCAACAATTCACTCGATCTCATCGAGGAGGCCCGCTTTGCCACTCTCCTTCACCGCGCGCATCACCGCACTGCCGAGTGGCCCTCCGCCAGCGAGATGCTGCGCCTTATGACCATCGAGGGTGCCCGCGCCCTTCGACTCGATCATCAGGTTGGCTCACTCGAAGCCGGTAAGCGCGCCGATGTCATCGCCATCGACCTCTCCCACACCCACAACACCCCCGCTTATGACCCGGCCACCGCCATCATCTTCGCCGCCTCTGCCCGTGATCTCCTTCTCACCATTGTCAATGGCCGCACCCTCTTTGATGGCCGGGAACTCCTCTCCCTCGATCAGTCACACATTCTCGACCACTGCCGCCGCATCGAGCAGCAACTCGCCTGATCGCTATTTGAACATCCCGGCTCAACCAATCCAGCCAGTGAGGATCGCCAGCAGCGTCAGGCTCGCAACAGCCAGCCAGAGCGCCACTCCCTGCAGCAAAGGCCTCACCCCAACCTTCCGCAGCGTCTGCCGCGTCACTCCGCTCCCAATCAGAAAAAGCGTCACCGTCAAACCTGCCCGCCCGGCTTTTACCAGCAAGGGATAGACCTCTTCCCCCGCCGCAATATACCCGCGCATCAGCGCCGCCACGCAGAAGAGCAGCACAAACCACGGCAATGCCACCACACCTGCCCCACTCGTTTTGCCTGAACTGTCCGCCCCGCGTTTCATCGCCAGTGCAATCCCCATTGCCACCGGCACGATCCACAACGCCCGCGCCAGCTTGACCGTCGTCCCCACCGCCAGCGCCTCCGCTCCATACTTTGCCGTCGCGCCAACCACCGAACTCGTGTCATGAATCGCCAACGCCGCCCACAGCCCGAACTGCTCCTGTCCCAGCCCCCACGCCTGTCCGATCGCCGGAAAGATCAACAACCCCACCGCATTCAAAATAAAGACTGTCCCCAGCGACACCGACATCTCTTCATCACGCGCTCCGACCACCGGCCCCACTGCCGCAATCGCACTCCCGCCACAGATCGCCGTTCCCACTGAAATCAACAGCGAACTCCTCCACGCCACCCCCAGCCACCTCCCCAATAAATAACCCATCCCCAGCGTCACCACTATCCCCACCGCCGTGTAACCCAAACCTGACCGTCCCGCTGCCCATACCTGCCCCGGATTCATCCCAAACCCAAGGGCCACCACACTGCCCTGCAAAAGCCACTTCGATGCTTTCCGCGACTCTCTCGCATACGGATGCACGACCATCAGCCCATAAACCAATCCCAACACCAACGCCAATGGCGGCGTTCCCCACGGCGTCAGCACTACCCCAAGACAACAGAAGAAGATAATTCCTGCCAGCTTTAACCCCTCTCTCCATCACCACCAGTTGCCAACAACGATCAATAAAAACGATCATATGACTGACGCATTCAAAGTCCTTCAGCTTGATCTCCCCCGGAGACGCGGATCATTCTTCGCGTCAGCTCATCTCTCCTTCTCAACCGGTGCCCCCTCCGCTTACCCCGGACACCCGTCACACCGCCCCAACAACTCAACCTGAAGCCTCTCCACCCGAAACCCGTGCGGCCCACTCACCAACCCCGCCAATGTCTCCCCCGGCTCGACATCCGTCATCTCCCCACATACCAGACACCGCGTGTGATAATGATGGTCCGTCCTGCTTTCATACCGCGCCGCTCCCCCACCCGCCACCTTTGCTGCTAATCCACACTCGACCAGTGACTCAAGATTCTTGTAAACCGTCGCCAGACTGATCCGCGGCAAATCCCGCTTCACCCCGTTATAGACCTCCTCCGCTGTCGGATGCCTCCCCGCCCCGCGCAAATATCCGTAAACCGCCGTCCGCTGCCGCGTCATGTGCCCACCCCGCGCCCCCAGCCGCTCCCTTAATCCTTCCATTTTCTCCGCTTCCTTCTCTTCCTCTGCTCCTGTTCCCATTACTCCTCCTCTCCTCTCGCAGAGTAGTTGATTGTCAAAATACAATCAATAATTGGTTTTGAATTGGAAGGGGAATATTACTCATCAAGAGTCAGCAAGGCGATCATGCAGGCGAGTACCTGACAGACAGCATCGAGATCGAGCCACCTTCAACCCCGCTGACCGGAAAGTCGATCTGATCAGATGGATGGCTTGCACCGATGACATAGAGAAGGGGAAGGTAGTGCTCCGCCGTCGGGACGGCCAGTCGTGCCTCGTTTCCGGCCATTTCCCAGTCAATCAACGAGAGGTGATGGCCGGTTATCAGTGATTGACGCACGTGCTCCTCGAATTTGACAGTCCAGTCGCGGGGTGGGCTATCGGGATAGCCCCAGGTGTAGGCTCCAAGGTTGTGAACAATGTTGCCGCTGCCAATGATCAAAACGCCTTCGTCTCTGAGCGGGGCAAGGCGTCGACCCAGTTCATAATGGAAGGTGCCGCTCTCACGCCGATCGATACTCAACTGGATGACAGGAATACCGGCCTCCGGGAAGAGCCGGCACAACACCGACCACGTTCCGTGATCAAGCCCCCAATCCTCGTCGAGCCGCACCGGGATCGGATTCAGCCGGGCGGCAATCTCATTTGCCAGAGAGGGACTGCCAGGTGCCGGGTACTCGACCGCGTAGAGTTCAGGTGGAAACCCGCCAAAGTCGTGGATCGTTCGCGGATTGGCCATCGCTGTTACCGCGACTCCATTGATGTACCAGTGTGCAGAGATCGCCAGAATCGCCCGTGGCCGTATAATCTGCCGGCCAAGTGATCCCCAATCACGCGCGTAGCGAGTATCGGAAATGGCGTTCAAGGGGTTGCCGTGCCCGATGAAGATTACCGGCTGACGAATCATTCTCAACACTCCACAAAGAGATCTCGCAACAAGACTGAAATAACATCACACTATCAGGTTAGCTCTCTCCTCTTGCCAGTGAGTAGCATGCTTCGTATCATACACCTGCCTCAGATGGTGGCCATCATCGACCGGGGGATTCAATGGAACAAGGTAGCGGCAAAATCGGCAGAGTCTTCATCTCTTATGCATCGCCTGACCGCGAGCAGGCTGACCTGTTGGAGCAGTACCTGCAAGCACGCGGGATCGACTCGTTTCTCGACCGGAGCGATATTCGCAGCGGTGCCAACTGGGATAACACGATCGAGACTGCGCTGCGGGCGAGTGACCAGATGGTGCTGCTGCTCTCGGGCCATTCGATGCCCTATCGCAAGGAGGTGCATCGCGAGTGGTTCTTTTTTGACCAGAATAATAAGCGACTGCACCCGCTGCTGCTGAGGGAGTGTGACCGACACAGCCGGATGTATGCCTACAATCATATTGAC
The DNA here is from genome assembly GCA_903828635.1 of uncultured Acidobacteriota bacterium. Taxonomy (GTDB): domain Bacteria; phylum Acidobacteriota; class Blastocatellia; order RBC074; family RBC074; genus CAIOZW01. The sequence continues at coordinate 19,704 of CAIKMY010000452.1, forward strand.
GCAACGACGGACTTTGCCGGAGCACTGCAGCGACTGGTCAGCGAACTGCACCGTGAGGATTACCAGAAGCCCGATCCGCGAACGCTGGCTGATCAGGTCAGCGTCATCGACAGCGGAAATATCGAAAGTCGCAGCCTCGCCGAGTCACTCGATGCCATCTTCAAGGCGGTGACCGACACGACAACCGACACTGTTCTCTCGCTCGCACAGGCAGAGGAGGTATGTGATCATCGACCGGTTGATGTGCGCGGTTATCGCCTGCGAACCATTGCCGAGTTATCGCTTCCCCGCTACCAGATCTTCAAGCGATTCATCAACCTGACACTGCTGCTCGATCAGGGAGAGACTGGGCCGCAACGGTGGAAGCCTGAGGATCTGCGCTTTGATGATCTTCGCGATGTTCTCAAAAAGACCGCTGAACCCGGCTGGAAGTACCCGGCAATCGTTCTTCTCGGTGCACCCGGCAGTGGCAAGTCGACACTGCTTCGTCGCTTGCAACTCGACCATTCGATCGACCAGTTGCGCAATGATGGCGGAAAGTTTAGTTACTTCATACAACTCAACACTTACCGTGCAACCGATGGACGCGGGCTGCCTCCTCCGGGAGAGTGGCTGGCAGAGAAATGGAGCCGGGAATATCCCCACCTGCCTCCGCTTGCCGACTGTCTCAGGGAAGGGCGTGTCCTGTTGCTGCTCGACGCGCTCAATGAGATGCCGCACCGGGATGCCGATGATTATTACCGGCTGATCGGCCTCTGGCGTGAATTCACTCAGGAAGCGGCCCGCAACAACAACCGCATAGTTTTCTCCTGCCGCAGTCTTGATTACAGCAGTGATCTCAGCAATAGCGATTTGCGGGTTCCCCAGGTCAATCTTCAGCCGATGAACCCGGAGCAGGTGCAGGCCTTTCTTGCCGCCTACCTGCCGTCAAACCACGCGCAAATATGGAAACAGCTTGAGGGAACCAGACAGCTTGAACTCTACCAGACCCCCTATTTCCTCTCACTGCTGGTCAATCAGGTTGGTAAGTTTGACGAAATTCCTGCCGGCCGCGCCGGACTCTTCACCGGTTATGTGCGTGAATCATTACGCCGTGAAGTCAGTAAAGGCAGCCAGCTCTTCAGTCCGGCTATTGCCCTGCTTGATACAAAGGATCGCAAGCAGTTGGCAAATAATGCATGGACCGGGCGATTTGGCCTTGCCGATTCCGGGCCTCTCTTTAAGAAGCTGAGCGCCCTTGCCTACGGGATGCAACGCAAGGGAGTCGAGTCCGAATCGGCTCAGATTCGCATTGGACGCGATGATGCCACCAGCCAGATAGATCATCAGCTGGCGAATGAAATCATCGAGGCCGGGCTGCGCATGAATGTTCTTAATGAGGATCTCCGCCAGACTGAAGAACTGGCCTTCTATCACCAACTGCTGCAGGAATATTTCGCCGCACGCAAGCTGGCCGAGGCCCCAAACCCAACACTGGTCCACGTCGAGCACGAGGCCGACCGTGTCGCCGAGCCTCTGGAGCAGACGATCGCGCGACTCGCTGTCGGAGACCCGCTGCCATCACTGCCACAAACCGGGTGGGAGGAGACGACGCTGACCGCCGCGCCGATGGCCAGAGATCCGATTGCCTTCATCCGCAGCGTCGCAGAGCATAACCTCGCACTCGCGGCAAGGTGCGCCGCCTCCGCAGAGATTCCTGAAGGGCCGTCGCTGGAAAGTCTGCGTGCAGAGCTCAGGCAGAGGCTGCTGGCAAGAACAGCGTCGATGAAGGTCGATCTGCGAGCGCGAATTGCCGCCGGAGAGGCCCTGGGCATCATCGGAGATCCGCGGTTTATAAAGGTGAGTGGGCTTTATGGGGACTATATTCTGCCGCCAATGATCAAGATTCTGCCAGGAAGTTATCCAATTGGAGACAACACAAGTCCTCATAATGCCATAAAGCCTAAACATCTTGTTAGTCTAGATACCTTCTACATCGGGACGTTTCCGGTGACCAATGCTGAATACAAGTGTTTTATAGAAGCTGGAGGATATAAAGATCGTAGATGGTGGGATACCGAGGCTGCCAAAAGATGGATCAACGAGCAGGGAGAAGAAAAAATACGACAGAACGAATATGCTACTCGCAAATTCCTTATCGATAATGAGTGGAATGAAGATCGACTAAATGCTTTGATCAGTCGTGGACTTGCAACTATTCAACAAGTTGATAATTGGATTGTTCTTCTACATTTGACTGATGATGAGTTCAAGCGATGGATTGATGCGACATATCCAACCGACAAACCTCATCGCGAGCCTGCATTCTGGAGCGACCCACGATTCAATAATCCTTTGCAGCCAGTTGTCGGCGTCACTTGGTTCGAGGCACGGGCCTACTGTAATTGGCTAACTACAACCTCTGGTGGAGTCTGCGAGCCATTTCGTCTCTTGACTGAGGTAGAGTTCGAAGCTGCTGCAAGAGGAATTGAAGGAAGGTGCTTTCCTTATGGCAATCTCTTTAGTTCCTTTCTATGCAATACATTTGAGAGTCACATTCGCCGGACTACACCTGTTGGCATTTTTAATAATTCCTCACCTGAGGGCGTATTCGATCTTTCTGGGAATGTTTGGACTTGGACATCGACTATACACGATAGAGGGTTTCTTCCAACTACACCATTGAAACTCATTGAAAATAATACGTTTAATGATGAGTGCCATTCGTCTGGTACCTCTTCTTATGGAGCGCCTGTTGTATTTGATCAATACTGCTTTTTGTATCCATGGCAAAACGATAACCGGGAGCGCCTAGATGAGTTAGGTGAGCGACGAGTGGAAAGAGGAGGGTCTTGGGCGCTCAACCAGGAGCGAGCCCATTCTGCTTATCGCTGCTATGATTATCCGTACTATCGAAGTTTAGGAGTTGGTTTTAGGTTGGCTAAATCTGGCTCTGTACTAGCTGCTGAAAAGTGATGGGTTAAAGGACATCTGGGCTCTTTCACCCTTTATACGTTGGTTCTTTGACACCTGTAGTTTCCGGTTTTTGA
>CAIKMY010000453.1 GCA_903828635.1 uncultured Acidobacteriota bacterium
GGCACCATACGGATTGTTGAAGCTGAAGAGTCGCGGCTCGGGTGGCAGATACTCGATCCCGCATTGACGGCACCCGAACTTTTCCGAAAAGACGAGCTGTCCGCCATCTCCCCCAACCGTCTGGATAATCGCCTCGCCGTGACCTTCCTGAAAGCAGATCTCCAGCGAGTCGACCAGGCGGTTCCTGATATCGCCACGAACCGCCAGCCGGTCGACGAGGACATAGTAGCCGTCAAAACCACTCGCCGTGAAGTTTTCCGGGCTTCGGAGCTCCAGCGTTTCGCCCGAAGGCTGATGCCAAAGTCGGGTGAAGCCCCGCTGCATCAGGCTCATGACGTGTGCCGTGACGTTGATTCGCGGTGCAGCCTCGGATTTTGGCCGCTTTCGACCACGGCCGGGCGCTGCGGTTACTTCGGCTTTCTCCTCGCTGATGGCCACCTCCGTGCCGGCAGTCGCCGGAAAGAGTACGTAAAAGCGGGTTCCCTCCGGCAGTTCGAGCACTTTCTCGGCGATCGATTGCGGTGTTTCACGCCTGACCTTATCGCCACATCCGCGACAGATGGTCTCGCCGACACGTGCGAAAAGCAGACGCAGGTAGTCGTAAATCTCAGTCTGCGTCCCGACCGTCGAGCGCGGATTCCTCGTCGAATTTTTCTGATTGATGGCGATTGCCGGCGAGATCCCCAGCACCTCATCAACCTCCGGCTTGTCCATTCGCTCCAGAAACTGTCGCGCATAGGCCGAGAGCGACTCGACATAACGGCGCTGTCCCTCGGCATAGATCGTGTCGAAGGCCAGTGATGACTTGCCCGATCCGCTGACCCCGGTCACGACCGTCAGCGAGTTGTGCGGAATCGTGAAGCTGATGTTCCTGAGGTTGTTGACCCTCGCACCACGAACCGTTATCGCTGCTGACTCTTCCATTGCTCGCTCCATCACTCTTTGGCCCGCTCCGGGATCTGACATTGCTGACCCTTCTCCACAGAGAGAAAAAACTGTGTAATCAAAAATCATGATTTTAACTGCTCGCCTGAATGATTGACAAACGCGAAGGAGCGGCCTGCGCGTCGAGCCGGTTTTCGAACCTCCGCAATGATCATTCGACTACCATTGGAGGCGCTCAATGGTGTAATCTCTTTGACATGAGTGATCGACCAGGAGAGGTCTGGCATGAACGCTACTGCGTCTACGAACCAATCGTCGCGCGGATCGAGTCGATCCGCGTGCTGCTGGTCGACAACCTGATCGCGGAAGAGAGCCAGTACTCTGACGTTGCGACACGGGAGCCGGATTTCCGCCCCGACCGCTGGGTGCGGTTGGAGCGCTTCGTCTCGTCACTGGCCCTTGCCAATATCGAGAGCAACATCCGGATGCTGGTGCGCCGTCCGGTTATCAGGGTAGTCCATCTTGCTGATCTCGATGAAGATGTGGTGCGGGACTTTGACCCGGACGCGATTGTCCTCAGCGGGACGCTGCGTGATTTCGACCTCTACCACCCGGCGCTGCTCGATCGGTTTACGCGATTCATCCGCGACACAAATGTCCCGGTTATGGGCATCTGTGGAGGCCACCAGATGATCGGACTCGCCTTTGGTGCCAATATTCTGACGCTCGATGGTCTCCTGCCGCGCGAGAAGCGGCACGGACGGATGATTGAATATCAGTATCGCTTTGTCAGAATCACCCGGATGGAGGATCCGATCTTTGCCGGTATTGACGATCGGCCGGGCCACCGCTGGCAGAAGTACACCAACCGGCGACACCTGCTGCGTGTCTGGCAGAATCACGGACTCCAGCTCGATCGCCTGCCGGAGGGCTTTACCAAGCTGGCTCGCGGCTATCTCTCCGAGGTGCAGATGATGGTTCGCCGCAGCGATCGGCAACTGATCTATAGCACACAGTTTCATCTCGAAAAGTCCTTTCAGGACTGGCAGACCGACAAATACTGGGAGCATCGCAACGAGAGCCGCGATGGCCGGATGCTCTTCGACAACTTTTTGATCGAGGCGCTTCGTTTCCGCGGAAGGGAAGGGCAGATCGTTCCCGGTGGTTCGGGGCAGGTGCAGGCTCTCCGGACAAACAGTGCCGGCTCCGGAGCCCCGGCGACAGGATTTTAGCGTGAAGAGGCTGAAGTGATGAGGGTCAATGTTCTCTTCTTTGGCGCCTGCCGCGAGGCCGCCTCCGGCACCGGCGAGCTGGCGCTCGAACTGGCCGATCCGGCGACGGTCGAAACCGCATGGCGTGATCTGCTTGGTCGCTATCCGGACCTTACACGCTTCGAAGGTGCGGTCCTTTTTGCTCTCAACGAAGAATACGCGCGGCGGGAAGCGCCGCTGGCTGCGGGTGACACGCTCGCTGTCTTCCCTCCGGTCTCCGGCGGCTGAATGGTAACAGCCGACAGTGGCATGAGCCGATAAAGCGATTATGGCAACAGATTTGGCAAAAGATCTGGCAAAAGATCTGGCAAAAGATTTGGCAAAAGATCTGGCAAAAGATTTGGAAGACGTCTTTGAAGTCACGCGTGATCCGATCGACAAGTCAGCGCTTGAAGCCCGCGTTCTGACAGGTGCCGCCGGTGCGATCGTCACCTTTGACGGAGTGGTTCGCAATCAGACAAAGGGGCGACCGGTGATCAGCCTCCATTACGAGGCCTACCCGCCAATGGCTGTCAGGGAGATGCGGCGCATCGGTCAGGAGATTCGCGAGCAGTGGCCACAGGTCGACCGGATTGGGATGATCCACCGCTTCGGCGAGCTGCAGATCTCTGAATCATCGATCGTTATCGTCGTCACCTCACCCCATCGCAAGGCGGCTTTCGCTGCCTGTCAGTACGCGATTGACCGGCTCAAGCAGACCGTTCCCGTCTGGAAGAAGGAGATCTTCGCCGATGGCGAGGCCTGGGTCGAGGGGAGCATGCCTGACCTTGCAACGGATTCCGCATCAACTAATTCCTGATGTGACTTCCTGACGTTTCAACTCCAGAGTTGCTGGGCGAGCAGATTGAGGAAGGTCCCGACATCGGTGACAATCCCGACGGTCTGGGCCGATCCCCGATCGGAGAGCTTGGTGACCACCGCCGGATTGATGTCAACACAGACCATCTTCACCCACGACGGGGTCATGTTGCCGACCCCGATCGAATGGAGCATCGAGGAGAGGCAGATGACCATGCCGGCGCCGACCAGTTGTTGCGCGTAAGCCTCCTGAGCGGTGACGAGGTCCATGATCGTGTCCGGCAGCGGTCCGTCATCGCGGATCGAACCGGCAAGTACGAACGGTACCTGATGCCTGACACATTCATACATCACCCCGGAGCGCAGCACACCGGCATCGACGGCACCGGCGATTGAACCATAGCGGTTGATCGTATTGATCGCCCGCATGTGGTTCTTGTGGCCCTCCTCGATGGGGATCCCGCGTTCGAGGTCGACTCCGAGCGAGGTTCCGAAGAGCGCATGCTCGATGTCGTGGACGGCAATCGCATTGCCGGCGAGCAGGGCATCGACGTATCCCTGACGAATGATCTGCGAGAAAGCGGCCGTTCCTCCGGTATGAATGACCACCGGCCCGGCGACGAAGATGATCCGCCCACCCTCGGCCTTGATCTGACGTATCAGCTGCGCCACTCGGCGCACCGCCGACTCAGCACGCCGCTCGGAGGAGATCTCATTGGCCATGAAAGCGAAGCCCATGCGGTCGCGATCCTTGAACTCCGGCTGGATGCGGATACCATGTGGCCCGCAGACCACCTGCTCACCCTTTTGCAGGTCGCGCAGCTTCCGGCAGACCGGCCGCGAGCCGTCACCCTCATCACTGACGACGATCACGGCATCCATCCGTTGTCGCGCCACCTCATGCCAGACTCCGCCCAGCCGCAGGAATGTCCGATGATTGGTCGTCGAGTAGAAATCGTCCGGTGCCACCTTGTCCATTGGGGCCGGCTTTGTCTGCGCATCGCTGATCCGCGCCTGGTAACAACCCAGCTCGACCAGTTCCCCCAGCGTCTTCTCCAGCACCTCCCTGCTCGGCGCAATAATCCTTAGCCGCAGGTGCGAAAACTGATCATTCGTCCGGCCAAGGTTGAAGTCCTGCACCTCATAGATCGCACCACACTCAATGACCCGATCCATGATGTTCGAAAGAATCTGCGAATCGACCAGATGGCCTTCTGCTTCGACAATTTCTGAATATTCCACAATAAACCCTGTAAATAATAACGACGATGATGGCATTGGTCAGATTACAGACCAATGCCACAGCCATTCTGCTCCGAATAATTTAATAGTCTGGTGCGGATAAGTAAACTGATCAACCCTTGCGTTTTTCACGAATGAAGTCGTCGAGTGCGCTGCGGGTGAAGGTATCCATGACGAGGGCGGCAAGGTAGGCCTTCTTCGCCTCATCGTCGATGTTGCGTTCGAGCACCTTGTCGATGAGCGTGGCATCGACCTGTTGCGGGGAGAGGGCGATCATGCGGCGGGCATAGCGTTCAAGGTCACCAAGCTCGAAGCGCAGAGCCTCGGTCAGCAGGCGTGTGCGCTGACGGGTGAGCACTCCGTTGATCAACTGGAGAGCGAGTTTCTGGATATTGCCATAGACCTCCTCAAGGCGAATAGCGGGGGAATTGGCACCCTGGGCATCCGTGATCGGCTGGCTCAGCTTGAGGCTGGCGTTGCGAAAGATTGTTGGCCAGGCAAGGCCGACGGCAAGGGCCGTTGGCCATGTTCGCGCTCCGGGGGCGAGGCCGATGATCAGGAGGTAGATCACCGCCGCGGCAACAATGTTGAAGAGGACAAGCATCCACGCACCCCAGGTGCGCAGCGCACGTGCGGTCTCCGTCCGGAACTGGCCGATGATTTCACTCAGCGCCCAGATGCCGCCCATTGAGCCGGCAATTGCCGTCAGCCAGAATGATTGATGTTCGAGCAGGGACCTGAGCGTCATCGTGACTCTCCCGATCCGGTCGAGAGTTCGCGTGTCAGCTCAAGCGCCCTCTGGTAATGCTCGATCGCCTTCTCGATATTACCTTGCTGCTGGAGGGCGTCGCCAAGTTTGGTATGAAGCTCGGCCTCACTCTGACGGGTATCGGGCATTTTCGCTGAAGTGACCGGCGGGGGGGCGGTTATTTCACGCTGGAAGGCGGGATCGGAGAGCAACCGCAGAACCTTGTCGCCGGCGGGGGCGAGCACAAAGAGCTCGGCGCCAAACTTGCTGGTTGAAACCGATTGGGTGGTCGCCAGCCCGAGGCCGACCAACCCGCTGAGCGGTTCATTGACATCCTCGGGGAAGAGCTGGGCGCGCACCGCCATCTCCAGCAACAGTCCGGGCCCCTTGTCCCTGAGGCTCTGCAGCAGTTGCTGCTGTAGCGGACTGATCTTGCGCGCCGCCTCGTTGATGGCATTCTGTTCGAGCGAAGATTGCATCACCGGAGTCCTCCAATCGACAGGTCTTTGTCGGTCACAACCAGATGATACAGCACTATCACGACAAAGGTAAGTCACGACCCTCCACGCGATTCAGAGTCGGCCTCTGGTATAAGTTGGTGGCCGGGGCTATTATGGCGACCATGAGATCAACCACGGCAATTTCGCATCTCTTTCCGGCAGTGCTGATGACACTGGCGACGCTGGCTGGCTGCACGATGGCGCAGGCACAGGAGCGGCAGCGCCCGGAGCCATCGATCAAAATCGAAACCAGTCTGGTGACGGTTCCGGTGATTGTCAGCGACCGGCAGAATGTCTATGTGCCGGATTTGAAGAAGGAAGAGTTCACGCTCGCTGAGGATGGTGTGACACAGGAAATCGTCTTCTTCTCGGCAACCGAGGAGCCATTTCAGGTGGCACTGCTTCTCGACACCAGTTCGAGCACCCAGGAGAAGCTGGGACAGATTCAGCAGGCGGCGAATCACTTCGTCGATCAGTTGAAGCCGTCAGACCGGGTCAAGGTGATCTCCTTTGACGATGAGGTGCGCGAGCAGAGCGGATTCTCCAGTGACCGCAAGGAGCTTCATCTGGCGATCAACCGGGCAAAGCCGGGGCAGGGAACAAAGCTCTATGATGCGGTTAAGCTGGCGATCAACAGCCTCTCGCGGGTTGAGGGGCGAAAAGCGATTGTCATCTTCACGGATGGTGTCGACTGGCAGAGTGACTCGACCTCGGCGAAGGATAATTTCGAGGCGATCGAGGAGTCGGGGATCATCGTCTATCCGATACGCTTTGATACTCGGGCGGATACGGAGGAGATGCTGCGCAACCAGCAGGAGTCGCTGGGAGAGACCGACCTTGGGTTGATCTTTGGCGGGGCGAATCCGCGGCCACGGCGTGGAACGACGCCGACGACAATGCCGGGGGATGGTGGTACACCGATTCCCGCCGGCCGCAGCGGACGCGACGACCCTTACCGCCTGCCGGTTCCCGATGTTCAGATGCCGCAGCGTCGCTACCCGCCGAATGGTGGTGGTCTGCCGGGAGGCCCCTATCCTCCGGGGATGCCCATCCCGGGTGGAGGCGGAGCGGGCGGTGGAGCCGGGAGCCCCTATCCACCCGACAATCGAATGCCCGGGGGCTCGTCAGGGCGCTACCCCGACGACATGAGCAGCGATCGACCGGCGAGTGATCGCCCCTCAGGGAGTGGTTACCCGGGATCGTCATCGTCGCGCATGCCGCGCCCGCGGGTCGATAATACCTCGATGATGCTCGACCGGCTTTACCGCGATGGCGAGGATTACCTCCGCCGGATGGCCGGGATATCGGGTGGGCGGATGCTGCGCGCTGATCAGCTTCGTGATGTGCCTGGAGCCTTCGCGAGGATTGCCGAGGAGTTGCGCCACCAGTACTCGCTCGGCTACTACCCGAACAACCAGTCGAATTCAGCCGGCAATGTCCGGTACCGCAAGATCATCGTCAGAGTGACGCGTGGCGGTGACCTTGCAGTGAGATCAAGGCCCGGTTACCGGCCATCAGCGGCAAAGTAGTTTCACTCATCGATGTTGCGCCGGCCCGAACTCAGAGCAGCCGGTCGCGAATCCACGAATATGCCCGGGAATAGGCTTTGCGGGCGATTGTCGGCCAGCGATCTCCGGGGAGTACCGCCGGGAAGGTGCGTGCATCACTTTGCCACGAGTTGTCCCAGCCGCTGCCATCCCAGAAAATATCACAGTCTCTGACACCGATCTCCTTGACGAGTCCGCCAGGCTTGCGGCCATTTTCACCGAAGGTGTTGCCGTAAATGAGGTTGCCCTCGGGGATGGCGCCGACATCGAACTGCCGGCCTTTGGGGAAGGCGATGGCGAGGCTGACGACGCCGATGCCGATCGTGTCGTTGCCACGGATCTCGTTGCCGGTGACCTCGGTGCGGTCAGCAGCCATAATCAGCATGCCGGTGCCGGGGATGACGCGACCGACAATCGCTCCCGGGTCGCCGAAATTGGGATGGTTGTTGTTGATAATCCGATTGCCGACAACCTTTGTGTCGGTGCCGACTTTCGATGGATTGTTGGGCAGCAGGAAGACGAGGATGCCCCCGGTATTGTCGTAAACGTAGTTATTCTCGACCAGCGCATTGACTGAGTTCTCGATTTCGATGCCGGTAACGTTATCGTGAACCTCATTGTTGCGGACGATGATGTCACGTGACTGACCGACATAGATACCTGCGTCACTGATGCCACTGACAACACAGTTCTCGATCAGGACACCCTTTGTTTCCACCGGGTAGAGGCCATAGAGCCCGGCATTGCGTATTTCGAGATTGCGAAAAGTGACATTGTTGCCGCCGTGGACGGTGATGCCATTATTGATGAAGTTTTTGACCGTCAGCCCCTCGATCGTAAAATTGCTGCTGGAGCTGATGACGGCATCGGTCAGCACTTCGTCTCCGTCAAGAATCGGGCGCTCGCCGTTTTCGGTGACCCCGCGAATGGTCAGATTGTCAATGTCGACCAGCAGTGCCTCACGGTACCTGCCGGGATGAACCTCGACGACATCGCCGGGAATAGTGCGGTCGATGGCCGCCTGGATCGACTCACCGGCCCTGACGTGAATGGTTGTTGGCGGTCGTGTCGCTTTGGATGCCCTGCTGCCGGCAGGGCTGCCGGGCATTGCCGGTGGCGTGGCCGGTTTGCGCAATCGCTCGACCACCTGCAGCCCGGAGGGAACTCGCTCCGGGATGGTCGGCATCGCTGATTCATCGGTCAGTGCGTGGAGAAAGGCAACAAGGTCCTTCCGCTCCTGTTCGCTGAGAGTGAACTGACGCACCTTGTCGTCGAGGTTGCGCAGTTTGAGCCCGGCCCCTCTGCCTCCACCGGCAGAGTAAAAGTCGACCACCTCTTCAAGCGTCGCAAAGCGTCCGTTGTGCATGTACGGCGCGGTGA
>CAIKMY010000454.1 GCA_903828635.1 uncultured Acidobacteriota bacterium
AGCGCCAGCGCCACCACCGTGGCGATGATTGCGGCGTGCACCGTCATGTTGGGGATCAACAGCAGCGAGACCGAGAGGCTGCCGGCAACTGAACCGACCGTCGAGAGCGCATAAAGGTTGCCAACACTCCTGCCAAGCTGCTGCTGATCGGCCGCTGCCTTCACCGCCATCGGCGAGACCATCCCGAGCAGAAAGAGCGTTGGCAGGAAGAGCAGTGTCGCCGCCAGAAACGTTCCACTGACCATACCTGCACCGTAGGCCGCCCGCAGAACCGGCCGTGTGATCAGATCGGAGAGCAGCAATGCCGCTGCCGCTGCTGACATCACTATCATCAGCGAGGGAAGCCCGGGGCGACGATCGGCCAGGCGCCCGCCAATCGCGTAACCGATCGCCAGTGCCGCCAGCGTCACCGTGATCAGTGCACTCCAGACGTGCAGCGTCGTTCCAAAACTCGGTGCCAGCACTCGCGATCCGAGAATCTCGACAACCATGACCGATGCCCCGCCAATCAGCACGGCCACTCGCAGCAACCACTGATTCATCCCCGAAAGATCCGTACCACCCGCACCAGCCTTGTTACCGCCCGACACCTCACCCTGAGCCACTTTCGAAGCTCCACCCTTGCCAACCCCTCTTCCCTTAGCGCTTGTCTGCACAGCCACCCCTTTTTATGAAATCAATCCCCCGGGATCCTCACCCCGCCCGCTATCAGATCGGGCAACTGCAGTTCCGGCAGCTGCCTCGCCCCGTCTGTCTCCACTTCTCTCGATCTCTGATCAATGCGTGTCATCGCTGACAGGCACTTAAGCCGCTTTGCATACTTTGTCAAAACCATCTATCAAAACCATCTACCAAAACCATCTATCAAAACCATCTACCAAAACCATTAATCCATTGTTGAATTTTCGGTCATTCACTGCCGGGGCAGGCAGATACGAAGAAGTAAAGCATAAGTCAATCCATCGAAATTTACCAATGGAAAGTCTCCGGCACCTGACACCCCCACAGGGCTCATCTGCGGTAGATTTTGAGTCAGGTTTGCTGAGAAAGGCGATAAGAATAAAGCACAAAAATGGCGGGCAGAGAGGCCGAAGCACGCCTTTTGCCGGCAATTGCCCCTTCCCTCTCTGCCCGCCTTCGGAAAGATCAGAACTCGAGCTTGAGCGCTCCCTGGAGGCTGCGGTTATCCGCAATCGTCGAGCGGATCTGACCAGCGTTCGGATTGCCAATACTGGCATTCGGGAAACCAAAGTATGGCGTATTGAAGAGATTGTACGCTTCAAAACGGAACTGGAAGCGAACCTTCTCGGTCAGATTGAATGACTTGGCCAGCGAGCCATCCACATTGAAGTTGCCCGGCGCATAGAGAACTCCGCGCGACGAGTTGCCATAGGTGTTGGGTGATGGCGCGACAAAGGCGTTGATGTCAAACCAGCGGTCTGTCGTCGGGTTGTCGAGCCGGCCACTCGCGATTCGATTCGGCCAGCTCGGCGCGCCATTGTTGACACCGTTCTGCAAGGTGACAGTAAAGGGACGTCCGGTGGTCGCGGTAACGATCCCGGTCGTCTGCCAGCCACCAAGAATCCAGGCTCCGATTCCACTCGTCAGGTACTTCCGTCCACGGCCAAAGGGCGACTCATACACGGTGCTGAAGACCAGCCGATGTCGGGCATCATACCCGGAAGGCCCCCGGCCGGCCTTAACGTTGGTGTAGGTCTGCGGATTGCCCACCGCGCCACCACCACTCGCCGGTGAGCTGCCATAGTCGAGTGACTTGCTGAATGTGTAGCTGACGAGGAAGTTAGACCCGTCGGAAAAGCGCTTGTTGGCCTTGACCAGCATGCCATTGTAGCTGGAAGAGTTACGATACTGAGCAATGTTGATGGTTGGAATATTGCTCAGTGGCTGGATCAATCGCCGCGAAGCGATCGTCCCCGATCCCGGCAACACCTCATTAACGTTGTAAAAGACCGGAATATGAACACCACGGCTTCCGGCATATCCAATCTCAAGCACGATCGTATTGGTCAGAGCACGCTCGATGTTGAGACCATAAGACTGGGCGTAGGGTGTCAGGTTCGAGAACTCATGCCCAATGATCGTCGGCGCCGGCGTCACAGCGTTGAGCGCCGCGGTCGTTGTCGGCTTGTTCAGAACAGGTGTCGGGAAGGGGCGGCCAATGTTGACCAGTGCCGGATTGCTGAAGTTTGCCGGCGTCACCTCGTTCTGGAAGGTTTGTGAAACCGAGAGCGGAATGTTCTGACCAAGCAGATTGCCTGCGGCATAGGGCTCCGGGAAGTAGCTCATGCCATAACCACCTCGCAGCACTGTCTTCGCGTCGCCGAAGATATCGTAGGCGAAACCGAGACGTGGACTGAAATTCCGGTAGCGAGTCTCCTTGCCGGCCGAACGTGAGTACCCTTCCTCACCAGCATAAATGAGTCGCAGTGCCTTCGGATCAAAATTAACGATCAGGTTGCGGTTCTCGACATCGGGAGTATAGATCTCGTAACGCAGTCCGGCATTGAGCGTCAACCGGCTGGTCAGCTTGATATCGTCCTGAAAGAAGCCGGCAAACTCCTTGTTTGTCAGATAGTAATTCTCGTTGAGAAACCCGCGTGAACCGCTGAAGACGTGGCCAAGCAGCAGGGTCGCCAGCCCGGTGCCGGTACCATTTACCGCCGCCCCCGGGGAGAATGGCAGCCGCGTATACTCGTTGCCAATGTTCAGTCCGCCACGCGTGTTCGACTGCGTGAATGGTGACGGCTTGCGAATCACCATGTGGTACCCGAACTTCGTCGTGTGCTTGCCGGACATATAAATAATGTTGCTGGTGAACTGATAATGGGTCTGCTTCGGATTGACCGGCAGAAACGCCGGACCACCGCTCAGCCCGGTCAACTCATTAATGCTGATGTTGGGGATACCCGACGTGAACTGCGAAATATTGATGCCGAGGATGCCCAGCGAGGTCGCGGCGTTCCGGCCAAAGTCGGATTGCACCGTTACCGGATTGGTGCGCGCAAAACCCGCCCGCAGCTCAAGCAGCAGCGTCGGCGAAAAAGTATGCATGTGGTTGAGCGCCAGCCCCTGAGTCCGCAGCTTTGTATTCTGGATGCCCGCGACGAACGGGCCAAGTTCGAACTTACTGGCGGCGAAGCTTGGCGTTGGAAGGCAGCAGTTGGCCTGTCCCTGCGGAGCGTCAAGCCGAAAATCCTCAAAACTGTAACGAGCAAAGAACTTGTCATTCTCGCTGAACGAATGGTCAAAGCGAAACGTGAAGGCATTGCTTGACGCCTCGCGATTGACAACCGAGGTGAAATTGTTCTGCAGACTCCCGTTCTGCGGCAATGGGTAGATGCTGGCGACATTGAAACCAACCGGATTGATCCGTGACTGTGGAATGATATTGTTGGCGAAGGCCGACCGGAGCGTCTGCGGGTTGGCCGCACTGACCGGCTGCGATGCGTTGAAGTTTGGATTGGATCGTGTCGTCAGCGGATCGAACATCATCCCCAGCCTCGCCTGAATCGTCTCATTGTTGGTGTTGGTCACCAGCAACGGTGTGCTGAAAGCCCCACCACACGCCCCGGCCGCTCCGGCTGCATTCGTGCAGAGATTCGCTCCAAGATACTCGCTGAAATCTCCCGTCCGCGCTTTGGCCGTCGGAACTGTGTTCACAAAGGTGTTGCCACGAACCTCTCGCAAACCAGCATAGTCGAAAAAGAAGAATGTCCTGTTCTTTCCATCGTAAACCTTTGGAACCCAGACTGGCCCGCTGAAATAGCCACCGAACTGGTTGCGCCGGAAGGGCGGCTTGCGGGTCGGACGCGGATTGACGAACTGGTGCTGAAATGCATCCAGCTTGTCATTCCGAATGAACTCAAAAAGCCCGCCGTGGAAATCGTTCGATCCTGACTTGGTCGAGACCGATACCACCCCCGCGCCTCGCCCGTACTCAGCTGAAAAGGTGCCGGTCAGCGCCTTGAACTCGCGAACCGACTCGACTGTTGGCTGCACAATCACCGTGTTGAAGGTGTACTCATTGTTGTCGATACCATCGACCAGCCAGCCATTTGAGTTGGCATGATGTCCGAGCGCATTGAAGTTCGACGATGCCCTTGGATTGAAGGTTGATGCTCCTGAAAGGTTCTCACCAACCTGTCCCGGCGTGACTCCGGGCACGAGGTAGACGAGCTGCGCAAAGTTGCGTCCGTTGAGTGGCAACTCCTTGACCGAGCGCTCCTCGATCACCTGCCCCAGTTCCGATGACTCAGTATTGACCAGAGCCAGCGAGGCGGTGACCTCGGCCACTTCCGTCAACTGACCAACTTCGAGATTGAAGTCGGTTCGCGCCTTCTGATCGATCTGAACGACAACTCCATTGATGATCGCTTTCTTAAAGCCCTGCGCCTCGACCGCTACCGTGTAGGTGCCGGGAATCAGAAATGGCGCGAGATAACCTCCCTCGTCATCTGTCGTGTAGGTTGTCGAAGTACTCTTTCCAACCTCGGTAATCGTCACCTGGGCCCCCTTGACCGCCCCACCACTGTTATCGCGGACGGTTCCAAGGATACTTCCCGACGTAACCTGCGCCGCCGCCGGGCTGCTCACCACCATCATCAGACCAACGACAAGCAGGAATTGAATCGCTCTATACCTCATAATACCCCTTTCTGGTTAATGTAAACCGGGCTTCCAGGTTACTGCTCACCCGCTGAAAGCGCGGCTGCTGACCACAAACACCCTGTTACTCTGTGTAATTTGAACAGTTGAAATGAACCACGAACACTAATTCTCTCAGCATCCGGCAGGCCTCCACGCAGCGACTACCAATCAGCCGCCTCGATTCTCAGGAAACTCTCATAACCATTAAACCAGCCCCGCACTTGCCGCACACCACGGTGGAAGCCACCTCACGTCCATTCGGTATCACTCCGGTATCACTCCGGTATCACTCCGGTATCACTCCGGTATTGTGATGATGGATTGCAAACAATGTATGAAGAAGGATCCGGCTGAAAACCCCACCGAATCGAAAAGATAACCTGAGTTTAAAGGTGAATAGTCATTTTGTCAATTAATCAGGACTTAGGCATTTAAGCAATTCCAGACAGGGCAATCGCATTCTTCGTGGCTTTGTGTGAGATTCTCTGGCAATGCAGGATGGGCCACTGTTTGTCTCACACGAAGCCACTAAGTCACGAAGATGTGACGAGCAAAGATGAAGAGCAAAATGGATAATCGGCGACTTTATCTCCGTCTTTGTGTGAGATCATCTGAAGTGGTTTGAATGCGTAAGTCCTGTTAATTTAATTAGTCATCACATAAGACTTCAGGTGTGGCTTACGCGGGGCAGGAGAGCGGCAGCCCCCGGCCCTTCACCGTGCTTCTTGCAAGTTATCAAAACAAGTTGATAATGATCTGGTGAGTGAGAAAAGCGGCGTACAGATCAGGGCGGCAGTAATGACAATCAGCGACTCGGCCTCGCGCGGTGAGCGGGAGGACCTCTCCGGACCGGTGGTGGTCGGTGGCCTGGCGGCAATTGGCGTCGAGATTGTCAGGACGATGATTCTGCCCGATGAAAGGTCACTGATTGCGGCGCGCCTGAGGGAGATGGCTGATGCCGAAGAGGTCGATCTGATCGTCACCACCGGGGGAACCGGGTTTGCGCCGCGAGACATCACTCCGGAAGCGACCCGCGAGGTGATCGAGCGTGAAGCACCCGGCCTGGCAGAACTGATGCGTCAGGAGAGCCTGAAGATCACCCCACTGGCCGCACTTTCCCGCTCGGTCTGCGGCATTCGCCACCGAACACTCATCGTCAATCTGCCCGGCAGCCCGCGCGGAGCGCGGGAGAACCTCGGGGCAATTACCCGACTCCTTCCACATGCGATCTCGCTGTTGCGGGGATGATCGGGCATTCGCGGCTTTCAATTGACGCCAGAGATGGCAGGAGATGGCATTCATCATGAGACTTGCTAAATGGCAAACCGGTCTGGCACTAATTCTGACGCTCTTCCTCGGCACCACCGGGCTGGCATTTCAGAATCCCTACGACAAATTTCGCGACCGTGAATATACCAACAAGGGATACCTCTCCGAGGCCGACGAATTAAAACTGGCGGAAGAAGTACACCGTGAGGTTACCTCGCAGATGAAGCTGATCCAGGGGCAGCCGGTCAATGCCTACATCGAGTCGCTCGGCCAGAAGCTGGCGGCAAAATCGGAACGTCGCAACATCCCCTGGAAATTTTATGTTGTCGACGACAAATCGATCAACGCCTTCGCGACCCTTGGAGGCAGAGTCTACATCCACACCGGCCTGATTGCGGCGACCAAATCAGAGGCGCAGCTGGCAAGTGTCATGGGCCATGAAATCGGTCACATCGTCGGCCGTCATGGGCTGGAAAACGTCAAGAAAGCGCAGAAATACGGAACTCTTGGAGCAATCGCCTCGATTGCCGGAGCGATTCTTGGCGGAGCTGCCGGGGCGATGGTCGACCTTGCCGGCAACCTTGTAGCCGGCGGCTACCTCATGAAGCACAGTCGCGACGCCGAGCGCGAAGCCGACTTCCTTGGCCTCTACAATCTCAATCAGGCCGGCTACAACACTGGTGGCATGGTCGAGATGTTCCAGATCCTCAACCAGATCAGCCAGAGCCAGCCGAACGCACTCGGGTCGATCCTCGCCAGCCATCCGCCGTCTGCCGAACGCGCGCAGAATACCCAGCGGGAGATTCAGGAGCACCTGCCGGGCTCAAGCGCGACCAATCGCCTGACGACAACCGGTGATTATCAGCGCATTCGCGGCGCGGTACCGACGACCGCACCCAGAAAGATCAGGCCACGGGGCTGATGCGGAACAAGCAGGATTGGGAAACGGTGCGGTGGGATGAGCGCGAATCAGAGACGAGTTCCACTTTTGGCGATGTCGATATTGGCTGTTTTGATATTGGCTGTTTTGATATAAGTGTCAGGTGATCAGGCGGCAATTGCATGAACTCACGACTGACCTCGCAACTTCCGGCGATCGTCCTCGTCTTCAGCCTGATTTCAGTGCTGGCAGACGATCCGCGCCCAAAGTTGCGGGTGGCGCGCCGCGACCACTTTGCCGGAAGGATCGTGGTCATTCCCGAGGCGACCGAGATCAACCTGATGGCCTCTGCCCGGGCAATCGCCGAGGTTGGCGATCACGATCTGGCAATACCACCATCACAGGCTCGAGCCAGTGGCCAATCACTGCGCGAATGGTTGCGGAATGAGTCTGCCCTCGAGGCCGACGGACTGATCGTCTCCTGGGAAGCGATCAGCGAAACCGGCAGGGAGGAGTCTGCGGCGGCAGATCTGCTTCGCGACATTCGCCGGCGAAGACCACGACTGGCAATCCATGTTCCCCTTGGCATTGAGAGCCCGCAAGCGATCGAGCTCTGGCACGACGGGGTGATTGACCTGCTCGCCATTCCCAGGAACGCACAGTTGCTATCAGCAGAGTCCGCCGGCAGTAACCAGCGACTGGCAAGACTGGCCGGCCTCCGCGAGGCAACGCTACTGCTGCTCGCCCGCATTGTCAGTGAGCGCTTCGGGCTGACCCCTCGCATTCTGCCAGTCTGGTCGAGCACCGGCTCGCGGGATCTTCGCGAGGATGTCGGGCGGGCCATCTCCGCCGCTGGTGGGCAGGAGGTGGCACCGGCAGGCAGCAATGAAAGGTCACCGGAGATCCTGCTCTTCGCCCATCTGCCGGGAACGAGCGACAGCGAGAGGGCGGCGTTTGTTGAGGGCATGGCTCAAGCAATCGAGCGCAATGCGCGGGTTGCTCTCGTCGACCTCTCAAATGATGTCCGGGCGGGCGAGGCCCTCGCCGGCGAAATCCTCCGGCGGCGCTGGCTCGACCACCTCTCGTCCTTTTCATCATCATCCGGTCCCCACGACCCACCGAGCGCAACAATCGCCAGATCCATCAGTCAGGCATCGCTGCTTCTCTGCTCGCTGCGTTTTCTGCGCGACGATCCCAACCGTGTCTTCCGCGTCGATCGTGCGCTGATCGGCCTTCTGCTCGGATCTTACCTCGCCGATTACAGTTACCGGAGGCTGATTGCTCCGCGCGTCGAGGAATGGCGTCGCGAAACGGCAAATCTCTCTGAGGCTTCTCTTACCGGGATCGAGGGCCGTGCGCTGCCGCTGCTTCGGGATGAGGCGGAGTCAATATTCAATAGTCAGTTCAGACGCAACCTTCACGCCATTCTGCTGCGCAATGGTGAGCGCATGCAATTCGAGATCCGCCTGTTGCAGCGCCTGCGCCTCAATCTCGCCGTGCCGAGTGACGCGGATGCCCCTCTCGAAGCGATCATCCGCCCGTCAATCCACCTCGTTCACACTGGTAACCTGGCCGGCATCACCGGGCAGCCGGTTTCGTGGGTGGTGACCAACAATGACCTCGATCCGCGACTCGTCGCTCGCTGGATCGAGATCCCCTGGAGCCGCTTCAACGCCGGTGCCGGTGCCGTTCGCGTCACCTTCCGCAAGGCGGATCAGTCACGTGGTGAGCTCAATTCCGACGATGGTTACCGGATACGCAGCCGCCGCGCCAATGGTACACGTCAGATCGAGATCACGGCGAGAACCGCACAGGGCGCTCATTACGCAATAACCGGCCTTTCGCGTCTCGCTGCCGGTGGCAGCCTTGCCGCTGATCTTGAAGTGTCAGAACATCCGGTGCTCACCGAACGCGGCGTGATCATCGATCGACTCGGCCCTCAGGCAGACTGGTCATTGCGTGAGGAGATCGATCTGGTCACCTTTCTCGGCCGCAATCGAATGAATGTCTGCGCCATTATTGGCCCGGAGGAGATCCCCGAGCCACTTCAACGCGCCGCCGAGGCGGCCTTCGTCAAACTGATACGGCTGCCCGCATCCACGGCTGCAGGCGCAAGACCGCTGATTCCCGTTGAGGCCTCAGGAACCGCCTGCATCTCACCCGTTCCGCCAGTGACCAGCCCGGAACCCGGGACGATGCGGCTCTGGCGCCTGCCGGCGCTACCCTACAGTGCCCGGCCCCGCCTTGCCTCCGCTGCCGATCACGACTGGAATCCCGCCGGCTATCGCCCGGAAATTGCATTTTCATCGATCCTCGCCATCGAAGACACACGCGCCACACAGGGATTGCAGACGTGGAACCTCATTACCGGAAACTGTGAAACTCTGCTCCCCGGTGACCGGCTCGCATCGTCGATGACCAGGCTGCTCGTCTCCACCGAACTGATTGGCGGGTCCCGGGAAACTGGCCTGCTGCGCGGTGAATTGATGAAGATCCTCCGGAATCTTCGCCGCCCGAATCGATTTCCTCAAGGAGACCATCTCCGTTAAAATACATTTACTCTGAGTTTAATCCGTCTTGTTGTCCATTGTATCAATTGATCAGGAGAGATCTGAATATGTCGTTGATGCTTGAAGAGATAGAACAGCAGCCGCAAGTGATCGAGGAGACGATTCGCGAGGAGGCCGGCCGAATCGCGGCATTCGCG
>CAIKMY010000455.1 GCA_903828635.1 uncultured Acidobacteriota bacterium
ACCGCTATTGCCACCAGTAGCGTAGAAATTGTCGAGCAGCACGAACTGGTCAGCCAGCTTGCGATGATTCGGAGTGACGCGGGCACCAAACATCAGCAGCGAAGGGTCACCATTGCCCCTGGGCAGATCTCCGAAGATCTGGTCGTAGGTCCGGTTTTCCTTGATAATGTAAACGACGTGCTCGATCGTCGAGGGATCGCCGGCACGCAGCGGGATCGCCCTCGGTGTTGTCGCTCGGGCCACACTCCTCGCCGCCGCCGGGGCTGCTGGAAGGCGGAGGTGATTGTTCTCCGCCACTGCGGCGGTGTAGCCCGCCAGTTGTGCGCTGTCCGGAATCGGGACCACGGCAATGGAGCCACGATAGGAGTGAACAAAGCGCTGGTTTGGTTTATCACTCCAGCCGGAGCCGGCTCCGAGCAGCGTGGCAATGCCGAGATATCGCCCGTCGGGGCTGAGCGAGAGCGCGTTTGGATACCAGGCCGTCGGGATCAGCCCCTCGATCCTGCCGGTTGACGTCTCGACCACGGCCACCGCGTTGATGCCGCCGCAGGCAACATAAAGTCGCTGCCCGCCGCTGCCGAGGATGAGTGCCGTCGGCGCAATCCCCGGCACTCTGACCTGAAACGGCTGGATCGCGATCGAGCGCACCACCGCGTTGGTTCGCGTGTCGATGACCGAGACCGAGTCTTCATTTCCATTGGCGACATAGAGGCGACCGGCCTTCTCGTCCCACACGATTGCCGTCGGATGGCGCCCGACAGCGATTGTCTGCGTCACTTTTCTGGTGATCAGATCGACGCGGGAGACGGTTCCGGTCGAGGCAATCCCATACTTATCGACGACCACGCGGTCGGCCTTTGGATCAAGCCCGGTTGGCAGCGTCATCTCGCCACTCAGCGGCAGCCGTCCTCCCCAGTTGGTTACCCAGGCAACGCTGCCCCGCGCATCGATGGCGGCTCCGAATGGCGCAATGCCAACCGGCACCGTTCCCACCAGGCGATTACGAGTCACATCGATGACCGCCAGCCCATTGTCGCGAATCAGCGGAACGACCGCCAGCCTCTCGCCTGCGGCATTGGCCTCGGCCGCAATCGCCGGAGAGCCGGCAATCGACTGGCCCAGCCCCTCGACGACCACTGTGGCCGTCAGGCTGCCGGCACCAATGCCCAGCAGCCGCACACTTGACTGACGCCCGCTGCCGCCCGGCCGCGTCGCACTGACCATCACCGCTCCCGAGCGCCGATCAAAGATGACTCCCTGCAATCCCGGCAACTCCTGACTCGCAATCCGCGTGCGCAACTGATTGGCACTCCAGTCGAGGTTGACGATCTGCATTCGTGGCGCCGTCAGCCGCGACTGCAGCACCCAGAGATCTGATGAACTCGCTCCAAATGCCAGACCGTAGACCCTCCCGTCAAATATCGACTGCACCCCCGCCGGAGTGATCGCCTGCCGGGTCGTCACCACTCCGGGATCGGTCACTGCTCGCGCCGGCCTCTCCGCGGTCTGTGCCATCGTCAACAGAGCCGATAACACCACTATCAGTATTGTCACAAGTATCGGTCTGACATTCAGTCTCATCATCCTAATCATCATTGCCGTCTCCTCACCTCTTCAAAAAGTCTGTACAATACAGTGTCTCCCTGATGGCACCGAGTGCGTGACCAGACGGCGCGATTATCGGATAAAATATCGACCCCCGGAAGGGCATACCCGTGCATCGAACAATTATTCCACTCGCCGCGCTGATCCTGTTGATCACGCCGCTCACCGCCGGCACCGTCACTGCCCGCGGGGCGGTCCGCCCCAACATTGTCCTCTTTCTGGTCGACGATATGGGCTGGCAGGAGACCTCACTACCGTTCCATCGCGAGAAGACGCGGCTCAACCAGATTTACCACACACCCAACATGGAGCGCCTGGCTGCGGAAGGGATGAGGTTTACCCAGGCCTACGCTTCGGCTGTCTGCTCACCGACGCGAATCAGCATCCTCAGCGGGATGAATGCCGCCCGACACGGAGTCACCAACTGGACGCTGCGACGCGATGCCTCCCCGGATGATCCCCATCCGACACTCGATCCTCCACGATGGAATCTCAACGGAGCCACCACTCTTCCCGGCATCGATCGCACCGTCCGCATAACGCCGCTCCCGCAACTGCTCAAAACGGCCGGCTACCAGACAATCCACGTCGGCAAGGCTCATTTCGGCACCAAAGGTACGCCCGGCGAAGATCCCCGCCACTTTGGCTTTGATATCAACATCGGTGGACACGCCGCCGGCGCTCCCGGCAGCTACTACGGCGAAAGAGACTTCAGTTCTGCCTGGCGCACCAAACCTCCTGAACATATCTGGGATGTCCCCGGCCTTGAAGCCTATCACGGCCAGGAGATCAACCTCACCGAGGCCCTCACCCGCGAGACCATCCGCGTCGTCGAGAAGGCTGCCACCACCGGAAGCCCCTTCTATCTCTACTTTTCCCACTATGCCGTCCACGCCCCGTGGGAGGAGGACAAGCGGTTTTACGCCAAATACCTCGCCGCCGGCCTCAAGCCGTTCGAGGCACTCCGCGCGTCGATGCTCGAAAGCATGGACAAATCGCTTGGTGACCTGATCTCGACTCTCGACCACCTTGGCATCGCCAGCAATACCGTCATCATCTTCGCCTCCGACAATGGCGCCCCGCATGATTGCCCGCGCAACCTGCCGCTGCGTGGTCAGAAGCTCTCTCCCTACGAGGGAGGCATCCGCATTCCGATGATTGCCCGCTGGCCAGGCTTCACTCGCCCCGGCTCTCTTTGCCAGACCCCCGTCATCATCGAAGATCTCTTCACCACAATTCTCGACCTTGCCGGCGCCCGTTGGCGCGGCCGCACCCTCCAGACCGTCGATGGCGTCAGCTTCAAACCACTTCTCACCGGTGCCCGCCCATCCATCACGGACCGGAGCCTCATCTGGCATTTTCCTCATTACTACTATCGACAGCACCCCTTCAGTGCGATACGTCAGGGACCGTGGAAGCTCATCTTTCACCACGCCGATCGCCGCCTCGAACTCTTCAATATCGATGATGATATCGGCGAGATGACCGATCTCGCTTCTCAATACCCTGTGCGCACTCGCCACCTGGCACGCTTACTCGACCAGCGGCTTGACTCCCTTGACGCTATGATGCCGGTTGCCAGGGCTGATGGTCGCCAGGTCTCTATCGACCAGGGGCGATAATGGATGATTTTTCGATTGAATCCGGCGGTTTTTCAGATAAAATCCCGCCTGCGTCCACACTGAAAAGAAGGAGATACGGAGTAACCAATGAAACGCAGACTATTTCTTACGGCACTATTTACAATGGCCCTTGTCGGTTCCGGATCGAGCCAGAACCGACAGCTCGACTTCAAGCTGGAGAATCGTACCGGTATCCATATCCACTCGATCTTTATCTCGTCGCACGACTCTGACGAGTGGGGTGATGACCTGCTTGAATCAGATATTTTGCGCGACGGCGAGGATATCGATATCGAGTTTCACCCCAAGGCAGGCGCGCGCCTTTGGGATCTGCGAATCGAGGATAAGGATGGCGGATCGGTCGAATGGGAGTCGCTTGATCCAACCAAATTCGAGGTGTTGACGCTGAAGATCATCAAGGGGAAACCGACAGCGGAATGGCGCTAGCCCGGATTTCTCATCAGATTATGGAAAAAGGCTGCTGTTCATGAGATAAAGAGTGTAGCTACAAAGACTTATCTAAATACACAGGAGCATTCTTATTCTGAAGGAACGCCGCATAGATATTGATTGGACACACGTCCTCCGACCGGGCTCCAACCGGTCATTAAGGCATATGCGGCGTTCCTTCAGAACGCCGGGGGAATGTCGGGCAAGGTTCCCAGGGCGTTGCCCCGGGCTGGTATGCGGTGTCCCTTCGGGACACGGGGAATGTTCAAAGTTCAGCGAGAGACAAAACTAACGCTTTGTGTCTGGATTTGATTCGAATTGTACGAGACGAAATGGCAGATCACACTGAATTTCTCCCGAGTTATTCAAACATTACTCAAAAATCGATGATCGAGACCGCGACGGTTTAATGTTTTTGTCAAAAGTCCAGTGATGAGAAATCCGGGCTATAGCTGTCTCCGGGAAACCCGGGGCGCTTCAGTGTGATATCTTCAGCACACATTGCCATAATATGTTGTCAGCCTTCTAACTTTAAACAGATGGGTTCGCATGACATCCGCAATCAATGTTCACAGCATATTCAAAAACCCGTTCGATCTTTTTGTAAAACTCATACCGGCTTGCATTGTGAACGGACATAGTACCCAATCAGGGGCACAGTAATGTAATAACCGCCAGTTGTTGGCTCGATGATTTCGCGGCGTAGCAACGTGCGGATCGTGGCTCTCAATCCTTCTTCATCATCTGTCAGTTTCTTGATCTCCGAGCTGGTGACGCTTTCCCCTTCGGCAAATGCCAGTTTCTCGAGGATTCGGCGCGCAAGGTTACCGCCAGTCTGGCTGCGCCAGAGATCATTGAAATAGGCCTCGCCGCGTTCGAGCGCCTGCGGGATGACCGCTTCAAGGTCGTCTACAGTGACATATGACGCGGGTGGCTCACGATGCTCTCTATTCATTTTCTCAACCAACAGTCCGCAAATCAATTGCACCAGATAAGGCTGCGAGCGAGTCACCTTAAGGATGCGTTCCACCGTGGCGGTCTGGTAAATCTCCGGGAACCCTTTCACTGGTTTAAGTATCAACTCACGTGCATAAGCTTCTTCCAGGAAGCTGATCTTGAGCGATTGAGTTGAAACCAGAGCGTCGGCCCAGCGGGGCGGCAATTCATCCAGATGATGGGTGCCGGCCATTAACACTATGATTCGACTGTGATGCTGTATGATGTTGCGGAGCAGCGACAGGAACCGACCGTCAACTCGTCCGCCAGCGAGCGCCTCTTCAAGTTTCTCGAATTCATCGAGACACAACAGAAGCTGTCGCCCGCCCAATGCCCGTTCAGTGCCTTCTATCCAACGAGCAAAAGCAGGGTAGGGATCCCGCTCGAAAGCTTCTCGATCGATGCGTGGGAAGTTGACGGGATCGCGACGGAACTTATCCACATTGCGTTGCGATTGTTCCGTGATCTCCTCAGCCAGCCCAATCAACAGGCCGCTTGCCGATTCGCTACCGGAGATTTTAGGCGACTGACAATCTATGAATGCTGCCAATACATGCGGTCCCAATTTACGCGGTAATTGAAGCAGCAAAGAAGACTTGCCCGATCGCCGATTGCCAGTCAGCAACAATGTAGCGCGTTTCGAGTGGGCAAGAGCTCCCTCCAATTCGCACACAGCATCCAATCGGCCTTTAAAAGGGGATTCCTCTTCTGGCACTTCATCGGGGGATATCGGTGTACCGTCGTTAAAATAGACTTGGCGAATTGGTTCACGAATGCGCCTCTCCTCTTCGGCCTTTGCTAATCCATCTGCAATGATTTGCCCCCACTTAGCCAGAACCAGGCTGAACTTGCCAGGATTCAGACGCAGCGCTTTAGTTTTCTCTTTGGCCAGCCGTAACTGGCTAATCTTGTTGCGAGGAGTTTCGGACTGTTCTGCCGCATCGATCATCTGGCTGATCTCTTTGAGCAGCAATAACAGTGACTTGTCTTTGTCGGGTAAACTTGTCTCGCTGTTCAGCCAACCAAGCCCCCGTTCGTAGCTGGCGATTGCAGGCAATGTGTCCAACAGTCTCGCATCCTCGAAAGCCATCTCGCCAAGGGCTTTATACGCCACCTTATTCTGATAATAGTGCCGGGAGATCTCCTCTATTGCATCCATCCCCAAGCCTCTGTCATACCGATTGAGATTGACAAGTAATTGCCTAAGCCCCGGCAGAGGGAGGATGATGACCTCATCCCATCGCACAGGAGACAGACGCCAGAGTATTTGAAGCAGAGGCTCTGGGGCTACTCGACTTATCAACCAACTAAGACCAGATATGCAAAACTGAATTGGATAAATCCACAAATGACTGACAAGAAGTGACAATGTGACGCCGACCGCGACTCCGACCGCGACGCCGAACGCGACGCCGAACGCGACGCCGACCGCGACGCCGAACGCGACGCCTTCCACGACGCCTTCCACGACGCCTCCCGCGACGCCGACCGCGACGCCGAACGCGACGCCGAACGCGACGCCGACCGCGACGCCGACCGCGACGCCTTCCGCGACGCCGAACGCGACGCCGAACGCGACGCCTTCCACGACGCCTCTCATGACGCCGAACGCGACGCCGAACGCGACGCCGTACGCGACGCCTAACGCGACGCCGAACGCGACGCCGAACGCGACGCCTCCCCAGTCAATCTTAAAGCCCAAAAAAGAGAATAAGGACGCAAGAACAAAACACCACCCCTGTGCCAGACAAAATTGTAATATGACAGTCAAAAGGCCATGGCGAAACTCCGGGTCGTGAAATTTATGGCGTGCCTTCCATAGGCTATAATTTCGTGGCAGATCAGGAGCTAAATCGGCGATTTCATCAGCAAACCTGCCGGGTTGAAAATATATTTTAAAAGGAAGCAGTAAGCCACCGATAGTGATTTTACTAAAGTCCATGACTACTTCTTGCCCTCTTTTCCTTCACCAAGAAATTTATCAAGTGCTGCTTTGATTGCTTGCTCGCCATTCACCTTGCCGACAATGATAAGTACTACCAGGACAGCAAGAGCTGCGGGCAGAGGGTTATCTTTACACCATGTGAGAGTCGCAGTGAGCCAATGAATCTTATGGAACCAGGCTAAAGTACCCAGCCCAATTACCGTCGACAAAGGGAACCAATATCGCGGTTGCCTCAGGCGATAGGATAGTCCCTTTGCTGACGTAACCGGCAAATACGATGGATTGATCAACCCAAGTGGTTCGACGATCTCTTTGTATCGTTCTTTCGCCCATTGCGCAGACTTGCCTTCGGAATTAGCCTGGTACCATGCTGCCCCTGCACATTGCAGGCGACAAGGATGAAACCCTGCCCATGACCGTGCCTGCCGTGCCTGCTCGGTTGTCAATGGGTGGTCGCTTGGCTGCCGCAATAGAAGCTCATCGGCTGCTTCTTTATCTAACTCTGTTATTTTTAGCGGTAGAAAGTAGTTTGGAAAAGTCGAAGTGAGACTGTGCTGCGTGAAATACCTGACCAGGCTCTGGCGAGTAAACAGGACCATTGCAATACGGCTGGCGGAGATCTGAGCGCGCAATCCATCAAAAAAATCGGGGAATGGAAATCTTGCCTTTAAGTGATTCTCGAAGACCCGTTCAAACTCGTCGATCAGCAACACAGGTCGCGCACCAACATCTTTCAAACCCTTAAGCGCATTCTCGAACTCAGTTGCCGTCACTTCTGGTAGAGACTGCAAAGGTTCGAGCCATGACTGTAACGATTTATTCTGCAAGACTGATTGTGCCGGCAGCGCTTCCAGCAAGCCCCGCAACGCCTTGCCATAGAACTGCTCGGCTTTGCTGATGTTATCCTGCAGATCCAGACGCACCAGTATAAGTGGCAATTGGTGGATGGAGGGCTGAAAATGTTGGTCCTGATTCCCTAACAGGTGATTGAGCAGCGACGTCTTGCCAATCCGGCGTTCACCGATCAAGTTTACAGATTTGAATCGCAACAACTCCGCAGCAATGAATCGGAAGACTTCTTCACGGCCAAAAATCGGCTGATGTGCCTCGATCGGAACCCCGGGAGAGAATGGCGAGCAGATCGGCGAAATATGACTCTGATTCTGCTCAGCCGGCCGAGTGCTTATGGTGAAATCAGACATAAGAGATTCTATGACCTTTCAACGCTTAGAGATTTCAACAAGAGGGCACGTGATGAATCGCG
>CAIKMY010000456.1 GCA_903828635.1 uncultured Acidobacteriota bacterium
CCGGCTCGAAGGCGAGGCGGGCCGATCTGCGGATTGAGGAGGGCCTTATTGTCGAGATCGGCCGGCTCGCCCCGAAGCCGGGCGAAACCGTGATTGACGCTCGCGGACTGGTGGTCGCGCCCGGCTTTATCGATATTCACAATCACTCGGAGCGTGGTCTGGTCAATGACCCGCTGGCGCGCAGCCAGATACTGCAGGGGATTACAACGATTGCTCTCGGGCCTGATGGCAGTTCTCCCTGGCCGGTTGGTAATTATCTCGATTGGTTCAATAACCGGCGTCAGTCCCCCAACATACTGACCTTCGTTGGGCATGCCACAGTTCGTCGTCAGGTGATGCGTGATGATTACAAGCGTCCGGCAACAGCGGCCGAGATTACGGCGATGGAGAAACTGGTTGATGAAGCGATGAGGGAGGGGGCGTTCGGGCTCTCCTCAGGGCTGGAATACGATGTCGGCAATCCTTCGACCACTGAGGAGGTGATTGCCCTTTCGCGGGTTGCCGCGAAGTATCAGGGGATCTACATGAGCCATGTTCGTGACGAGGCCGACGCCGCGATTGACGCCTTTCGCGAGGCCATCAGCATTGGGCGTGAGGCGCAGATTCCGGTGCAGATCTCGCACATCAAGCTCGGCACCGTTGGTGTCCACGGCCGGGCGGGGGAGGTCTCACGCCTGATCGCCGGCGCCCGCCGCGGCGGGGTCGATATCACCGCCGATTGCTATCCCTACGATGCCTGGCAATCAACCATTACCGTGCTGGTTCCATCGCGGCGTCACGATGATCAGGCCGCCGTTAAAAAGGGGCTCGACGACGTTGGCGGCGGCGATAATGTCACTGTCACCAGTTGCCGTGCTCACCCCGAGTTTGAGGGCAGGACCCTGACGCAGATCGGCTCCCTGCTCGGGGCTTCCCCGACGGATGCCTACATTCGGATTGTGCGTGATGGAGGGGCGAGTGTCATCTGCAAATCGATGACTGAGGCTGATATCAAAACCTTCTACCGCCAGCGCTGGGTCATGGTCTCCAGTGACGGAGGGATTGCCGGGCGTCACCCGCGCGGGGCCGGCACGTTCCCGCGCGTACTTGGGCTCTATGTTCGTCAGAAGCGATGGATCAGCCTTGAAGAAGCCGTCCGTAAAATGACGTCGATGCCGGCCGATCGGCTCTCAATCAAAGACCGCGGTCGCCTGATGAAGGGGATGAAGGCAGATCTGGCGATCTTTGATCCGTTGAAGATTCTTGATCGCTCGACGATGACCGAACCCGAACTCGAACCGGTTGGTATGGTTCACGTCATGGTTAACGGGCGGCTGGTTGTCGGCGATGGGAAAGTGACCGGCGAAATCCCCGGACAGGTGTTGAGAAGAGGAGTTGGGGGAAAGTAGGGGGCAGTCCCCACTCCCCCCGCTGCATTTTTAAGGGTCCTAGCCGACCTTGCTCGAGACAACCGCCTTCAGGTAGAGGCGATTCATTCGGGCAATGTTGTCGAGTGAGATCCCCTTCGGACAGGCTGCCTCGCACGATCCGGTATTGGTGCAGTTGCCGAAGCCTTCCTCATCCATCTTCGCAACCATGTTGAGTACGCGACGATTCTCTTCAACCTTGCCCTGGGGCAGCAGACTGAGGTGTGAGACCTTCGCGGCAACAAAGAGCATGGCCGACGCATTCTTGCAGGCAGCAACACAGGCACCGCAGCCGATACAGGTTGCGGCGTCGAAGGCCTTGTCAGCGTCATCCTTCGCAACCGGGATGGCATTGCCATCCGGCGCCCCGCCGGTCGAGACCGAGACGTAGCCTCCCGACTGGATGATGCGGTCGAAGGCTCCGCGGTCAACGACGAGGTCGCGCAGTACCGGAAAAGGCGCGGCTCGCCACGGCTCGATTGTGATTGTCTCGCCATCACTGAACGAGCGCATATGCAACTGACAGGTCGTCGTCTGCAGGGGACCATGCGGTTTACCGTTGATCACCAGTGAGCACATTCCGCATATTCCCTCACGACAGTCGTGGTCGAAGGCAATCTGCTCCTCACCCTTTTTGATCAACCCCTCGTTGACGACATCGAGCATCTCAAGGAACGACATGTCCGGACTAATGTCCTTCGCCTGATAGGTGACGAACTGTCCACCGGACCGGGCACTCTTCTGCCTCCAGACTCGCAATTCGAGATTCATCACTGATCAACTCCTTACTTGTAGCTCCGCTGGGACATCTTAACTTCCTCGTAGACCAGCGGCTCCTTGTGGAGCACCGGATACTGATCGACACCCTTGTGTTCCCAGGCGGCAACATAGGCATACTGCTCGTCATTGCGCAGCGCCTCTCCATCCTCTGTCTGATACTCTTCGCGGAAATGGCCACCGCAGGACTCCTCGCGCTGCAGCGCATCGTAGGCGAGGAGCTCGCCAAATTCGAGGAAGTCGGCAACCCTGCCAGCATGCTCGAGCGCCTGATTGAGTTCCTCTCCGCTGCCCAGCACGCTGACATCCTCCCAGAACTCCTGACGCAGTTCGGGGATGCGTTTCAGTGCCCGCTGGAGGCTTTCACGGGTACGGCCCATCCCGACATCATCCCACATCAGCCGCCCAAGCTCGCGGTGGAACTCGGAGACCGTGCGCTTACCCCGAATCGAGAGCATCTTCGAGATCCGGCCCTCTACCTCCTCGATGGCTTTTTTGAACTCAGGATGGTCGGTTGAATACTGGCCGTTGCTTCCTGACGCAAAGTAGCCGCCGATCGTCTGTGGCAGGACGAAGTAACCGTCAGCCAGCCCCTGCATCAGCGCGCTGGCTCCAAGCCGATTGGCCCCGTGATCGGAGAAGTTGGCCTCCCCGATGACATAGAGCCCGCGTACATTGCTCATTAATTCATAATCAACCCAGAGACCGCCCATCGTGTAGTGGATTGCCGGGTACATACGCATTGGCTGGCGATAGGCATTCTCACCAGTGATCTGCTGGTACATGTCGAAGAGGTTGCCGTAACGCTCGCGGATCTTATTTTCACCCAGCCGATTGATTGAGTCGGCAAAGTCGAGGTAGACACCGCGTCCACCGGGCCCGACACCGCGCCCCTCATCGCAGACCTGTTTGGCTGCTCGTGAGGCAATGTCGCGCGGGGCGAGGTTGCCATAGCTCGGATACTTGCGCTCAAGGTAATAGTCGCGCTCGTTCTCCGGGATGCTTGCCGGATCCTTGCCGCAATCCTCGCGCCGCTTCGGTACCCAGACACGCCCGTCGTTGCGCAATGACTCCGACATCAGTGTCAGCTTCGACTGGTGGTCACCACTCACCGGGATGCAGGTTGGATGGATCTGCGTGTAACACGGATTGGCAAAAAGGGCACCCTTCTTGTGCGCCCGCCACGTCGCCGTTACGTTGCAACCTTTGGCATTGGTTGAGAGGTAAAAGACGTTTCCGTAGCCTCCGGTCGCCAGCACAACAGCTGAACCTGAGTGGGCCTCGATTCTGCCGCTCACCAGATTGCGCGTCACAATCCCCTTGGCCTGACCATTTATCGTCACCAGGTCGAGCATCTCCGTCCGTGGATGCATCTCGACATTGCCGGCGGCAATCTGGCGTGCCAGCGCCTGGTAGGCCCCGATCAGCAACTGCTGTCCTGTCTGGCCCCGGGCGTAAAAGGTTCGCGAAACCTGCGCGCCGCCGAAGCTGCGGTTGTCAAGTAACCCGCCATATTCGCGCGCAAACGGTACTCCCTGAGCAACACACTGGTCGATGATGCTGACACTGGCCTCCGCCAGGCGATGCACATTGGCCTCACGCGCCCGAAAGTCACCTCCCTTGATCGTGTCATAAAAGAGTCGGTAGACACTGTCACCATCATTACGGTAGTTCTTGGCTGCGTTGATCCCACCCTGCGCCGCAATCGAGTGCGCTCGCCGCGGACTGTCCTGAAAACAGAAGGCCTTGACCTTGTAGCCCAACTCCCCTAGTGTTGCCGCCGCCGATGCCCCCGCCAGCCCCGTCCCAACGACGATCACCGTAAACTTGCGTTTGTTTGCCGGGTTGACCAGCTTCATCTCCTGCCGATATCGCCCCCATTTTGACCCTACCGGCCCTGATGGTATCTTCGATTCAAGTGTGATGCTCATCCCTCAAACCTCCGCTATTCTTTTATTTAATCAGCCCCGCCAGAACTGCGACGACTATTGCGCTGTTACCCAGAAAGAGAACCAGAGCCGCTCCCTTCGCCAGTTTGTCAAAGAATCCAACAGTCTTCCTGCTCCGTAATCCCAGTGACTGAAAGATGCTGCTGACCCCGTGACTCAGGTGCAGCAACAGCAACCCCATCGCCACTATGTAAAAGGCCGCGACTGCCGGATTGGAGAAACCTGCAATCACCATCCCATAGACATCATGCCGACCCTGCCCGTCAAGTCTCGTCAGCCAGCTCGGGTCGACCAGCCCGAGCGTGTAATGGGCCAGGTGGAAGAGGATAAAGGCAAGGATGATCAGCCCGCTGACAAGGATCGTTCGCTGCGCAAAGGTCGAGGCTACCGGTTTGCCCACCGCATAGCCCGTTGGCCGCGCCTTCCGGTTGATACGTGCCAGCTGCAGCGCCGAGACGATGTGCAGGGTAACCATGGCCAGCAGGCCAATTCGCGCTCCCCAGAGCACCCCCGCATTAGATTTGAGCAGCGCCGCATACTCGTTCAGCTTGTCTGCCCCAAGGAAGATCTGCAGGTTACCCAGCATGTGGATGATCACAAAGAAGAAAAGCCCCAGACCGGTAACCGCCATGATGTACTTCTTGCCAAG
>CAIKMY010000457.1 GCA_903828635.1 uncultured Acidobacteriota bacterium
CAGGGTGTTATTCCTGAGAGAGTAGCAATTCGTCCTCAGCAAATCCGTTTTGTGCAGACATGTCAGACAATCCTGCCTGTTCAGATGATCCCAACAATTTAGCGAAAAACCCCGGAGAATCGGCAGCGTCCTCAGCCATCAGGGTTGCCATAATTGAAGATCGTGACGAGATTCGGGAAGGGCTGCGTCAGCTGCTTGACGGCTCGCCATCCTTCCAGTGTGTTGGTGCGTATGGGTCGATGGAGGTGGCGTTTGACGGGATAAGCACCCTTTTAAAGCACCACGAGCGAGCGGTAACGGTCGTCCTGATAGATCTTGGTCTTCCGGGGATGTCGGGGATTGA
This sequence comes from uncultured Acidobacteriota bacterium, assembly GCA_903828635.1. Taxonomy (GTDB): domain Bacteria; phylum Acidobacteriota; class Blastocatellia; order RBC074; family RBC074; genus CAIOZW01. The sequence goes on from CAIKMY010000457.1 coordinate 344, forward strand.
TGGCATACTGTTGCTCCACGACTCATTTCCGAGCCTGCCGCTGATGGTTCTCTCGGTCTTTGAGGACGATCAGCGAATCTTTGAGGCGATCTGTGCCGGGGCGAGCGGCTACCTCTTGAAGAACACCCAGCCGGAGAGGCTGCTTGCTTCATTACGCGAGGTGGTTGATGGGGGAGCGCCGATGTCGCCCGAGGTGGCTCGGCGGGTGATTGAGATCTTCCGCACCGGTGGGCTGCCGCATCGCCACAAGAGCAACCTGACACCTCACGAATCGCGGGTATTGAAGCTGCTGGTTAATGGCCACAATTACAGGACAGCGGCAGCTGACCTTGGAGTCAGCATCCATGCGATCTCCTACCACGTGCGCCACATTTACACCAAGCTGCAGGTGCACTCCAAATCAGAGGCCGTCGTCAAAGCGCTCAGAGACAAGCTTGTCTGATGAGGTGTTGTAGCTGCCGGCAAGGTGCAGTCTGCTCTGCGGTGCGCCGGAGCGAACCTCATCGGCGAAGAGGGGCTCAGGGCCACCGCATTCGATCATCAACTGCCTGACGAAGTCATCCTGAATGCTGCGGAGTTGTCTGACGTGGTGACCTTCAGCCATGTCATAAATGGCGAAGAGGAGCGGGCCGCGATTGCGGGTATAGAGGATGCCGGCAAGTGCGGCGACACCGGCATCGGTAGAATATAGTGTCCCGGTCTTGGCGAGGACACTGCCAGCGAACATTTTGTCGGCAAAGCGGCCACGAAGTGTGCCGGCATCGAGTCCGGCGACCGCCATGATCGATTTGGGGCTGAGCTGGCGTTGTTCGAGCCATTCGATCGTCTTCCGCAGCAGGTTGACGGTGTCGCGCGGGGTGAGGCGGTTGATTTCGAGACCTGAGGCGTGGGAGACAAAGACTGCATCACGCGGCATGCCGATCTCTTCGATGAGGAATTTCTCAATTCCGAGCGGGCCGCCGACGTGGCTGGCCAGTATCTCAGCCATCGAGTTGACGCTGTGGGCATTGAGGTATTGAATGATGCTCAGCAGCGTGTCCGATTCAACGGTAAGAATTGTCCGTCCGCGTGGGTGATAGGCGTCATACCCCTCCTCGCGCACGCCGAAGCGAATCGGGACTTTCGCCTGGCGCATGAAGACGCGCGCTGAAACCTCAGTGCTTGAATTCTCATTGCAGATGAATTCACCATAGACCAGCAGTTGTCCGTTGATGCGCCTGATACCTGCCTGACGGAGTGCAGCGCCGACCTGTCGTGCATCATCAATCGAGAAAGCGGGATCGCCGCCGCTCAGCAGGATGAGGTCACCCTGCAACTCACCGCCGCGTATCCGGCCATCGATGCGGATCTCGGTGCGGAAGCGATATGTCGGCCCGAATTTGCTCAGTGCGGCCAGCGAGGTCGCCAGTTTGAGGACAGATGCCGGGTTGAACTCGCTGGTATCATTGAGCATCGCTACCGGCTCACCGCCGCGGAGCGTCTCGATGTAGATGCCGTGCTGCCGCGAATCCCGGCCGTCAGCGGTGAGACGATCAATATAGCTGTTGAGTGATTGCGGAGTGCGGTAGCTGCTGGTATCGATGATTCTTCGGCCAAAGAATGATGCGGAGAGTGATCCATCGCGCGACGAGACTGAACCGCAGGCAGTGAGCAGTGGCAGGCAGAGAAGCAACAACAGCTTTTTCAGGCAACGTTCCATGCAGCGTTTTCGGCAATATCAATGAAGTGGTTGTTCCGGGCAGCTTCTTCCGAAGGAGTCTCCGCGTCTTCCGGGCGACTGGTTGTCTGGCAGCCCTTGAATAAGTTACATTCAGCCGGCTTCAGATGCAAGTATCGGATGCAAGTATCGGATGCAGGTATCGGATGCAGGTATTGTCTGTGCGTCAACGGCGTGAGTTGAGCAGGTCGCTCTCATTTAAAGGATTGGGCATGTCAATGAAGTCCTTGAAATATTACAAAGTGATTGCCGGTATGGTAGCTGTCCTGTCAATGGTGGTGGTAGCGCACGGGCAGGAAGCGGTGGGGAAGAGGGGCACGATTCCGGCACCGGAGCAGGTGCTCGGGTTTGTACCCGGGGCAGATCGGCAGCTGGCAACGTGGGATCAGCTTCTGGGCTATTATCGTCAGGTAGACGGGCTCAGCGAGCGGGTGGTAATGGAGGAGCTTGGAAAGTCGACGCTGCGACGGCCGTTCGTCTCGCTGACGATCTCGTCGCCGGAAAATCTTGGCCGGCTCGACGGATTGCAGCAGATACAGCGGCGGCTGAGTGATCCGCGACTGCTTGCCGGCAGCCGACCGGAAGAGGTTGAAGACCTGGTACGGCGTGGGCGGACGATAGTGCTGATCACCTGCGGGATCCATTCGACGGAGGTTGGCGGATCGCTGACGGCGACGCGGCTTCTGCACCGGCTGGCAACGGATGATTCACCGGAGGTGAGGCGGATTCTCGACGAGGTGGTCGTGCTGCTGGTGCCCTCGCTCAATCCCGACGGCAATGACATCGTCACAGAGTGGTATCGCCGAACGCTGGGGACAGCGGCGGAGGGGAGTGTACCGCCGCAGCTTTACCATCATTACACGGGTCATGACAATAACCGCGACTGGTATGCCTTCACCCAGGTGGAGACACAGTTGACGGTCGACAAGCTGCTCAATGTCTGGCGGCCGCAGATCTGGCATGACATTCACCAGATGGGGGCCAATGGTGCGCGACTTTTTCTGCCGCCCTACCTTGAGCCGTGGGATCCGAATATCGATCCGGCGATTGTTGCCGGAGTCAACGCGCTCGGCTCGGCGATGGCGTGGGATCTGACGGCCTCCGGACGATCCGGAGTGCTGATCAACGGAATCTACGATGCGTGGACGCCGGCACGCGCCTATGCCCACTACCATGGCGGGCTGCGTATTCTCTCGGAAGCGGCGGGAGCGAAGCTGGCGAGCCCGATCGACCTCGTTTTTGAGCGGCTGGTGCCGGGGGCAAACTATGATCCGCGACGTCGTTCGTGGAATTTTCCCGACCCGTGGCCGGGAGGCAGGTGGACGCTCGGCGATGTCGTTGATTACCAGAGTGCTGCCGCGATCTCGCTGCTCAACCACGCAGCACGGAATCGTGAGAATCATCTGCGCAACTTTCTGGCAATTTCGCGTCGTGCGGTCGAGGCGAAAGGGGCTCCCTTCGCCTTTATTCTGCCCGAGCCGGAGATGCCACGTTCACTGAGCGAGGCCTTTCAGCGGCTGAGCACCGATTTGCGGAGCGTTACCGGCAGCGGTAAGGAGAAACACGAGCAGTCGGAATCGCTGGTTGACGCAGCGACCAGCGCGCCCTCATCGAGCGAGGAGGTGCGTTACTACTACCAGACAGAGGGACTCGATCGCCTGCTGGCAATCCTCAAACGTGGCGGTGTCGAGGTGCTGCGCGCCTCAGAACCCTTCGTTGCTGGCGGACGCAATTGGCCGCCTGGCACCCACGTCGTGCCGCTGCGCCAGCCATACGGAGCCTTTGCGAAGACTCTGCTCGAAGCCCGGCGCTACCCCGACCTGCGCCAGTATCCCGGCGGGCCGCCAAAGGCACCGTATGATGTCACCGCTCACACGCTGCCGCTGCTGCTGGGCATCCCGGCCATCCCCATTGCCGAGCCCTTCGAGCTCAACGCACGCCCGGAGCCGCCGGGGTACGTCATCCAGTCGCGAGTCCGCTCTGCCGGTGACTTGCGCGTCGGCCTCTACCGCAGCTTTCGTGCCGCCATGGACGAGGGCTGGACCC
>CAIKMY010000458.1 GCA_903828635.1 uncultured Acidobacteriota bacterium
CAGCCGCAGCCGTGATCGCTGGCCGATTCTCAAATCTCGTGCCAGCCGCAGGCTGAGCGTCTGACTGGCCGGCCCGATCCCGGCATTGCGCGGCAGACCGCCAGGACTGCCGATTGCCGGCAGCGAGAAGGCCGCCTGCAGTGCGGGATTGAGCGGCTCACCGGGGCGACGCCAGATGATGCACGCCAGTGAAGCCGGCAACCCGGTCCCACCCACCAGGTCGGGACGATCGTTGCCGACATCATCGAGATTGCGGTCGTTGCCGCCCAGGCCGATGCTGAACCGCCGCCCGGAAGTGACACCGAGCGTCCCCGAGATTGTCCAGCCGCCAATTCTCCAGAGGCCGCTCGCCGTCAGCCGATGGCGCGCATCCAGCAGGCTCAGCGCTCGCTCCCTGCGGAAATCACCAGTGACCAGCGGTGATGAGGTATTGACCACGCCGTCGTCGATCAGCCGGCTCGCGACATAGCCGACGCGCAGGTTGCCACGCCCGGTCAGTCGTTGTCGCCACTCGGCCGAGATCCCGAGATAGTCGCTCATCCCCCGTGACTGCAACTCCTCAACCTGGGTCAGCCGCGGATCGGGTCGCAGCGGCCTCACTGCCGCCCTCGCCGCACGCAGCGCCGCGGTCGAGTTGCTGACCGATGGCGATCGCAACCCGTAGATCAGCACCGAGCGGCCATTATCCCGTATCGTCTCCCCGGCCGTCGTCCCCAGCGTGAACCTTACCAGATCGGCCTCGCTTGTCGGGACGATTGGCCGCAGCCCGGTGACTGCGTCACGCCCATTCCCGAAGTCACGCGAGAGCAGATATCCGGTCAGGCTCTGAAATCCCGGGGGCAGCAGCGGCGCGTTGATGTTGCTCTCTCGCCAGAGGTGGCGACCGCGATGGAGCGAGGTGACAACCTCGATGCTCCCTCCCCGCCACAACTCCCGCTCAAAGCCGAGCGAGGCTTGCAAACTCCGCGGAATTTGCAGTCCCCGCTCAATCCGACGTCGGAAATCGGTCTCGCCACGCGCCAATGCCATCACCTCCGGGTCGCCAGGTCCCAGCCCTTCCGGAAAGCGCAGCCGTCCGAGCAGCGACTCCGAGCCGTCATCGTCGGTATCGATCGTCACCGCCGTCGAGGTGAGCATGAAGTCATCGAGCGTGCGCAGCATCGCCCGATTGTAGAAGACCCCCGCTCCCAGCCGCACCACACCGCGACCACTGTCGCGTGGATCCCAGGCCAGCGCCAGCCGCGGACCAAAGTTATTCCGGTCACGAAGGATCGTCTCCTCGTCGTGTCGCAGCCCCAGCGAGATGTTCATCCCGCTTCGCGGTCGCCAGTCGTCCTGCCAGAAGATCCCACGGTATCCGTTCGTCAGCCGCGACTCGGCCGCAAACCTCCGCACGTAGCGTGACGGCCTGTTCGCCAGAAAGTCGGCCGGACTCGCGAAATAGAAGCTTCCCGTCGCCTCGCTCAGGTCCTTGAAACGTGAATCGATCCGGTGAAGGTCGCCTCCGATACGCAGGGTGTGGCTGCCGATTGCCCCGGTCAGCGTCTCCATCACCTGCCAGCGCGACTCACGCCGGTCAAGCCCGCCGGCATTACTCGCTCCCGCCACCAGCCACCCGCTGCGCAGTGACATCACCGGTGCTGCACCGGCCGTCGCTCGCGGGTCATCGATGTCGATCAGCACCACCGGCGAACGCCCGGCTGCCGCCGTCAATGGCGAATCGGTCGGCAGCAGCCGCGAATGCTGCACTCGCAGGCTGTTGAACCACCTCCCCCCGAGCGTCACCTCATCTGCCAGTGCCAGCGAATCACTGCTCCTCCCCGTTTGCCGCATCGTCTCCACCAGTCGACGCCCTCCCGGAAACCCACGCCGATCGCTCGTTCGGTTGAGCGTTCCAACCACCGAGATCAGATGTCCCTCGCGCCCTCGCCACTCATCGCGAGTCTGCCACGTGTGCGCAACCCGCGGAGTGCGCAGCCGCTGATCATACATCCCGACATCGGCCCCGCCATTGACCTCCGTCCACTGCCCCTTCCGATCCAGCGCCTGGCTCCCAAGCCTCACCCCGTTCGGCAGCGGCAAAGCGAAACGATCGTTTCTCTCCGCCGGCACGAGTGCGGCAATCTCTGCCCGGTCATCGACATAATCATACTCACAGGCCCCAAAGAATGAGCCCCGCCCATGCCCGATCGGCCCCCCAATCGTTCCTCCCGGGTTGAGATTGAAGAAGGGCAGCCTTCGCGCCCGCGCCGGGTCGGCGTTCCTCACAAACCCGTTGGCATTGAGCCTCCAATCCCTCACCGTCTGAAAGATCTCCCCATGCACCCGATCGCCACCACCTCTCAGCCTCAGATTGACACGTCCGCCCGCCGCACGACCATACTCAGCCGCATACTGATTGGCCACCACCTGCACCTCCTCAACCGCCACCAATGATGGCACAACGCGTTCCCGACCCCCGCGATCATCGTTGTTGTCGAGCCCCTCGATCGTCAGATTGTTCGAAAACGGCGTCCCCCCGCTGAGTGAGAAGATCCCGCTCTCCTCCGGGGTTCTTCGATAATTCGTGACGCGATCCCCCTCCGCCAGATCGCGGTCACTCAGAGCCGGCTGCGCCGTGCCCGCCAGCAGAAAGACCATCGCCAGCGGGTCACGCTCGATATTCGGCAGATCTTGCACCTCCTCTCCCTTCAGCGTCGCCCCGAAGACCGTTCGTTCCGGGTCGAGCCTGCCACTCCCGGTGCCCACCCCCAATACCGTTACCGCCTCCTCGATGCGCCCTGGCACCAGCCGAAAGTCGCAGCGCCGTGATTCACCCGCCGCCAGCTCCACCTCTGTCCGCTCAGCCCGCCCAAAACCTGCCGCTTCCACCCGAAGACGATAACTCCCCGGTCGCAGGCCGCTCACCCTGTAGCTCCCAAGCCGCCCCCTCACCGACCTTACCTCAGCATCACTGCCCACCAGCCGCACCTCAACCCGGAAATCGGCCAGACGGTTGCCCGCCACATCTGTTACCATACCAATGATTGCCGCACGGTCGAGATCGTCCGCCGGAATTGCTTTTATCAATAATGGAATCAGAAGTAACAGGAATGGAATCAACAATATCGACATCAACAGCTTCATTCGTTCCTCGTCCGAAAATCTGTCGATGCAGCAGTGCCCGGGGATGGCTGAGATACCAGGATAATAGCCTGAAGTCCGCCGCGATTTCAAGAGGGTCGCGGTCACCCGTCATCAAGTGCGCAAAATGGGCGGCCGGGATCGCTCCCAACCGCCCAACTCTCGCCGACCTCTCTACCTGGTGAAGACGATGAAATGCTGCCACGGCAGGAAATTCTTCGTCTCCTTCCAGACCAGCCCGACCGCTGCCATCTCCCGCCGGCACTGCTCAACCGTCATCTTGTGCACCCGCTTGATCGGTACCTCCGGATCCTCTCCCCGATATTCAATCTGAATCACCCGCCCACCCGGTTTCAGCGCCCTGACGATGCTCTCCATCATCTCTCGCGGGTAGGCAAACTCGTGATAGACATCGGCAAAGAAGACGACATCGACCGTCCCCGCCGGCAGCCTCGCGTCGGTCTCCGTACTCCTTACCGTCGTCATGTTGGAGACTCCCAACTGCCGCTGCTTCCCTTCAAGCAGCGAGAGCATCTCCGGCTGCACATCCACCGCGTAGACCTTTCCTTCCCTGACCACCTTCGCAAAGCGGAAGCTGAAATAACCCGTCCCCGCACCAATGTCGGCAACCACATCCGTCGGTCGCAGGTTCATTTGCGCCACAACCTCGTCCGGCCGCTCCTCCTCGATTCGCTCCGGCCGCTCCAGCCACCCTGCCCCCTGATAGCCCATGACGTGCGCAATCTCCCGCCCCAGATAAAACTTCCCGATCCCGTCCGGATCATGCTTCGCACGTGTCTCATAAACCGATGGTACACTCACCACCCCCGACTTTGCCGGCTCCGCCGGCTCCACCTTGCGGCTCTGCGGCTGCTGGCAGCCCGGTATCAGCGCCATCAGCAACCATGCCAGATTGGCCAGATTGATCAGCCTGATCATCAATATCATAGAGATTCCTCGATTTCAGTTAATTGCGATTATTGGTGATACTCTCCCACCCTGCTCGCTCATTTTACCTTCTTCACGCAGATCCTCGCCACACCGGCTCTTCTCCGCCAATGATCTGTGCCAGCCCGGGAGGGTGGTTTGTCCTGCAACGCTCCCGAATGCTGACGCTGAGCACACCCTCAACGTCCCGAACAATCTCACAATCAGGGCAGGAGTTTCCAGCACTCGTGTATCGACACATACAATTGCTGATTATGCGTCAACGACATAGTGCTTCAATAGATGACTGTCTGCAGGATTTGTCGGTTATTTCGGTATCGAGGTCAAGGCTGCATCGACACCGCAAATTGAGGATTTCAGAGGGCTGGAAAAACTTCGTGAAATAGCGGGTCAGCGCTTCAGGCGCGGCATACTGAACTGTACCGGTGACAAGGTTCTCGCCTTCAGAAACCACTCTGCCGTACCAGTGCAGTCTCTCCGGCGGGGCTGATGATAGAGTGGCCTCCCCGATCGAAGAGGCCCCATCTGCCGCTGCGTACCTATCGCCGCCGGGATGACTGGTAGCCGGTACGATAGCCCGCGCCATACCCTCGACGGAACCCCCGCAGGTAATCATCCTGATAGCGATACTCCTGACGATAGCCGAATCGTCCATTGCGTATAGTATGATTGATATCATCGTCGTAACGCCGGCCGCGGCGCCAGTCTTCACGCCCCTCACGCAGGCCCTGCTCATAGCCGTTACGCTCGCCGATCTCGTATGCCTGACGTTCGCTGAAGAAACCGCGATTGCGCGCCTCAACGGACATCGTCGCACTGGCGACGATCATCAACCCTGTCATTGCTAACTTTATCAGATTGCTCTTCATCGTTTTCATCTCACTGACCTCCGTGGTTATTGTCGACGGTAAAGATCGATCTCTTCACGACAGGCTCTCTTACAAGTGGTATGCCGGAATTGAGTCGCAGTGGGGAGGCGGTGGTCGAGACTGCGCAA
>CAIKMY010000459.1 GCA_903828635.1 uncultured Acidobacteriota bacterium
CGACCAATGATGCCTATCGGTTGCTGGGAACGATCGACCAGCCAGGCCTGCCGGCGGTGAGGCTGAGAGTCTACCCGGCGGAGGAGTTGCCGGGAGGCGGGCCGGGGCTGGGGAAGGACGGCTCGTTCGTGCTCAGCGAGTTTTACATCGAGTCTGAGGGTGGCAGCCACCGTTTTGCCGAATCCTTTGCGACGGATGAAGTGGCGGAGTGGCCGGCCTGGGCCGCGACGGATAACGACCGGCGAACGGGCTGGTCGGTGAGGTCTGGCGGGAAGAGCTCTCCGGAGGCCATCTTTGTTTATGGTCCCCGGAAGAAATTTTTGAGCCGACAGGTGCAGTTTGTACTGCGTCACGACGCGGTTGAAAAGCACGGAGTCGGGCGGTTTCGGATTGAGATTGCCTCGGAGGTACCGCGAGATGAACGGGGAGCGGCACTGCTGGCGGCGCTGAAGTGTCCGGCGGAGTCGCGAAGCGCTGAGGAGAGAGCGCTGGTGACAGCAGCTTTTGCGGCGGCGCGAGCCATCAGGGCGAAGCAGGCTGGTGATGCAGTGACGGCGATGGTGATGAGGGATGTCGCCGAGCCGCGTCCGACTTATATTTTTGCGCGGGGTGATTTCACCAGGCCGGACAAGGAGACGGGGCAGTTGCGACCGGGTGTTCCCGGCGCGGTGAAGCCGGCGCTGCCGGGCGACGGGCAGCGGCTGACGCGGCTTGACCTCGCGCGCTGGCTGGTCAACCCGGCCAATCCGCTGACGCCACGGGTGACGATCAATCGCGTCTGGATGCGCTATTTTGGTCGCGGGCTGGTCGAGACGGAGGAGGATTTCGGAACGCAGGGGGCGTATCCCTCGCATCCGGAGCTGCTCGACTGGATCGCGGGTGAGTTCATCCGTCGTGGCTGGAGCCTGAAGGCAATGCACCGCCTGATTGTCAGCAGCATGACCTATCGACAATCATCGAGGGCGCGGGCCGAACTGGTCGAGAAAGATCCGCGAAATCTGTTGCTGGCGCGGCAGGAGAGGCTGCGAGTCGAGGCGGAGATCATTCGTGACGCGGCGCTGAGCGCCAGCGGACTGCTCAACCGGCGAATTGGAGGGCCAAGCGTGCGACCACCGCAGCCGGACGGGGTCTATGCCTTTACGCAGGTCAACAAGCGATGGGCGACGGCGACCAATGAGGATCGCTACCGTCGCGGGTTGTACACCTTCTTCGTTCGCAGCGCGCCCTATCCGCTCTTCACCACGTTTGACGCGCCCGATTTCCAGACAGTCTGTACACGGCGCGTCCGTTCGAACACGCCATTGCAGTCGCTGACGATGGCCAATGACGAGGCCTTCCTTGAGATTGCACAGGGGCTGGCGGCGCGGCTGGTACGCGAGGTTCCCGGAGAGTTCGCAGCAACGCTTGAACAGCGCATCCGCCTTGCCTTCGAATATTGCTACAGCCGGCGGCCTGATGCCTCCGAACTGGCGGCATTGCGGGGATACATCGAGCGGCAGGGGCGCGCCGTACCTGCGGCGAGGATGGTCAGTGCTGAACTGACGGTGAAGGGGCTGACACCGGCACAGTCAGCAGCGCTGACAGCGGCCGCGAGAGTTCTCCTCAATACCGATAACTTCATCACGCGGGAATAACCCGCAGCAGGCCGGGTGAACAGTATGCGGAACAATACAAATGACGAGCATTCACGATCCGAGGAATCGTTGCGTGACGAGACACGGCGCCATTTCTTCGGGCAGTGCGCCGTCGGGCTGGGGACAATTGCACTCAACTGTCTGCTGGCTGGTGACGGGAAGGCAGGACCGCAGCGGCCGGAGATCGATCCGACGAAGCCGATGGCGGCGCGTCGTCCGCCGCTGAAGGCGAAGGCAAAGCGGGTGATCTACCTCTTCATGGCCGGAGCGCCCTCGCAGCTTGAACTCTTCTCGGAGAAGCCGATGCTGCGTCAGCTGACGGGTCAGCCACCACCGCCGAGTCTGATGAAGGGGCGGCGCTTTGCCTTTCTCAAGGGCAATGAACGGCTGCTCGGGACGAAGCGCAGCTTTGCGCGTTATGGGCAGAGTGGGATGACGCTCAGTGAACTGCTGCCGCATCACCGCCGCATCGTTGACGAGGTCTGCTGGATTCGTGGGATGTCGACCAATGTCTTCAATCACGGCCCGGCAAAGCTCTTCATGAACACCGGCTTTCAGATTCCGGGACGGCCGGCTTTTGGCTCGTGGGTGACCTACGGGCTGGGCAGTGAGAATACCGATCTGCCGGGCTTCGTAGTTCTGCAGAGCGGGCGGCGCGGGCCGCGTGGTGGCGCATCGCTCTGGAGCAGCGGCTTTCTGCCGACCTCATTTCAGGGAGTACCGTTTCGCGGTCAGGGAGATCCGATCCTCAATCTGCGCAGCCCGGAGGGGGTTGGACGCGAGCAGGAACGCGATTTCTATGATACGGTTGGTGCGCTCAACCGGGCACGACTTGGAGCGACCGGAGATCCCGAGATCCTGACGCGGCTGAGCGCCTATGAGATGGCCTACCGGATGCAGACGAGTGCGCCGGAACTGATGGACATTTCGAAGGAGTCAGCGGCGACGCTCGATTTATATGGTGTGAAACCCGGCGAATCGGGCTTTGCGACCAACGTCCTGTTGGCGCGACGGATGATCGAGCGCGGGGTGCGTTTTGTGCAGCTTTACCACACCGATTGGGATCATCACGGTGAGCGTGGCAACAACCTCGATGGTGACATCGAGGCGCGCTGCCGCGAGGTTGATCAGGCCTCGGCGGCATTGGTACTCGATCTTAAACAACGCGGGCTGCTGGAAGACACGCTGGTGGTCTGGGGTGGTGAGTTCGGGCGGACGCCGCTCGGCGAGGTGCGCGAAACAACCGGGCGCGATCATCACATCGACGGTTTCACCATCTGGGTTGCCGGTGGCGGCTTCAAGCCGGGTTACATTCACGGTGAAACGGACGAGCTCGGCTTTGGGACAATCGCCGATGGTGTCCACGTTCACGATCTGCACGCGACGCTGCTGCATCAACTCGGTTTTGATCATCAGCGGCTGACTTATCGTTTTCAGGGGCGGGATTTCCGCCTGACCGATGTTCACGGCGAGATTCAGCACAAGCTGCTCGCCTGAAGAGACGGGAAAGATGAGAAAGACGGGAAAGACTGGAGAAGAGGGCTGAATGAGGTCATACCGGGGATACTGGAAGTTATGGCTGTCGGGATTGGGCGTGCTGCTGGCGTTTTTGGCCAGTGTTCGCGGGCCGGTGGCGGCGAGTGAGGAGGCGGTGAGCTTCAACCGGGACATCCGGCCGATCTTTTCGGATACCTGTTTTCGCTGTCACGGGCCGGACAAGAGCAGCCGGAAGGCGGGCTTGCGGCTCGATCTCCGCGAGGAGGCACTGAAGCGGACGCGCTCGGGAGTGACACCAATTGTGCCGGGAAAGCCTGACGAGAGTGAAATCGTGCGGCGAATCTTCGCCACCGACGATTTCGAGGTCATGCCACCGCCGGCGGCTCACAAGGTATTGACGGCGCGACAGAAAGATCTGATTCGCCGCTGGGTGGCTGAGGGGGCGGTCTATGACGGTCACTGGGCCTACCGGCCAGTGGTGCGGCCCGGGCTGCCGGCGGCAATCCCGGCGGGTGGCAACGGGATCGATGCCTTCATCAGGGCACGGCTGGAGAGGGTGGGGCTCAGGCCATCACCCGAGGCCGATCGGCGGACGCTGATCCGGCGGGTCTCGCTTGATCTGACGGGTATACCGCCGACGCCACAGGAGGTGGCACTCTTTGTCGCCGATCGCACGCCCGACGCCTACGAGCGACTGGTCGACCGGCTGCTGGCCTCGCCACGCTATGCCGAGAAGCAGGCGATGCACTGGCTCGATGCGGTTCGTTATGCCGACACTGCCGGGTTTCACGGGGACAATGCCTTCCCGGCGTGGCCATATCGCGACTATGTGTTAAAGGCTTTTCGCGACAACCTGCCGTTTGACAGATTCACGCGCGAGCAGCTGGCGGGTGATTTGCTGCCGAACGCAACGACCGGGCAGCGAGTGGCCTCCGCTTACAATCGGATCAACCGCATGTCGTCAGAGGGTGGATTGCAGCCGAAGGAGTACCTTGCCAAGTATGCTGCCGACCGTGTACGGACGACGAGTATCGTCTGGCTCGGGGCGACGATGGGCTGCGCAGAGTGTCACGATCACAAATTTGACCCCTACCGTTCGCGGGACTTCTATGCGATGAAGGCCTTCTTTGCCGACATTCGCGAAACGGGACTGATCCCGAGTCGTGGAAAGGAGGCGTGGGGCAGTCGCCTGAGCCTGCCGACAGCAGAGCAGCGGCAACGGCTTGAGACGCTGACGGGCGAATTCGAGAGGCTGCGCGATGAGTTGCGGAGCGCGGCGCGCGTGCTGGTGGCATCGCAACCCGGGCAGGAGTCGCGCCTGCTGAAAGCCCATGAGGCCGGTGATCTCGGCTGGAGGTTTCAGCGGCCGCTGACGGCGACGGCGACCGGCGGAGCCCGGACGACGATTTACAATGACCGCCGGCTGACGGTGACGCAGTATGTCGATGGTAACCTGGCGACTGAGGAGGTCGATGGCGACGGGCTGATCGTCGTTGACGGGGATAATCCGGAGAATTCCACCTATGCGGTGACGATTCGACCGGGTGCCGGAGAGTGGACGGCGCTGGGAGTCGAGGTTGCCCAGGACGAGAGCCTGCCGGCCAACCGGATTGCGCGCGGAGCCGATCGCTTCATGGTGACGGAGATCGAGGCGGAGATTGCCGGGCGCGGCCGGCTGCGTTTTGATCTGGCGACAACGGATGGCGCCGGGGAGTGGCCGGAGAATCACGCGATGAATGCGATCGATGGCAGTGCGGCAACCGGCTGGGGGTCTTCGTGGGAGGGCGGTCGTGGCAGCTTCATCGCGCTGCGCTTTGCCGAGAGGCTGAGGACGGATGGCACAATGACGCTGACGGTCAGATTGCGCCATGACTCGCCGCTGCGCCGGGCAACGATCGGGCGCTTTCGACTGGCGCTTTCGGCGGCAACCCACTCGTGGCCCGATGTTCAGGCGAAGATGAAGAAGCCGCTCGGTGGTCTGCCGGCCGGACTTTTGCGCATTCTTCAGACGAAGCCCGAGGAGCGAACCGAGGCACAGCGCCTGGCGGTACTTGATCATCTGGCGTGGATGGAGCCGACCTTGCAGCCGGTTGTGGTGAGTCTTGCCCGGATCGAGGCCGAGCGTGAGATGCTCAACTCACATATTCCGCAGGTCGTCGTCACTGAGGTGACCGCTCCGGCCATGACGCAGATTCTGCCGCGTGGCAACTTCCTCGACGAATCAGGTGAAATCGTCAGCCCGGCGATCCCGGCCGTTTTCGGATCTCTGCCTGCAAGTTCGCCGCAGCCAACGCGGCTCGACCTCGCCAACTGGATCGTCTCGCGGGATAACCCGCTGACAGCGCGTGTCTTTGCCAATCGAATGTGGCGACAGTTCTTCGGCGTTGGCCTCTCGAAGACGCTCGATGACCTTGGCTCACAGGGTGAGTGGCCGACTCATCCGGAGTTGCTTGACTGGCTGGCTGCCGAGTTTATGGAGCCAACACTGCCGGGCGCGGCCCACACGTGGGATGTCAGGCACCTTATCCGGACGATCGTCACCAGCCAGACCTACCGGCAGGCCTCGGGAAGCATCGCCGATGAGCGTGATCCCGAAAACCGCCTGCTGGCGCATCAGAACCGCATCCGTGTCGATGCCGAGGTTGTCCGCGACATCGCGCTCAGCATCTCCGGGCTGCTGGTCGAGCGATTCGGCGGGCCCTCGGTCAAGCCCTACCAGCCGGAGCGCTACCTTGCGGCACTCAACTTCCCACAGCGCGACTACTCCGCCGACCGCGGCGAGAATCTCTATCGACGCGGGGTATACGTCCATTGGCAGCGGACCTTTCTCCATCCGTCACTCTCGACTTTCGACGCCCCCTCGCGTGAGGAGTGCACGGTCAATCGTGTCAACTCCAACACGCCGCTCCAGTCGCTGGTTCTGCTCAACGATCCGATCTATGTCGAGGCGGCGCGCGTCTTCGCTACCAATGCACTGCAGAGCGGTGGGGCGACCGATGGCGCGCGGATCGCGTGGGCCTTCGAGCGGGCAACCGGGCGTCCGCCATCGGCGGCTGAGAGTCGGATTCTGCTCGACCTCCATCGTCAGAGCCTTGCCGCCTTCACGGCTGATCCTGCCGGCGCACGCGCCCTCATTGCCATTGGCGACACACCACGGCCGGCGAGGCCGGCTCCATTGCGCCTCGCGGCCATGACTGCCGTCACCCGCGCATTGCTCAACCTCCACGAAACGATTACCAGAGACTGAGAGCCGGGAGATGAAGATCATGGACTCAATGAAGAGTAGCGAAATCGATCAGCAGGTGCGCGAGATCTCGCGTCGCGCGTTTCTTGGCAGAGGGGCAGCGGCCGGGCTTGGCTCGGTTGCCCTCGGCTGCCTTGCCGGTAAGGATCACCTCGCCGCCCCGCAGCCTGCTGGCAAGTGGCGCGGTGTCGTCAACCCGCTTCACCATGCAGCAAAGGCAAAACGGGTCATCTTTCTCTATCAGGCCGGTGGTCCCTCACAGTTCGAGACCTTCGATTACAAGCCGGAGCTGGCGCGGATGCACGGCAAACCAATGCCTGAATCATTCACTCGCGGCCAGCAGATTGCCCAGCTTCAGGGCCAGAAACTAATCTGCTACGGCCCGCAGTTCGGCTTTCGCCGCTTTGGCAAGTCGGGCCAGGAGATCATGGAGCAGTTTACCGCCATCGGCGGCATTGCCGACGATATCTGCATCATTCGCTCGATGTGGGGTGAGCAGATCAATCACGACCCGGCGCATCAGTTGATGAATACCGGCTCGATCATCACTGGCCGGCCGAGCATGGGCTCATGGCTGCTCTATGGCCTCGGGGCCGAGACGGAGGACCTGCCCGGCTTTGTGGTGCTGCTCTCGCAGGGCAGGGGAGGGCAGAACCAGCCAATTGCCAATCGGCAGTGGGCAGCCGGCTTTCTGCCCAGCCGCTTCCAGGGAGTCAAACTCAATTCGATCGGCGATCCCGTGCTCTACATCCGCAACCCCGATGGCCTTGCACAGGGCCTGCAACGCGATTCGATTGCCGCCATCAACAATCTCAATCGGCTGCGCCATGAATCCACCGGTGATCCGGAAATCATGACCCGCGTCTCCCAGTACGAGATGGCCTTCCGCATGCAGACCTCGGTGCCGGAACTGACTGATATGAGCCGCGAGCCGAAGTCGATCCTCGACATGTACGGTGCCACCCCGGGTGACGGTTCCTTTGCTTCAAACTGCCTGCTGGCACGCCGACTGGCCGAGCGTGGGGTGCGCTTCATTCAGCTTTACCACCGCGACTGGGACCATCACCTCAATGTGCCGGCAAATATTCCGCTGAAGGCCGAGGAGGTCGATCGCGCGACGGCGGCGCTGATCACCGACCTCAAACAGCGGGGCATGCTCGACGACACCCTGGTCATCTGGGGCGGCGAGTTCGGCCGCACTCCGATGTCACAGAGCGGCAACGGACGCGATCATCACATCAAGGCATTCTCCTACATGCTTGCCGGTGGTGGTATTCGGCCAGGCATTACCTGGGGCAGCACCGATGAGCTTGGTTACGCCGCCGCCGAGAATCCGGTGAGCATCAACGACCTTCACGCAACCATGCTTCACCTTCTCGGGATCAATCACCTTCGTCTCACCGTCAAATATCAGGGCATTGATGCCCGCCTGACCAATGTCGGCGGCGAGGTGGTCAAAGGCATTCTCGCCTGAGATCTGTCAATTTGAAGGAGCACCACTCTGCTCATCGTCATTGGTGAGGGTGATATTGAATCTCTCCACCATCCGGTAAAGCGTTCGCCGGTCGATACCCATGATCGCTGCCGCACGGGTTCGATTGCCGCCTGCAGCCTCAAGAACGCGCATCAGATAGCGCCGCGACTGCGCGCCTGCACCTTGCGTCCATTTTCGGTCAGTCCGCTGCTGGCAATGATCGGCCGCAGCGGATCGGCTGAATGGATTGCCGCGATGATCGTGGCTCCATCCATCCCGGGCATCATCAGATCAGTTACATCGACAGCCAATCTTTTACAGCCAATCTTTTACAGCCAATCTTTCTACAGCCATGACCGCGACACTGGAGGTTCCTGCCGATATCCTGCCGGAGGCAGATCGAGAAGCAGCCCCCGGACGCGGTCGATCGTCGCATTGTCATTCGCGCTCGGATTGCCGGAACGATCGTCGAGCGCAAGGTTGGCCCCGGCCAGTACCCCAGATCCGATGCGCCAGATCAGCTGTACCTGATCGCTGATCTTTCCAGCCTCATTATCGGCGGACTCGTCTCGGCCACTGTTCTGACGCTCATCGTCCTGCCGGTTCTTTATCTTGTCTTTGAGGGGAATCATAAATCGTGAGGTAACTCACCACTGATCACTATCTTTCAGTCGTCTGGTCGCAGCGGGACTTTGGCAAATTCAGCAGTTTCGCAGTATCATCTCCCGGCTGGCTGCCGAGTGCACCAGCAAATCAAAGATTAGTCTGAATCGGGTCGGCAAGCGTGCCGACTCTCCCGGGGGAGCGATTGAATGGAAAGACGACGATTCATACAGCAGGGAGCGGCCTTTGCCGTCGCACCGGCGATTCTGCGCCGCAATTATCGTTATGAAGAGGAGTTTGCCGACAAACGACCGCGCGTCGGTCTGATCGGTACCGGCTGGTATGGCAAATGCGATCTGCTGCGCCTGCTCCAGGTCGCGCCCGTCGATGTCGTTTCGCTCTGTGATGTCGATAAACGGATGCTTGCCGAGGCTGCCGAGATCGTCGCCTCGCGCCAGGAATCGAAAAAGACTCCGCGAACCTACCACGACTATCGCGAAATGCTCCGCGAAAAGGATCTCGATATCGTCCTTATCGCCACGCCCGATCACTGGCACGCCCTGCCAATGATCGCCGCCTGCGAGGCCGGAGCCGATATCTACGTGCAGAAACCGATCAGCGTCGATATCGTTGAGGGCCAGGCCATGGTTGCCGCTGCTCGTCGCCACCAGCGGGTCGTCCAGGTAGGCACCCAGCGCCGCTCCACCCCGCACCTCATCCGCGCCATCGAGCGAGTGATCAAACCCGGTCGCCTTGGCAACATCGGTCTCGTCGAGATCTGCTGCTACTACCACATGCGCACTCGCGAGAATCCCCCCGATACCACTCCACCCGATTACCTCGACTATGAGATGTGGACCGGCCCCGCGCCAATGCGCCCCTACAATAAACTGGTTCACCCCCGAAGCTGGCGCGCCTTCATGGAGTATGGCAACGGCATCATGGGCGATATGTGCATTCACATGCTCGATGCCGCCCGCTGGATGCTCGACCTCGGCTGGCCGAAATCGGTCTCCTCCAACGGCGGTATCCTCATCCAGAAACAGAGCAAGGCCAATATCACCGATACCCAGACCGCCACCTTTGATTTCGGCTCCTTCCCCATAGTCTGGCAGCATCGCACCTATGGCACCCCGCCCGATCCCCAGTACCCCTGGGCCGTGACCATCTATGGCGACAAGGGCACCCTCAAGGCGAGCGTCATGAGCTACGATTTCATCCCTGTCGACAAGAACGAGAAGCCCGAGCATGAGGATGTCACCTACGAGTTCGAGCAGTACCCCGTCGACCGCACCGAGAAGGACCTTGAACGCCATGTCGCTCCTGCTATTCGCGGCCACATGCGCGATCTCCTCCGTGCCATCGAAAATCGCAGCCGTCCCGTAGCCGATATCGAGCAGGGCCATATCTCAACCGCCAGCTGCATCCTTGCCAATCACGCACTGACCCTCGGCCGCACCCTTCGCTGGGATGCTCAAAAGGAGCGCGTCATCGGCGATGATGCCGCCAATCGCCTCCTCCAGCGTGAGTATCGTCGCCCGTGGGTGCACCCGAAACCGTAACAACACAGTGCGGCCCCACCCCCGGCGGGCCGCTGCTCCAAATTTCGGACGGGAATTTCAGACAGGATGTTCAGCGTGGTTGCCAGAAGGTTTATCATTTCCGGAATCGTCCAGGGAGTCGGCTATCGCTTCTTCACCCTGCGTGTCGCCGCCCGCCACCAGGTCTTTGGTACCGTGCGCAACCTCCCCGACGGGCGCGTCGAGGTCATCGCCGAGGGCGATCGCGAGGCCATCAGCGAGTTCAAAAATGATCTCCTTGCCGGCCCCGCCAACGCCTCCGTCACCGATATCGATGAGGCTGATATCCCCGTCACCAATCGTTACCGCGATTTTCGCATCGATCATTAACTTAACGTCCATAACGCTTTACATCACGGAGACTCTGCCGGCATGACCGCCAACGAAGACCTCAAACGACTGATTCGCGAGATACCCGATTTCCCCAAACCGGGCATTCTCTTTTATGACATCACCACCCTCCTCAAGGATGCCGCCGGCTTTCGTGCCGTCATCGACCGGCTGACTGAACACTTCCATGGTCGGAAGATCGATGCCGTCCTTGGTATCGAGGCCCGTGGCTTTATCTTCGGACCCGCCCTCGCCTATCACCTCGGCGCCGGCTTCGTCCCTGTTCGCAAACCCAAAAAACTGCCCGCCGAGGTCGAGAGCTGGAGCTACGACCTTGAATATGGCCAGGATACTCTCGAAATTCATCGCGATGCCATCGGCCCCGGCCACAATGTCATCATCGCCGATGACCTCCTCGCCACCGGCGGCACCGCCGAGGCTGTCGTCAGACTTGTCGAAAAGCTCGGAGGTAACGTCTCCGGCCTCGCCTTTGTTGTCGAACTTGAATTTCTTGCCGGCCGCGGCAAGCTGGCTGGATACGATGTCTTTTCGCTGCTACAATACCAATCGTAGCCGGTCAATGGGCTTGTAGCTCAGGTGGATAGAGCGACTGCCTCCTAAGCAGTAGGTCCCGCGTTCGAGTCGCGGCAAGCCCATTATCAATTCCATCAATACTTACGCAGTTTATGTCTGGCCATCGCTTCAGAAGTCAGGCGGTTTTGCGTAAGCTTTTTCACCAGCCCACGCACCAGCCCACGCACCAGCCCACGCACCAGCCCACGCACCAGATTGATGGCGCTTTAACCCGCATTTCTCATCAGCATTTCCAGGAGCGTCAGATGAGAGAGAATTTCACTCCTGGCACTCCGGAATCAGGCTGCTTGAAGCAGATTACAGGCTGCTGAAATCCGTTTGCCACGAATGGACAAGTCATACCAGATCGGAGCAACGCTCCGGGTAGGTAATGCCGGGTGGGTCAAGTCAGGCGTAAGGCAGAGAGGAGGCAGATTGAAGCGTGGCCAGGAGTGGTTCTTATACCTTACGCAGATTGGTAAGCAGGTTTACCAACTCTGCTATGGCTGTGTACGGTCCTCTATCATCCATCTCTGTTTTCTGCTGGGACAGCAATGCCGCTCTGCGTGATGCCTGTTCAAGGTGTTGTTTTGTAATTTCAAATATATTTTGACTGTTTTTCTTGTATTCAGGGATGTGGGTCTTCAGCCTGCCCAGAGTTTCATGTCGCTCAATTGGCGACTTAATATCTTCAAAGTGAAGTAACAGCCATAGTTCAAAGCAGGGTATTGAGGGGATTGCCATAAACAACACACTCTCTTTATCATCATTCTTCAACTTCCCCTTGTAGGACTCGGCCCGTTTCAAGGCATCAATAAAATCAGGGTGTTCATCCCGATCGAAAACAGCGTAGACCTGATCGAATCTTCTCGCTTCTATGCTTCGCGAATGATCACCTTTTATAAAAAGATCATATGCAGAGTTTACCACTTGTATCGGTGAGGTTCCTGATATGCTGCTGCAAACTGCGACGTTGGTCGTTTGGAGACGATACCACCGACGTATCCCCTTGAAATAGTTTGGTTCAGTCTTGCTGCCCTCTGTAACAATAAGAATACGATCATAGCTCGCACGTTGATTTACCTTTCGTTCAAGCTGCTGACGTTGTCGTTCTCTCGGGGAGTTGTGGCGACCCATCAATGAATCTCCTGAAGATCGTGTTCAAGGAATGGTATTCCGCCGTAGCGTCCCGTCAGATAACCTCGACTGAGCGCTTCGTTCTTTCGCGGGCTGAACTCGGCGAGGGCGAACAGTCTGGAAGCCTGATCACGATCCTTCTCGACAAACCAGATCTGATCACGCCGCAGCAGATTGTCGGCCTCGAGTATCGAGGCGTCGTGCGTAGTGAAGATCAGCTGTCCTGCTCCGGTATTGACTCCGGGTTCATGGAAATACCGGACCAGTTTACGCAGCAGCAGTGGATGCAGGCTCGTGTCGAGCTCATCGACGACCAGGGTCAGCCCCTGGCGGAGAATAGCGAGCATTGGCGCGGCGAGAAAGAGGAGAACCCGTGTGCCACCTGATTCGTCCGTCAGATCGAAGACTGCCTTTCCCCGGTCGGTGCTGTGGGTAAATTTGATAACGCGTTCCTCCATCTCTTCACGTCGAATCATCGTCTTACCGGCCAGCAGATCCAGGTGCAGTGTCTCGCTCGGAACCTGCCTGGTTTCCACTGTGATGTCGGTGATACTGATATCAGCCGCTTCCAGAAATTCAAGGATCTCCGCCCGTCCCCCGGGCTTGTTCAGCATCTGGATCGAGGTCTCCGGGTTCAGTCTTGACAGTTCGTTGTAAACAATTAATCGATTTGCAAACCAGTCGTAGACGGGGCGCAGTGCTTCACTGTTCAGTTGGACGGCCGTCGAGAGGAAGAGGGAGTTTGGCCTGGTCGCACCTTCCCAGACACTTCGTGGGCCTCTCAGCCCCGGACCGAATTCGTAGTGCTCACGCCCGGTCTCTTCATCGAACCAGCGCTCGAACCACCGCTGTGGCTTGAATGCCTTGTAAACGAGCAGGTATTCGCTGACTACCCTTTGCGGAGTCAGCGTAAATCCGTACTGGTAACGTATTCCGTCGCAGATGAATGTCACTTCGAACTCAGTTGGCTGGGCTATCGATTCCAGGTCGAGCTGGAAGTTCTGCACGGCCAATGGCTGACCCGGTTGGACACGGATGGCCGATTCCACGATGACCAGCCGCATGAACTGCAAGGCCCTGATCAGATTCGACTTGCCACTGGCGTTCGGGCCATAGATCACGGCGCTCTTCAAAAGGTATGGGGCAGCCTTCAGCGCGGTCGGAACCGCGTTGGTCTCACGTTGCGTCACATCCTTCGAGGCGACAAGACTCAGGATATTCTCGTCCCGAAAACTGCGATAATTTTTGACTCGAAACTCAACCAGCATAGATAAATACCTTGTTTCTGTAGAATATGCTTGAATTATGCGTCATTTGTGCAAAAATGCAAGATATTACAGATTGCACCCTTCAAATATCTTCAATCATACTGGTATTCTCCACTGGTGGTGGTTCGAAGCGTATACCTGGTGGGAACGGGCATCAACGGTGTTCGTCGTGGGGCCGGGATTTGATTAACCCGCATTTCTCATCAGTGTCTATCTGAGCGCCGGATGAGAGAGAATTTCACTTCCGGCCCTCCGGAATCAGGCTGCTTGAACCAGATTCCAGGCTGCTGAAATCCATTTGCCCTGAAGGGGCAAGGCATACCAGGTCTGATAGACAATGCCCCGTTGAGGCATAAATCCGATCGAAGAATCAACCATATTGATCTCACGTCGAGGTAGTGAGGAGACACCAGCTATGCGCCAATGTCTTGCAGGAACTCCGAGGCAGGATCGACCCCGGAAATGTGCAGTTGATCTCTGGCCCGGGTGGATGCGACGTAGAGGAGGTGTCGCTCAGTCTTATAGACCTCTTCGAGATCCGAGCTGTCCGCGACGCTCTCGATCCGTTCTTGCAGTGGGATAACCTCATCGTCACAGGCCATGACCGCGACAACCCGGAATTCGAG
>CAIKMY010000460.1 GCA_903828635.1 uncultured Acidobacteriota bacterium
AACCGGATTGAAGTTTGGCATTGTCGTCAGCCGCTGGAACGAGATGATCACCCGGCGCCTGCACGAAGGAGCCGAGGACGGGCTGCGCCGTCACGGAGTCGATCCGGCCAATGTCGAGGTCGCTTGGGTGCCGGGATCGTTTGAGCTGCCACTCGTCTGCCAGCGCATGGCCGAGACCGGTCGCTACCATGCAATCATTGCCCTCGGCGCAGTGATTCGTGGCGCGACCAGCCACTATGACCATGTCGCCGGCGCCGCTACCAGCGGCATCTCCCAGGTCAGTCTCCAGACCGGCATCCCCTGCATCTTCGGCGTCGTGACGACCGAGAATATCGAGCAGGCGATCGAGCGCGCCGGCACCAAGGCCGGTAACAAGGGTTTCGATGCCGCTGTTGCTGCCATCGAGATGGCCAGACTCCTGCCGCAACTGGGCAGCTGATTGGCAGGAATCGATCGCCAGCAACCATCCGGGAGAGCCTCTCTCCCGGCATTGATGCTGCCCGGTCAGTAAACTCACCGGATTATCCATCATTGCTGATCCCCTCATTGGCGCCATTATCCGACCCCGCATCGCCCGCCACTCAATCGTCGTTCCTTGCAAGAGGCAGGGTGAAACTGGTGATCGGTTGGGGGATTTGTTGCAAACCCGGACTTGCGCACTTTCGCGATCTTTGCCGTCTGGGCTACAATGCCTCTTTTGCCGATGGAGGCAGAAGAAAACGGCAGAAATCGCCGGCCGTTTTCTTGCAAAAAATTTGAAGTATTGAATACAGGCTGGATGCCGATAAGATATTGAGTCTGAATAGCGCGTACGGGACTCGAACCCGTGCTCTCCGCCTTGAGAGGGCGGCGTGTTAACCAGTTACACCAACGCGCCAAACAAGTAGTGTATAACACGCGGGGCAGGGCGATTTCAAGCCGGAGCGCGAGATCCCGGGAAACTCCGTGAATGTTTGCGTCGATAACCACAAGTGAAAGGGAAGCGGTAAAGATGGCCACATCGCTGGCGAATGAGATCAGGGAGAGGCTGATTGCGATGGTGCGTGATCGGTATGGGATTGAGTTGTCCGAGGTCGTGGTCGAGGTGCCGCCACAGCGGGAGCTCGGGGATCTGGCCTTTCCGCTGGCCTTCGACCTGGCGAAGCGCCTGAAGGCGACGACGGGTCAGAAGAGCAATCCACGGGAGCTGGCTGTGACGTTGGCGGCAGGGCTCGAAGGGATTGCCGGGGTGGCACGGGTGGAGATTGCCGGGCCGGGGTTCCTCAATGTCTTCTTTGACCGGAGCGGTTTCTTCTCAACAATGGTGCTGGCAGATCGAAAGGCCGGTGGCAGAGGCGAGAGCGGCAAGCTGATTGTCGAACACACCTCGATCAATCCGAACAAGGCGGCCCACATTGGCCACGTGCGCAACGCGGTCCTCGGCGACACGACCAGTCGGATTCTGAAGGCGACGGGAGAGCGGGTCGAGGTTCACAACTACATCGACAACACGGGAGTTCAGGTGGCCGATGTCGTCGTCGGGTTCCTGCATCTCGAAAAGCGGACACTCGATGAGATCAGGGTGTTGGCGGAGCGGCCGGCGACGACTCGTAGCGAGAGTTTCGATTATTACTGCTGGGATCTCTATGCCCGGGTCGGGGCCTGGTACGAGGAGGATCGGGAGCGGCTGGCAGTGCGTGCGCGAACGCTGCACGAGATTGAGCAGGGGGGCAACGCCACAGCCGAGGCGGCAGAGTATATTTCGACGAAGATCGTCGACTGTCACCTCGCGACGATGGCACGGCTCGACATTGGCTATGACCTGCTGGCGCGTGAGAGCGAGATTCTCCACCTCCATTTCTGGGCGCATGCCTTTGAGAAGCTGAAGGCGAGCGGGGCAATCGTCTTTGAGACCGAAGGGCGCAACAAGGGTTGCTGGGTGATGAAGGCGGAGGAGGGGGCGGCGACCGTCGAGAGTGAGCATGACGCCGACAAGATCATCGTCCGCTCGAATGGCACGGTGACCTACACCGGCAAGGACATTGCGTATCATTTGTGGAAGCTGGGCAAGCTGGGCCTCGATTTTTACTATCGGTTTCTGCGTCACGATCATCGCGGGCGCGAAGTCTGGGTGACGACACCTGACGAGAGCATCGCGAGCCCGGTTCATCCACCATTTGGCAACGGCACGGCGTTCCTCAATGTGATCGATGTCGGTCAGTCCTATCCGCAGGCCAATGTCAAAAAGGGCGTCATGATGATCGACCATGACGAGCGGGTGGCGCGGAGTGCACACCTTGCGTATGAGAAGGTAACGCTGACGCCGGCGGCGGCAGCCGAGCTGGGGATGGAGATCTCGGAGACCGATGCCCAGCGGCAGCAGATCGGAATGTCGGGGCGGAAGGGGCTCGGTGTCAAGGCGGATGATCTGATCGACCGGCTCGAAGAGGATGCCGGCCGGGAGATCCATGCACGCCATCCGGAGATCGACGCCGCGACGCGTGCGAAGATTGCCAATCAGATCGCCGTTGCCGCCTTGCGCTATTTTCTGCTTAAATATACACGCACCTCGATCATCGCCTTCGATTTCAGGGAGGCGCTGAGCTTCGATGGGGAGACGGGCCCCTATCTGCAATATTCGACCGTTCGTGCCCGCAACATCTTTCGCAAGCTCGGCAGGGAGAGAGCGGAGTTGTGCGAGGCCTTTGCCCGCTGCACTCGTGACCAGATCGAGGCCTTCTTTGCCGGTGAGGCCGGCATCGAGATCTGGTCGCTGATCCATTTTGCCGGCCGGCTCGACGAGGTTTTGCGGCTGGCTGCCAGTGGTTTCGAGCCAACCCACCTTGCCAAGTATGCTTTCCAGCTTGCCAAACAGTTCAATCTCTTTTATCACCAGCATCACATCCTCAGTGAGCCGGATGAGACGCGTCGGACCCTGCTTCTGATGGTCGCCGATATCGTCCGTCGGACTCTCGAAGAGTCGCTCTCGATACTCGGAATCGAGACCCCCGAATTGATGTAAAGTCCATACTAATTTCAGGAATCTTAAGGAAAGACCAGACTATGATCATTGTAATGAAGCCTGAGGCGACGGAAGAGGATATCCGTCGCGTCATCCAGACTGTCGAATCGTTCGGGTTCAAGGCCCATTCGGTTCCAGGTGTCAGTCGCACCGGAGTGGTGATTACCGGCAACCAGGGGGCGATCGATCCCTCACCCTATGCCGACCTGCCGGGCGTTGCCGATTGCGTGCGCATCACCAAACCTTACAAGCTGGTTGGCGTTGATCTTCACCGTGAGAAGACTGTCATCCGCATTGGTGAGGCGGAGATCGGCGGTGCGGAGATGGCCATGATTGCCGGTGTCTGCGCTGTCGAGACCTACGAGCAGACGATGCTCACCGCCGAGGTCGTTGCCGAGGCTGGCTGCAAGTGGTTTCGTGGTGGTGCTTTCAAACCACGTACCTCACCCTACGCTTTTCAGGGGCTTGCCGAGGAGGGGTTGAAGATTCTTGCCGATGTTCGTGAGCGCTTCGGCCTGCGGATTGTAACCGAGGCAACCGACGAGCCAGCCCTCGACCTCGTCGAAAAGTATGCCGATGTCATTCAGATCGGTACGCGCAACATGCAGAACTTCAGCCTGCTCAAGCGAGCAGGTCAGGCCCGCAAGCCGGTTCTGCTCAAGCGTGGCATGTCATCGACCCTCGAAGAGTTCCTGCTGGCCGCTGAATATATTATGTCGGAAGGGAACTACCAGGTGATTCTCTGCGAGCGCGGCGTGCGGACCTTCAGCAGCCACTCACGCTTCACCCCGGACCTGACGGTCATCCCCGAGGTTCATCGCCTCTCCCATCTGCCGATCATTTTTGACCCGAGCCACTCCACCGGCAAGCGGGACATGGTCATCGCCCTTGCCCGCGCGGCAGTCGCCGTTGGCAGTGACGGCCTGCTGGTCGATGTCCATCCATATCCTGAGAGGGCTCTCTGCGATGGACCGCAGGCGCTCCTCTTTGATCAGTTCCGCCAGCTTGTCAGTGAGGTGCGCGCAATCGCACAGATCATTAATCATTAGCAGCAACGATAATGCCTGGAAGGGGAGCCATTGAATGTTACATGGCTCCCCTTCAGCTTACTCGATATCGAAGCCGATCGTTCGCCTGGTGGTGGTTTTGGCGTGGCGGTCAATGACGATGAGGCGCAGCTCGTAATGGCCCGGCTCGAAAGTTTCGAGGTTTAGTTGCGCATAGTAGGGGATTCGATCAGGGTCAGTCGGCTGTCCCGCTTCCGCCGTCACCATTGGATTGAGTGGCGAGGCGAAGACGAGGCGGGGCCCGGCGTGGATTTGCGACTGGATGGCGACATCCGGAGTCCCCTTCTCGCCGTGCTGTGCATTGTAGGCGAAGATGAGGAAATTGATCTTCGATCCGCGCCGGAAGCGGCGGTAGATGAGGGAGCGTGCTTTGGCCGCCTCGGCGTCCCCGGCGTTAGTGTTCTCGCTTTCGGTGAGGAAGATGCTGCTCATCGTCAGTTGTTTCTTCGTCAGATCGGGTACTACGACCCAGGTACTGGCACTGCCGATCTCGTAGCTCCCGTGCTGGCGCACTACTGCCCGTATCTGGTAAAGCCCGGGATCGATTTTAAACAGGCGGCGATAGCCGAGACCGTAGCGCTGTGCACGTTCGAGTGACTCCGCCTGAAGATCGAGGTTGATCGTCTCGGCGCGCGTGTCGATTGTCCGTCCTTTTTCATCGAAGATGAAGCTGTCGATTTCAAGGCGGCCGCGATGGCGCCCGCTCTCTTCGCGCAGCTTCAGTCCGGCGGCATCGATATGCGCGGCGATATCGATCATTGACCCCATCTCGTGGGTGTCGAGGTAGCTGGCGGTTACGCCCAGCGGCAGATCACGAATCGGCGAGAGGGCGGAGAGTCCCATCCGAATCTGCAGATCTCTCAGCTTCTGTGCGTCCTTTACCGAATTAAGGCTCGCCTCGACCAGCTTCTCCTTCTCCATCTCTTCTTTGGCAATTTTCTTTTCGTCCGGGGCAAAATACCCCTTGCGGGTCCGAATGCGATACTTTGGATAACCCGGCAGCCTGACCTCGATTCGTCGGTATTTGCCGTCACGATAGGATGCCGTCGGCTCGAAGGCGAGCAGGTAGTAGAAGTCGGTATCTTCGAGCACCCGACGCATCCCGAGACTGAGGTCATTGTTGTTGAAGATTGCCTGGCCGCCGGTGTCGGCTGCCAGCGCAAAGATGCCATTTCGCTGTGCCTCGATCGATCCATTGGAGATGCGCGAACGAGCGCCGGGCATGATCTCTGTGAAGCCACCCGGTTGCGACGCATCCATATCGCCGGGCATTGCCACCAGCCCGCGGGCATCGATCGAGTAGATGACCACTCCCGCCCTGGTCGCTGCATCGGTGACTCGCCGCACGTCATAGTAGCGGCCATTGCTGAAACTGCCGAGCAGAAAGCCGTCCGAGAGCAAAACCAGAACTTTTCTGCCCGGCAGGCTGCTCAGATCACGAATGACATTCTCAAGGGTCGAGAGGGTCGAGATGGTGATGCTGTTGTTTTCGGCGAGGATCTGGTTGGCCCGCCCCCGGGCGATTCCGGTCGCCTGGCGCCTGTCCATTCGCTGAACGACCATCAATTCCTGGACTGCTATCTCCAGCGCCTCCGGGTCGTTGTTGTCGATCAATTCTGCCTGATAGGGAGTGATGCGTGGCACGTCATATCGGGTGGTCACCGTCCGCTCGCGAAGATTCAGCCGGTTGATCGCGCGACGCAGAACCTCGCGATCATCGGTGAACTGCTGGTACTGGCTGAGAGCCCCGCTGGTTGTTACCAGTGCCGACCGGTCTCCGCTCTCCATCTGCTGATCGACAAACCGCAGCAGCGCCTGTTTCGCTGCCATCAGGCTGCCTGCCGAGAGATGCAGGTCGTCGATCGCGAGGACGATGCTTCGCCCCTCGTTCTTCACCACCTGCGCCGTCTTTGTTACTTCCGTCGCCGGCGGGGTATCCCTTTCCTGACTTCTTCTCCTCCCGACCCATTGCGCCGGCCGCGAGGCCGTCCCAATGCTGAAATTGGCGATCTCCTGCGGCTTCCCGTCTTCGAAGATGCGGAAATCTTCTCGCTTCAGGTCTCGAACCAGCCGCCCCTTCTCGTCCTCGATGACGACATCGATCTGCACCAGCTCGGTCTCGATGCGCACCAATGGCTCATTCTTCTGCTCCCGCGGCCTCTGCTCCTGTTGCCCCGCAGTCTTTCCTGCCGTCACTGCGATCGCTGTTCCACAATATGCGACCATCAAAAAAATTGTGAAGATGATAAAATGCTTTCTCATATATTTTGGGGAACATGTATCTCGCAGCAGGAGTACTTCCATCGTGGCCGGCCCGGCCTGACCATAATGAGTGCCGCTGCCAATTGAATATCACCAACTGGAGATCAACGCCATGTCGTATCACATTTCAGCCAGGCAATTGGTTGTTCTGGCCCTCCTGACAGCGGTCTTTGCTGCCAGTGCGGTCATCGTCTATGACCGCATTGGCTCGTCACTCCTTAAAAGGTGGGCGGGTGCGCAGACTGGCAAGCCGTTGCAGGAGGCAACACCCGTCAGCGGGCTCACTGATCCCTCGGTGGCTTCCGATGAAAAGAACAATCAGGAGGTCTATCAGGCCTATGGCCCCGGGGTCGTCAATATCACCTCGACCGTCATGGTTCAGGACTGGTTCACTGCCTACCCCAAGCAGGACAGCGGCTCCGGCTCAGTTCTCGACAAGCAGGGACATATCCTTACCAATTTTCACGTGATTCAGAACTCGGAGAAGCTGGATGTGACCCTTTCCAATAACCATACATTCTCGGCCAGGATCATTGGCGTCGATCCGGACAATGATCTGGCGGTGATCCGCATCGACGCACCGGCAGAAGAACTGATTCCCGTACCCCTCGGCGACTCAAAGAGCCTCTTCGTCGGACAGAAGGTGCTGGCGATCGGTAATCCCTTTGGCCTTGACCGGACGCTGACGACTGGTATCGTCTCCGGTCTCTCTCGCCCGATTCGCTCCGAGTTTACCAACCGGCTGATCGATGGCGTCATTCAGACCGACGCGGCAATCAATCCTGGCAATTCGGGCGGTCCGCTGCTCAACTCCCGCGGCCAGGTCATTGGTGTCAATACCATGATCTACAGTCCTTCCGGCGGCTCGGTCGGTATCGGTTTTGCCGTCCCGGTCGATACCGCTCGCCGCGTTGTCAACGACATCCTCCAGTTCGGGCGCGTTCGCAAGCCGAGGCTTGGCATCTCGCCTATTCCGGTCACCGCGCGCCTCTCCGAGATTCTTGAACTCCCGGTCAGTGAGGGATTATTGATCGCTGAGGTTGCGTCCGGCGGCGCCGCCGACAAGGCCGGCATCCGCGGTGCCACCGAGCAGGTGCAGATCGGTCGTTACCTCATCCCCGTTGGCGGTGACATCATCATCTCGATGGACGGACAACCAATTCGCACCGGTGATGATATGGATCGGGTCCTCAATTCAAAGAAGATCGGTGATCGTGTTCAGGTCGAGGTCATGCGTGGTCGCAGCCGGCTGACCCTCGCTGTGACCCTCGCTGAATTACCAGGTGCCGGAAGACAGAAGATCTGACGACTGAGATGGCGTTTGGGTTGCCGGAACCGGAAGTAAACACCCCCGGTTCCGGCATGTTTCAACTATCAGGACTGTCGGCCAGGACTGTCGGCCAGGACTGACTCAAAAAGCATTACCAGGGTAATTGAATCCTCTGCCTGATGCTATTTGTCATCATTCCCTTTGCCCGCACCGGCTTTGAAGGATCGGGCAATTGCATCAGTCTGATTCCGCAGTGATCCGAGGGTTGTGCGGCGACCGGTAAATTGCAAAATATAGATGGTTCGATCATCGGCGCGCACATAGTAGACTCGCCCGGTGAATGGCTGATCGCTGGTCGTCTTGTAATCGTAGGAGAGGAGTGCTCCATACTTGCCGGCCGTAACGAGAAACTTCTCCATCTTCAGCTTGAGGTAGCCCGGAGCAAAGCGAACACGGTCATTTTCATCCTTGCTGGCATACTCCATGACATCCTTGGCCGGATCGGCGTCGTCGATTCGCCGCACCTTGAGGGCACCATTCTCTCTCACACGATAGACGATATTGACATCAGCTCTTCCAAGAGCATCCTGATTGACAACTCCCAGCCAGCCGTTCGGGAGGGTGACGGAATACCTGCCCTCAGGATCTTCGAACACTTCCTGCGCGCTGGCACCGGTCGCCAGCAGCAGGGTGAGCAAAAGCGCGGTAAGCGCAGATCCGGCAATCTTCATCATAGAGCGTCCTCTTTCCAGTTGAGTTTTCGAAGCTGATCCGGTGCAATGAGAATTGGCAACTCCGGTTGACCGAACTCCCGGGTGAGAGCCTCGCGTTGGGTGGCAATCAGCCGGTCGATGCCGATCCCGGCCATTCCGACCATTTCATCGAGCTGTTGACGACTGAAGGGATCGGTTTCCGCCGTTCCCTGCAATTCAACGAATAATCCCCTGCCAGTGCGGATGATGTTCATATCAACCTCCGCCGCCGAGTCCTCACCATAATCGAGATCAAGCAGCACAAGTTCATCGACAATGCCGACGCTGACGGCTGCAAGGTAGTCGCGAAGCGTCGGGCGCAGCAAGCGCTCCTCTCTCCAGAGACGACCAAGAGCAAGAGCGAGCGCGACAAAGCCGCCGGTGATCGATGCCGTCCGCGTGCCACCATCCGCCTGGATGACGTCACAATCGATGGTGATCGTCCGCTCTCCGAGAGCCGCCATATCGACCACCGATCGCAGACTGCGCCCGATCAGTCGCTGAATTTCGTGAGTCCGCCCTGATGGTCCCCCGCGTCCGAGCTCGCGTGATGTCCTTGTTTGCGTCGCCCGCGGCAGCATCGAATACTCCGCTGTCACCCAGCCAACACCCTTCCCCTTGAGGAATGGCGGTACCTTCTCCTCCACCGATGCCGTGCAGAGGACTCGTGTCGAACCCGCCTCGATCAGCACTGATCCCTCGGCGTATCTCGTGAACCCGCTGATAATCCGTACCGGCCTCAATTCGTCCGCGGCCCGACCATCGTTACGCACTCTCTTCTCGCTCATATCCGTTGAGTACCAGTTGAATACAAATCAGATCAATAATCAGGTTAACATCAGACCAAAGCTTCGCCCGCAGATCAAAACTTCGCCTGAATTAAATCAGAAATCGGAGTGAATTGGAAATCGGGCAGTCACCAGGCAGCCGCGTGCGGGGGGATGAATGCCCCTCTGATCGAAGAGTATTTAAAAGGGATCTCACAGAATGAGACTTTGATCGTCGTTGCAAGCGTCGTTGCAAGCGTCGATGCAAGCGTCAATGCAAGCAAAACTATGGACAAAGCTCCGGAAAAAGCTCTGGAAAAGGATGGGTATGGAGGTGGAGAGAATCGAACTCTCGTCTGGCAGCCGTCATCGAAGGAATCTACATACTTAGCCGCTTCGCTCGAATTTCGCCCGCGCAAAGTAGCAGAAGCAGCGAAGAACTTTGCGCAGACTATGCCAGATAGTTCTCGTTCCGTGACTCTGACCTGCGCCGCGGAACCAGCCTGATAAGTCGACGCCCGGATTCACACCCTCAGGCGCGGTGTGAGCGGACGGGCAGTGATGCTAGTGTTTAACTAGGCTGCCATTGCGAGTTCAGTGTTCGCAATTAACATTTGCCTGCAGTTTACGGGTTACAAGCTTCCCGGTATGCATCCGTCGCCTCGGGTCTTCCATCGAAACCAATGCACCCCCGGATACAGGACTCAACAGGCGCACCATTGAATCAGGAAGATTCAAAAGCAAACAACCTGAGTGTACCGGCTGGTCGGGGGCATTGTCAATACAGTGTAATGAAGGGCTTTGACGGGTAGTCTCCGGGGGAAGGGTCTGGTAGTCTGTCGTCGGGCAGGTTGATCTTCTGCCGACGAGATTAAAGACAAGATTAAACTTGAAGAGTGAAGGGTGAAGCGAATGGTTTGTGTGCCGGTCACGGAGAGTTCGGGGGCGGAGTTCAGGTCAGTAGCGATTGAAGCAGCGTTGGTCGCAGAGATGGTCGAGTTGCGCCTCGACTATCTTCAGCCGGAGGATCTTGACGGAGTGCTTGAGTGGCTTGGTGCGGAGGGGCTTGCGGGGGGAGCGGGGTTGTTGCTGACCTTTCGGCCACGGGAACAGGGAGGGAAGCACGATCTGACACTGACGGAGCGTCAGTATTTCTGGCGTGGATTGTCACCGGCGGTACTTTCGCGGGTCTCACTGATCGATTTCGAGCTCGATCTGGTGGAGAGCTGGCAGGGGGAGCCTCCGATTCCGTGGGAGAAGATCATCTGTTCGTGGCATGATTTTGGGGGAACACCGGATGATCTCACCGCACAGTATGAGCGAATGGCGGCGACTCCGGCCGGGATAATCAAGATTGCCACGCTGGCGAAGAGCCCGGGTGACAGCCGGCGGATCCTCGAACTGATCGATCACGCTCGTGGTCAGAAGCCGCTGATCGCCTTGGGGATGGGGTTGGCCGGGGTGATGACCCGGGTATTGTCGCCGTCACGGGGTGGAGTGCTGACCTTTGCCGCGCTGCGGCCGGGAGCCGAGAGTGCAGCCGGGCAGCCAACCATCTCCGAGATGCGTGATCGTTATCGTGTTGGGTTGCTGACCAGGGAGAGTGAAATTTACGGTGTCATCGGGAATCCGGTGGGCCATTCGCGATCACCACGCATTCATAATGCCGCGCTGGCAGCCACCGGGCGCAACGGGGTCTACCTGCCGCTGCCGGTAGAGGATCTCGATTCTTTCGTTCGCGATCTGGTGCGCCCGACGACTCGGCAGCTTGACTGGAGGCTGCGTGGATTGAGCGTGACCATCCCGCACAAGCTGGGGATGATGGCCCATCTCGATCGGATCGACGAGACTGCACGTCGCATTGGCGCCGTCAACACGGTGGTGATCGAAGGTGATGAACTGCATGGCTACAATACAGATGTCAGCGGTGCGATGAGGCCGCTGGAGCGGCTGATCGGGCTCGACGGGGCGCGTGTCGCCGTCATCGGTGCCGGAGGATCGGCGAGGGCCATCTGCCATGGCCTCTGCGAACGGGGAGCAAACGTCACGATCTTCGCGCGCGATCCCGTCAAGGCCGGTCGGCTGGGTGAGGAGTTTGCCTGTGCCGTCGAGCCGTTGGAGCGCTTTGGCGGCAGCTTTGACGTGGTGATCAACTGTACCCCGATCGGCATGCATGGCCACAGCGAGGGGGAGAGTCCATTGCCACCGGCGTCACTCAGCGGCATCGGATTGGTCTATGACCTCGTCTATACGCCGGAGGAGACACAGCTTCTGCAGGATGCCGCTGCGGCTGGCTGCCGCACTCTCGGCGGACTGGCAATGCTT
This sequence comes from uncultured Acidobacteriota bacterium, assembly GCA_903828635.1. Classification (GTDB taxonomy): domain Bacteria; phylum Acidobacteriota; class Blastocatellia; order RBC074; family RBC074; genus CAIOZW01. Next base: position 11,445 of record CAIKMY010000460.1, read on the forward strand.
GTCGGGCAGGCAGCTGAACAGTTCCGCCTCTGGACTGGTGATGATGCGCCGGTCGATCTGATGTGGGAGGCCGCACGGCAATGGACGGTCGTTTCCGGTCGTATTGTTCCCGGTCACCAGGTCGCCTCGTGCCCCTCGTCTGTCTATCCTGCAGGGACAATCGAGATGCAGACCCCCTGTTTTCTGGCGCGCGGGCTTGACCTGCGTGGCTTCTTTCCCGGGACAATCAATATCTCGATTGCACCGGCACGGTTTCGCCTCAAGCACGCAGCCCATTATTTCAGACAGGTTGAGTGGACTGATCTTCACCCGCCCGAGGATTTCTCCTTCTGTCGCTGCCGCCTGACTCTCGGGGGGCGAACTGTTGAGGGGCTGGTCTACTATCCGCACCCGGAGACCAAGGCACGACACCAGCAGGAGAAGTCAACCATCGAGGTTATTGTTCCTCACCTGGAAGGGGTCCATTACGGTGCGTCAGTGATGCTGGAACTTCTTCCCGACGAGGTGGAGATCACCTGATTCCCCTGAATCAATGGATAATCGGGCAAACATCAGAGACTTTGCCCGGTTTGTCCCATTTGTTCGATCAGCTATAATGGCTTTTTCCAATCTCATTTGTGAGGAATAGTGGTCATGATCAATCCGACTCTGCGAATTTTCCGGAGGCTGGCGCTGGCGGGATTGCTGCTGGTGTCAATTTGTGGCTCGCAATCCGTCTCGATGCTCGTCAAGGGAGCACAAGACCCGGCTCCGCAGGTTGGACAGGACAGGAGAAACGTGCCTGAAAAGAAGAACCCATTTCTGGAAGGTGAAGTAAATGCGCCGGACTTTCCCGCCGGCATGGAATGGCTCAACACCGAGAAGCCTCTCAGCCTGCGCGATCTGCGGGGAAAGATCGTGCTGCTCGATTTCTGGACCTACTGCTGCATCAATTGTATGCACATCATACCCGATCTGAAGCGGCTGGAAGCAAAGTATGCCAACCAGCTGGTGGTGATCGGCGTACATTCGGCGAAGTTCACCAATGAGAAGGGGACGGATAATATCCGTCAGGCAATCCTGCGCTACGAGATCGAACATCCGGTGATCAATGACCGTGATTTCGATGTCTGGCAGTCGTATGCAGCAAAAGCCTGGCCAACGCTGGTGCTGATCAACCCGAAAGGGAAGGTGATTGGTGCCCACTCGGGAGAGGGGATTTACGACATCTTTGACAAGGTCATCGGCCAGACTGTCGACTATTTCCGCCCGCAGGGAGTGCTTGACGAGAAGCCGGCGAAGTTCCGCCTGGAGCGGGAGTCGGCACCTCCGGGGCTGCTCAGCTTTCCCGGCAAAGTGCTGGCTGACGAGAAGGGCGGTCGCCTCTTCATTGCCGACTCAAATCACAATCGGATCATCGTAGCCGGCCTCGACGGGACGGTTCAGGAGGTGATTGGCGATGGCTCGATCGGGGTGCGTGATGGTTCATTTGCCGAGGCCGAGTTCAATCATCCACAGGGGATGGCACTCGATGGCGAGATGCTCTACATCTGCGACACCGAGAATCACCTGATAAGGCGGGCCGATCTCCGGGCCCGGACGGTCGAGACGCTCCTCGGCACCGGGCAGCAGGCGCGCGAGTTCAATGTCGAGGGGATTGGCCGAAATGTCGCGCTCAACTCCCCATGGGATGCGCTGGCGCACGGCGGGAATCTCTATATTGCGATGGCTGGCCCGCACCAGATCTGGGTTGCCGACCTCAAGACACTCGAGGCCCGCCCCTATGCCGGCAGTGGACGCGAGAATCACGTTGACGGCGAACTGGAAAAGGCGGCTCTCGCTCAGCCAAGCGGCCTGACAACCGACGGCGAGTCGATTTTCTTTGCCGATAGCGAGATCAGTTCGATTCGTGCGGTTTCATTGCCACCGGGACGCATGGTCAGCACGATTGTCGGCAAGGGGCTCTTCGATTTTGGTGATGTCGATGGAACGGGTGATGCCGTAAGGCTCCAGCACCCGCTTGGTGTCGTCTGCGTTGGCGGAAAGCTCTATGTCGCCGATACCTACAATCACAAGATCAAGATTCTCGACATCAGGAAGCGGGAGAGTCGAACCTGGGCCGGGACACGGGAGCGGGGGACGCGCGATGGTGAGAGGTTGCAGGCGCAGTTCAATGAGCCGGGCGGCATCAGCGCGACGACAAAGGAGATCTTCGTCGCCGACACCAACAACCATCTCATCCGGCGAATCGATCTTGTCAGCGGAGAGGTGAGGGCTCTGACCTTCAAGGGACTGGAGAAGTTGGCAGCACAGACGGTCCGCAAATTCCGCGGGCGCGTGGTCGAGGTTCCGCGCCAGGCGATCGCCCCGGGCACCGCGGCCATCTCGCTCTCTTTCCTGCTGCCAGGCGGTTACAAGTACAACCAGGGCGCACCTTTTTACGCCGCCTGGCGCAGTGGCGACGAGAAGATCGTCAAGATTACCCTGCCGGACAGCTCACGCAATTTCAGCGAGCCCAGGTTCCCGATTGACATACCGGTCGAGTCAAAGCCCGGCAGCGGGTCAGTGACGGTCGACGCGGTCATCTATTTCTGCAACGACGCACAGGACAAGGTCTGCCTTGTTGACAGCATCCGCGTCAACGTGCCGCTCGAAGTGAAGGCCGCGGCGCCGAAGGTGGCCAGGGTCGAGGTTGCCGCAAGGACAGTGCGGGGAGCTGCCGAGCCACTCAATCGCTAGGCGCACTCCCCGGAATGGCCTCCCTCTGCTTTGCTACCATTCGCCGGTGCGATCCCAGGCGAATGGCCGCAGTCGTTCAAGCAGACCGGCCGAGAGCCGCCGACCGTCGGAGTATGAAATATTGCTGGTGACGTGTCGTGCGGTGCGCATGCCCGGGATGACGGTGCTGACTGCATCGTGGCTAAGCACATAGCGCAGCGCCAGTTCGGGGAGAGTCTCCGCCTCCTCGCCAAGCAGCTCCTTCAGCCGCTCGACCCGCTCGTGAACCTTCTGTTTGCGGTCACCGCGGAAGAAGAAGGCACGGAAGTCGGACGGCGGGAACTCGGTGTCCGGGCCAACCGCCCCGGTCAGTCCGCCCTCATCGAAGGGAACTCGCGAAAGGACTCCGATATTGAGCTCCTCGCAGACGTGGAAGAGCTGTGTTTCCGGTGCCTGCTCAAAGATGTTGTGGATGACCTGTACGGTATCGATGTGACCAAGCCGCAAGGCCTCGATCGAATTGGCTGGCTGGTAGTCGTTGAGCGAGAGCCCGAAGTACCTCACCTTGCCCTGTTCGCGCAGCCTGAGCAGCGCCTCGACCCATTCCGTTTCGCTTGCCCAGATGTCGCTCCAGACATGAAGCTGCTGCAGGTCGATCGTTTCGACGCCAAGATTACGCAGACTCTCCTCGGTGCAGCGAATGATGTAGTCGGCGGGAAAGACCTCGCCCAGTGGCACATTACGCGCCGGCCATTCGCGGTTCATCGGCGGGATCTTGGTGGCGATGAGGATCTCTTCGCTTCGTGAGCGGGCCACCTCGCCGACCAGCCGTTCGCTGTGGCCGCCACCATAGGCAAGGGCCGTGTCGATGAAGTTGAGCCCCTGATCGATCGAGAGATTGAGTGCGCGTCTCGCCTCCGCATCGTCGCCGCCTGTCCATTGAATGCCGCCAATCCCCCATGCACCATAGCCAACCTCGGAGACCCGCAGCCCCGTTCTTCCCAGTGTGCGATATTTCATTGAGCTTCCCTCCGTAATGTCGTCAAGCCGATATCGATGTTTTACAATTGCCCGGCGATTTTAATTCCCACAAACGTATTGTCAAACCGATTGGAGGAGAGGCGTGATAACAGAGGAACTCTTCAAGCTGGCAGCCATTGGCAAGCTGGCAGGCATTGCATTGATCGTCGTCGGTCTCATCCTGCGCTGGCGAACGACGGTGGTTGTCGCCTCAGCCTCACTGCTCACCGGGCTGCTGGCAGGCATGCCACTCTTCTCTGAGGAGAGCCCGTTTCGGGTGATACCCGGCATGACGCGCGCCGGCCGGATCGGCATTGTCGATCTGCTCGGCAAGGCATTTGCCGATAACCGCCTGATGACGCTCTTCATCCTCACGTTGCCGGCGATTGGTCTCGCGGAGCGATACGGATTGCAGGAGCGCTCCGCCGCCCTGATCCTCAGGATTCGCGTGGCAACGGCCGGTCGCCTGCTGGTTGTCTATCAGTTCTTTCGCATCCTGCAGGGGGCACTCGGGATTCGCCTCAATGGCCATCCCTCATTTGTCAGGCCGCTGATCTGCCCGATGTCGCTCGGTGCCGCCGAGTCGACCGGACAGCTGACACCCGCACGACGTGAACGGATCAAAGCGGCCAATGCGGCGGCGGAGAACTACGGCAATTTCTATGGCCAGAATCTCTCTCCGGTCCAGGCCGGGGTTCTGCTGGTCTTTGGCGTCATGCAGGGGCTCGGTGTGAAGGTTGGGATGTGGGATCTCGTCAGACAGACCCTGCCAGTGGTTGTTGCCTCCATCATTCTGGGTCTCTTCCAGTTTTATCGACTCGACCGCGAGCTGGCTGGTCCCCGCGATAATCAGCCGCACAGAGACCTGATCCACAAAAATCAGATTGGAGGTAATCAGTAATGATCGGGGCTGACCAACTGATGGCGAGGTTCCTGACGCTCGACCTCGTTTATGCGATCACCGGGCTGCTGCTGCTCGCCTTTGGTCTGACGACCGCTGGTGATCGTCACCATCAACGACGATATGTCAGCGGGATCTTCTGGATAATCCTTGGAGTGATCTTTCTCGGAGGCAGCCTGCTGCCACACTGGACGACCGGTTTGCTGGCGCTGGTGCTGGTTGTGCTCGACGGATCCGGCAGGGTAGGACAGGGCGGGCCAGCCGGCGGGGATTCGGCATCGAAGCCATCCGAGGCTGCTGCAAGCAGCATCAGCCCTCACGATCCGGGTAATCGTATCTTCTGGCCGGTGATTCTCATCCCGGCAGCGACCTTTCTGCTGGCGCTGCTCTTTCGGCAGGCGGGGCTTGACGCCAACCGCGGGGCTCTTGTCGGACTTGGCCTCGGGAGTCTCCTCGCGATGGCCATCGCCAAACACCTGACGCGGGCAACACTGGCTCTCCTCATCCGTGAGGGGCGCCGACTCAACGAGGCCATGGGCCCGGTCAACATCCTCCCTCAACTGCTGGCTTCACTTGGCGCGATCCTCGCCGCCGCCAATATCGGCCAGCCAATCGCTGCTGCCATTCGCCATCTCGTTCCCGGCGACAACCTCTTCCTGATGGTCCTCGCCAACTGTCTTGGGATGGCTCTGCTGACGATCCTTCTTGGCAACTCTTTCGCTGCCTTCCCGGTAATCGCCAGCGGAGTCATGCTCCCGCTTCTGGTCATCCCCTTTGGTGTCGATCCGGCATTGGCGGCGATCATTACCCTCACTGCCGGCTCAAGCGGCACACTGATGACCCCGATGGCTGCCAATTTCAATATTGTGCCGGCAGCGCTACTCAATCTGGACGACCGCTACGGTGTCATCCGCTACCAGTTGTCCTATGCTCTTGCACTCTGGGCCTTTCACGTTATCTGGCTCTGGGCGGTAATTCGCTTCTTTTGACGGGTTGATTCTCGCCGCCGGAAGGAGTATTCATCGTTAAGGATCTCAGGGCCGCCGAGATCGAGTCGCCGAGATCGAGTCATAGAGGTGCCAGCAATGAATCACGCCGGACGTCAGAGGATCTTCACGCTCATCTACCTGCTCGCGGTGATACTGATCTTTATCATTCTCAGCCGCGGTTTCTCGACACCCGGCCCAAAATCGGTCAGCTACAGCGATCTCCTCGCAGCAATCAGAGCGGGTGAGGTCGTCGAAGCCGAGCTCGACGAGACAGAACTGCACGCGAAGCTGACAGACGCAGCAGCAAAGTCGCACGGTAACCAGCGACTGGTGGCGACACGCCTGCCGGGCATCGATGACGCGACTCTCCTCAGGGATCTCGATGCCGCCCATGTCCGCTACTCCGGTCGGATCGCTACTCGCGCGTGGTGGAAGGATGCGCTGCTTCTCTGGCTGCTGCCACTGCTGCTGATTTTTCTCTTCTACGGTGTTGGACTCTGGCGACTCAGCCAGGGAGGGGGTGGTGCCGGATCGCTCACTTTCGGGAGGAACCGCGCAAAGATCTATGACCGCTCTACCGGAGAGCGCGTAACCTTTGCTGACGTCGCCGGTGCTGATGAGGCCGAGGATGAGCTGATCGAGGTCGTCGATTTTCTGAAGAACCCCGGCAAATACCGCGCCCTTGGTGGTCACATTCCGCGCGGTGTGCTGCTGGTCGGTGCCCCGGGAACCGGTAAAACGCTCTTGGCAAAGGCCGTTGCCGGTGAAGCCGGTGTCCCGTTCTTTTCAATCTCCGGCTCGGAGTTCGTCGAGATGTTTGTCGGGGTCGGGGCGGCGCGGGTTCGTGACCTCTTTGAGCAGGGGAAGCAGCGTGCTCCCTGCATCATTTTCATCGATGAACTCGACGCCGTTGGCAAGTCGCGTGCTGCCGGTCGCGGCATGCTCATGACCAATGACGAGCGCGAGCAGACCCTCAACCAGCTGCTCACCGAGATGGACGGCTTCGATACCTCCAAGGGAATTATCATTATGGCCGCGACCAACACTCCGGAAGTTCTCGATCCGGCATTGCTGCGCGCCGGCCGGTTTGATCGCCAGGTGGTCATCGATCGCCCTGATCTCCGTGGTCGCGAAGAGATTCTCAAGGTTCATGCCCGACAAGTGAAGCTGGCTCCTGATGTCGATCTCCACACCATTGCCGCCCGGACTCCCGGCATGGTTGGCGCCGACCTTGCCAACATCGTCAATGAAGGGGCACTGCTTGCCGCCCGACGTGGCGCTGGTCTTGTTGAGATGGGACACCTCGAAGAGGCCATCGATCGCATCATGCTCGGTCTTGAAAAGAAGAGTCGCGTCATGAGCCCGGCCGAAAAGGAGCGCGTTGCGTGCCACGAGACCGGCCACGCACTTGTCGCCCTCACTGTTGAGAATGCCGATCCCGTTCACCGCGTCTCGATTATCCCGCGAACAATTGGTGCCCTCGGTCATACCCTCCAGCTTCCAACTCAGGAGAAATTCCTTATGACCCGGCCTGAACTGCTCGATCAGATCGCCGTTATGCTCGGCGGGCGTGCCGCCGAGGAGCTGGTCTACCGTGATGCCATCTCCACCGGTGCCGCCAATGACCTTGAACGTGCCTCTGAGCTCGCCCGCCAGATGGTCACCCGCTTTGGCATGAGTGACCGTCTCGGCCAACTGACCTATGGTCACCCGCTCGCCGCCCGCTTCCTCGATGCCCCTTTCGCTGCTGAGGAGCGCAACTACAGCGAGCAGACAGCCGAGATCATCGACGCCGAGGTTCGCCGCATCATCGACGAGAATTATCAGCGTGTCTGCGATATCCTGGCCAACCGTCGTCCCGCCCTCGATCGCATCTCCTCCGAACTGATTCGTCACGAAACACTTGATCGAACCGAGATCGAGAAGTTAGTCTGATGGACGCGCCCGAAGCCGCTTCGATCGCGCTTTACACCAATCATCTTTTGTTTTGCCGGGCAGAGATCATGACAACAGTACGCCGCAACAGGTTCGCTTTATCCCTCATCGCCATTGTCGCCGCTTTCGGATTCACCCTGTTGGTGCGCCAGCCGCTCCTCGTCGGGGCTGCAGCCACCAACGACTCCGTTGCTGCGCCGTGGCAGTCAGCACCACCATCACCAACCATCTCCGAAAAGGATCGACTCGCCGAGCTTGCCCGCCGCCGCGAGGAGACGCTGAGGCGCATGTCCCCGGAGACGTTCATGATCCTCTTCAGCGCCGAGCCGAAAATTTATACCAACGATGTCGATTACCATTACCGCCAGGAGAATAATCTCTACTACCTGACCGGCATCCGTCAGAACGGCGCCGTGCTGGTGCTCCTTCCCGGTGCCCGGCGTACTCGCGAGATTCTTTTTATGCCGGCACGCGATCCGCGCTTCGAGACGTGGAACGGGAAGATGATGAGCTCTGCCGAGGCTCGCCATCGCAGTGGTATTGCTGAGGTTCGGGATGCAAAGCGGCTCAACGGCTTCCTCGCCTGGCTCATGCCGCCGGCCGCCGGCTCACTCGCCGCCCGCGGCCCGCTCCAGAATCCTGATGAGCAGGAGGCAATCGCCTGGCAGGAGGATTTTGGCGCCATCCGGCAGGCGGTTCAAAACGGTCAGGCCGAGCTTCGCCTGCTGACACCTCCCGGCCGCGACCTGCGCGAATATCGCCAGGAGCACGAGCTGGCTGCCCAGCTCAGAACCTCGATCCCCGGCCTGAAGATTACTCCGGCCCATTCGATCTTTGCCGACCAGCGCCTCGTCAAATCGCCGTGGGAGTTGCGACTCCTCCAGCATGCCGTCGATATCACCGCCGAGGCCTTCAGTCGCGTCTTCGCCATGGCCCGTCCGGGACTTTACGAATATGAGGTTCAGGCTGAGTTCGAATACACCTTCCGCCGTCGCAATGCCGACAACTGGGGCTATCCCTGTATCGTCGGTGCCGGCACCAATGCCACTACTCTCCATTACATCACCAGTCAGGACCGACTCGATGACCAGAGTCTGATGCTCATGGACTGCGCCGCCGAGTACGATCATTACACGGCCGATATCACCCGCACTATTCCGATCAATGGCCGGTTCACTCCGGAACAGGCCGAAATCTACCGCATTGTTTATGATGCCCAGATGGCCTCGATCAGGCGCATTCGACCCGGCAACCTCGTCGGCACGGTCATGGATCCCAAATCGGCCACCACCTCCGTCCAGGGTGTCACCGCCGAGATTATCAAGGAGGGACTCCATCGACTTGGCCTGATCACCTCCAAAGAGAACAACGAGTTTCGCATCTGGTACATGCACGGCTCCAGTCACTGGATCGGGATGAATGTTCACGATGTCGGCGACTACCGGACACCGCTTGCCCCCGGCATGGTCCTGACCGTCGAGCCCGGCATCTATATTCGTCCCGATGCGCTCGACGTTCTTCCGAAAACTCCCGAGAATGAGCGCTTCATCGCCGCCGTCCGACCAGCTTTCGAGAAGTACAAAGGCATCGGTGTCCGCATCGAGGACGATGTCCTTGTCACCGAGGGCGATCCGAAGGTCATGTCATCGCGCATCCCGTCCAAACTGGAGGATGTCGAGAGCGCCATGGCCCGACTCAGCCAGTCGTCAGGACGCGGATCCGCACGGTCCGGGAGTCGTTGAATGATGTTGTGAGTGCGGTTGAATGATGTCGTTGAATGATGTCGAAGAAGCGCACAATAACGGTTTAAGAAGCTGACAATATGACAGAAAAGAAGAGCGAAGGGATGCAGACGCGCGGGGTTCACGCTGCTCGTGCGGCCAATCAGACCTCGGCCATCAGCCCGCCCATCTACCAGACGACCACCTTCAGTGCCGGGTCGGCTGAAGAGTTTGCCGAGATTGCCGTCGCCGCCAGACCCCCGGAATTCTATACCCGCTACGGCAACCCCAATCACGAGATGGTCGAGGCCACACTCGCTTCGATGGAGGGGGGTGAAGCCGCCCTTGTTACCAGCTCCGGGATGGCTGCAATCTTTGCCGTCATGCTCGGCAACCTGCGTCAGGGTGACCACATCGTCGCCCAGCGTAACCACTATGCCGGGGCCACGACGCTTCTCAAGGACTACCTGCCACGCTGGGGCATCACCGCCACCCTCGTCGATCAGACCGACAGCGAGGCCTTTGCTGCGGCAATCAGGCCCGAGACCAGGCTCATCTATGTCGAGACTCCGGTCAATCCACTGATGCAGATCACCGATCTTCGGGCGATCGTTGAACTTGCCCGTCACCAGAATATCATTACCGTCTGCGACAATACCTTTGCCACGCCAGTCAATCAGCGTCCGCTCGAACTGGGCATCGATGCTGTTATTCACAGCGCGACAAAGTATATTGGCGGTCATCACGATGCCACCGCCGGGGCCCTTGTCGGCTCACGCGAACTGGTCGAGCGCGTCTGGCGATTCGCCCTCGTCGCCGGGGCCACGCTCAGTCCCTTTGATGCCTGGCTCCTGCTTCGCGGCCTGCGCACTCTCGGGCTGCGCGTCGAGCGCCACAACCATAACGCTCTTGCCCTCGCCTCTTTCCTCGAAACTCACCCGCGAGTGGCGCGTGTCTATTACCCGGGACTCCCCTCGCATCCCCAACACCATCTGGCCCGCTCGCAGATGGAAGGCTTTACCGGTATGCTCAGCGTCGAGCTTGCCGGTGGCTACTCCGCCGCCGAGAGTCTCATCTCCTCCCTGCACCTCGCGACCCGCGCCGCCAGCCTCGGCGGTTTTGAGACCCTCATCGTTCACCCGGCCTCGATGTGGAGCCTCCAGCTCTCCCCCGAACAGCGCCAGTCGACCGGTATCAATGAGGGGCTCGTTCGTATCTCCGTCGGCCTCGAAGATGCGGCAGATATCCTCGATGATTTCGATCAGGCCCTTCGTGCTGCTCGTTCCTGACTTTTTACCTCACGGAACATCAGCGAAGAGAAATCAACAGACGAATACCAGTCTGACAAAAAAGCAGGGGAGGCTTTGTCGGCCTCCCCTTTCAAGGCTAGCTTTGCTGGGATGAAAACTTGGAAGACAATGGTGTGGGAACTCGTCCCACACACACCACACTATTCTGCAAGCCTCATTCCACGGATTTTACGGATCATACCGAAACAGCTATATGTGCTGTATCTGCTGATTCTGTCTGTATTTAGCTCTCTTGCTCTTTTCTTTTCCACACTCTCGCCCCGTGCTCAGTATCCATTATTTTGTAAACCTGCTTCAATTTTTCGGAAAAGGCCAGGCGTCAAATGGGTTGCCGGCTGCTTTCGCAATCGGCTACCATACAAATCCGGAGTGAAGTATGACCGAAGCAATCAGCGATCGCGGTGACCTCGCAATTCGCGTCTCGATGCTTCCGCGGGATACCAATCCCGGCGGGACGATCTTTGGCGGAGTCATCCTCAGCCATCTCGACCTCGCCGGAGGCATTGAGGCTCGTAAACATGCCGATCTGCTCTTCGTCACCGTCGCCATCAGGGGGGTCGAGTTTATCTCGCCCGTCTTCGTCGGTGATGTCGTCAGCTTCTATACCCGAACCACCCGCGTCGGTCGCACCTCGGTCACCGTCGATATCATTGTCGAGGCCAAGCGCTACCATAATACCGATGAGATCGTCCGTGTCCTCGAAGCCGAGGCCGTCTATGTCGCCGTTGATGAGAACCGACGTCCAATCCCGATTGGGGAGACTCCCGACTCTCCTGTCAATTCTCCCTCCATCGACAGCTGATGCGCATCTTTTATTCCGACCGTTATATGATCCCCCTCCCGCCAAACCATCAGTTTCCGATGGCCAAGTATCGCCTGACGCGCGACCGGCTCCTCTCCGAGGGATCGATTACCCATTGGAACCTGAACGATCCCGGCCTCGCTGCGGATGAGGATATTCTGCTGGTTCATCATTCCGATTACTGGAATCGCTGCACCCGCGGTGAACTGACCCCTCACGAAATTCGCCGTATCGGCTTTCCGTGGTCGAGCGGTCTGGTCAACCGCTCTCGCTCCTCTGTTCAGGGAACCATTCTTGCCGCTCAAAGCGCTCTTCGTGACGGTATCGCTTCCAATCTCGCCGGTGGTACCCATCACGCCTACGCTGATCACGGTGAAGGATACTGTGTCCTCAATGACATTGCCATTGCCACCCGCGTTCTCCAGCGCAGGATGATTGCCCGACGCGTCGCCATTATCGACTGCGATGTTCACCAGGGTAACGGTACCGCCGCCATTTTCCACGGTGATCCCGACGTCTTCACCTTCTCCATGCACGGCGCAAAAAACTTCCCCGCCCGCAAAGAGCGGAGCCACCTCGATCTCCACCTCCCCGACGGTCTTGCCGATCAGGACTACCTTGCTCTCCTCAATCACCATCTTCCTCAGATCCTCGATGGCTTCAACCCGGACTTCGTCTTCTATCAGGCTGGTGTTGACCCCTACCAGGGCGATCGCCTCGGCAAACTCAAACTGACCATCGATGGCCTCCGCCTTCGCGACCAGCTCGTGATCGAGGCCTGCCGTCAACGCCGGATTCCTATCGTCACTACCATGGGCGGTGGCTATGCCCGATTCGTCGAGGATACCGTCGAGGCCCACTGCAATACTGTCAGAGTCGCCCTTTCTACCTTTCGTCCCCCTCTCGTCAGCCAGCCATGATCGAGATCTGCCGGAAAAATTTTGCAGTTGATAGAAAAGCCCCTTGACAGAGGGCCCGGTGATGTATAAATTCATGAACTTTGCGAAGTGTGGTCTTTGCATTGTGTGCGGCGCCAGCGGGCAGGCTGCACGCCAGCGGGTGAATGGCAGGCCGGAGTGACCGGATAACGACGAGGCGATCGTCGCCAACAGGCTGGTCTGCAATTCAATAGGCGTGTGCAATTGATGGTTGGG
>CAIKMY010000461.1 GCA_903828635.1 uncultured Acidobacteriota bacterium
CTGGCCTCGGCGGCGGCAATCCGATTACTAATCTTTTCGCGCATGTCATCGAAGGTCTGCGAGTCATCGCCAATCTGGAATGAGGACATGGTGCTGGCAAGCCGCTCCTGCATTTGTGCCTGCTTGTTGGCGGCAATCAGTTGCATGGCCTCACCAGTCTTGCGGCGTACCTGAGACATATAGTTGTCGAGGAACTCCCGAGCCTTGGCGGAAGCGACCCTGGCCTGTTCGTGGCTCTGTGTGGCGGTGGCGAGAGCGCGCTGAGTCGTCTGGAGTTCGCCGATCAGGCTGGCGGCAATGTCGTCGTGCCCGGTGCGGATGGCGGCCTTGATCTTGTTGTCAATGTCGGCCATTTTTGTCTGGTTGGCCTCGATCTCCCTCGCCAGCCGCTTCTCCGTGGCCATGACCTGGGCGACATTCTCGCGCATCCGCGGCACCTGATCGTTCATGTCCCGAATCAGTTGCTGAAGTATCAATTCAGGATCCTCGGCACTTTCAATCATGCCTCCAAAGATTGACCGGAAGAGACGGACCAGACGATTCCACATGGTGATTTACGCCCTCACTCTCGCTCAAATTGCCGCGTTGGACAAGGTATCGGCTACTTGCCGATGCGAATCTGCAACCACAAACCGCAGCAAATTATAACAGCCACGATGCTCCTTGTAAATTTGCTTGTCAAAGCAATTAAGGCAGGGCCAATGACAGTGTGGCCGGAGAGCTTCTTTGGGGAGAGCCGGATGTCGGCCTTATCCGGATCGGTCTTAGTCGGATGATTGAGGCGTGCTACAATCCATCAGTTTGTTTCCGGCCGACAGCTCCCTGGTGCTGTTAGTTTGGGTATCGAGTCTGGTTGTTTTTGAATGGGAGGCTCTATGGATGATTTCAATTATCGACTGGGATGCTATCGAAAGGGGTGGTATCGAGTGGGATTATTACTGGCAGGTGGGCTGCTCCTGAGTCTGCTGCCGGGGAGAGGGTTTGCAAACACGGCGATGAACGATCTGCAATTCACGCTGAGGGTCAATTCCGCCATGCCCCAGGCTCCATCGAGTCTGCTGGTGATGTCGCGCCGCTGGTCAACGTACCGGCGGGTGCGGTCTTGACGGTCCATTTGATGCGCGGAGACAAGTACGTTTCGACCAGTCGTCTGACATTTGCGACGGAATACAAGAATGAACTGGTCTTTCCGGCGATGCCAATCGCCTCGTTTGTTCCACCGGAGATGACATCGGGTGGCGGACAACCATTTCCCAATGCGACACTTGAGCCCGGGCGGACCGATCTGACGCGGATCTCGCTCGATCCCTCGGCCTTTCGTCTCTTGTGGTCACTCTCAGCCGGGGTGATGGCGACTCCGGGGCGAGCGGTGCTTACCGGGGCACCCAATGCCTTCGTCGATCTGGTGCTGAGCATGGTGACTTCCTCTCTGATGGTTGGGGATCAGAAGCCGGGGTCGGTGCTTTTTTTCAGTCGGTACACTTCGAGTGCCAGCAACCCGGCGCGAGAGGATACACAGATCAACCTGACCAACAGCAGTCCGGTCTCTGCGGCCTATGTGCGTATTTTTCTGGTCAATGGCAGTTCGTGCAGCCCGCTCTCGCTCGACGTTTCACTCAACCCGCAGCAGGCGATCAGCTTCCTGGCAAGTGACGTCGATCCGGGAGTCAAGGGGTATGTTGTGGCGGTGGCGATCAATCAGCAGGGACAACCGGTGCAGTTGAACTCGCTGATCGGCAATGCGATTGTCAGGCAGCCGGCAACGAATCTCGGCGGCACCTTCACGACACTGATTTCGGCAATGGGATTTGCGCGGAGGCTGGGGACAGATGTGCCGAACGTCAACGGGCTGGCGGAACTGATCTTTGATGATGTCAATTATGACCGGCTGCCATCGCAGGTCTCATTCGACAGCGTTTCGAGCCAGGCGAGCGCGATCAATCTGACCAGCCTGTCGGTCTTTCGGCCGATCCGCGACCTGCGTGGCGGCAGCAGTGTCGTCCCGATGCAGGTGACTGCCTGGGGACAGGGGACAGGCTCGACGACGCCGACTTCGGGTGGCACCATTTCCAACGCCTGTTACACGGATGTGGCCGTTGGCAGTCTGCGTCTGACTCCGATTTCGGTAGCGCAACTGTTGCCGGCGGGTACGGCGGGCTGGGTCTCGGTGACTCCGACCGACTCGTTGCCGGTGCTGGGGGTCTACCTCAATTCGGGGTCATTCAATGGCGGAGGGAATGCTCGCCCGATCTTCTTCAGCAATGAGTATCGGATGACCATCCCGGTCACCCCTTTCGTTGTTCAGTGAGCTTGTTGCAATTTGTTGCAACAAGGTTGTTGGCAGAGATGTGGGGGCAGAAGGTATGTGCTGCCCCCGCATCTCGGACTATCTTTGCCGGGTGAGGCGCTCAAAGCGCCGTTGCAGTTCAGCGGCCGCGGTGACAGCCTGTGTCGTCGGCGCGGTGTCACTCTCCTGGATTATTTCAAGCAGGGCCAGCAGGTCACGCCGGAGCCCGGCAATTTCCGCAGAGTCTTTACGCTCCCGGGGCGATGGCGTCTTTTGGAGCATACGCCAGAGACGTATCGAGATATCGTGCTGTCGTCGCAGCGCGATCAGCGGGGTGGTGACGCGGGGATCCATTCCGAGCGTCAGACGACGGGTCGAGCTCTGGCCATCGACGGTCAGTCTGACGAGATATTCGCCGGGAGCAGCGAGTGGTCCCTCGGGTTGCGAGGGAGTATGGCGATAAATGGCCGAAATCGGATACGACCGCGGGAAGCCCTCGGGGGCCGGGTAGCGAAGATCCCAGACGAAGCGGTGATGTCCGGCCGAGACGCCGGGCAGGCGTGGTGGCCGGAACCAGTATTCAGGGTAGGGAAGTGTCGTCGGATCGATCTTCTCCGGTTGGTCGGCAGAGGAGTAGCGGCGGATGGTCTCGCCACGGGGATCGAGAATTTCAAGAGTCACTTCACGCGCGGCGGATCGCAGCCAGTAGTCAATGATTGCCCCATCCGGCGGATTTTCACCCATCGGTTCCTCCGGTGGCAACGGGGTGTCGGTATTGAGGCTGCGACGAAGGCGCAGGGCAGTTTGCGGGGTAAAGAGGTGGAATGGCGCGGCGGAGATGTCCGCATTGATCTGCCGCAGCGGCGTCAGGTTGTCGAGAATCCAGAAGCCGCGGCCGTGGGTGCCGACGACAAGGTCGTCATCCTTGATGACGAGGTCGCGGATCGAGGTTGCCGGCATGTTCAGCCGCAGCGACTGCCAGTTTTCACCATCGTCAAAA
>CAIKMY010000462.1 GCA_903828635.1 uncultured Acidobacteriota bacterium
ACCCCGCGCCGCCCGCCAGCCGGCATTGCGTGCTTTGGCGGCATTGGGTTTGCCGGTTTGCAGTTCGATCACTCTGGCTCCGCGTCCGGCGGCACGAGCGACACTGCGGTCGGTCGATCCTGAATCGACATAGATGACCTCTCGTCCTCCGAGGGTCGGCCTCATCATCGTGATCGAATCGAGGCATCGCGCCAGCCTTGCTCCCTCGTTGCGGCCAATGACAACGATTGAGAGTCGCGGCGTGATTCTCATTGACGGGTTCTCCATCCCTGCCGGAACCTCGCTGGCAAGGCCAGCCGACTCCGTAACAGTGCGCGTTCTTCGTAATCCAGTATCCATCGATATCCTCCCAGCAATGTCAGCAGCAGATAAATCACGCCGGCCATCCCGAGTCCGGTGAGGATTGTCGGGCGTGAGCCGGCAAGGAGCGACTGTGGCAGCAGTGTCGCTGTCGCCGGGCCGATCACGTAGGGCAGCAGACCCGGCAGCACCACGCTGCGAAAAAAGGCTGCCTGGCCGATCCCCAGAATCCTGTTAGTCCACGCAAGGTAGAGCAGGGAACTGGTGATCATCCCCGATCCGACGACTCCGCAGAGCAGGATCAGCGTCAGGTCGTGCGACAGCGTCAGGCCTCCGAGTATCAGCGCAATCAGCAATATCTGGCTCAGTGGATAGACCAGTTCGCGTGCGGGTCGTCCCATTGCCCGATGCATTGCCGATGCCGGCCCCGTCAGCTCGTGCATCTGGTATGGCAGGCACATTATCGTCAGGATCGCGGCTGCGCCCGTCAGCCGTACATCCGCGCCGATCCAGGCGGCAATCAGTGGTGGAGCAAAGGCCGCCGGAAAGCCGAGCAGCAGCCCGCTGAGCAGGTTCAGCGAACGTGACCCGCGCAGGTAGAGGCGACGCATCCCCTCTTCATCATTGTTTGTCTGCAGGTGGGCCAGCGTCGGCAGGAAGAGCCCGGTCATCGTTGCCGGCAACTGACTGGCCATGGTTGGCAGCTTCTCTCCGATTTCGAGGACGCCGGTTGCTTTGGCACCGAGAAAGATCCCGGCGAGCAGCTTTTCGAGGGAGTAGAGAAACATCCCAAGAATGCACGATAGCTGGACGACCGCGCCGTAACCGAAGAAGAGGCGCAGCAACCGGGGATCGAAATTGGCCGGGCGCAGCGAGAGTCCTGGCAGCAGCCGAAAGCCGAGCACGGCAAGGCAGCCGACGGCGAAGAGATACCTCACCGCAAAGGCTTCGAGCAGCGCTATCACTCCGTGTCCCCGTTCAAGAAGAATAACGATCAGGACGGTCTCCAGCAGGAAGCTTGCCACCCAGACCGCCGTCTGTTCCTTCACCCGGCGCAGCCCAAGCAGCACATAGGCGAAGGCACCAATGCTCAGGTCGAGCATAAAGATCGTTGCCGCGCCGAACATCAGCACGAAAGCGCGATGGACCAGCCTTTCTGGGATGGCTGTCTTTGAGAGAATGGTCGGCAGCCACCTCCAGAGCGGCAGCAGCAACCCCACGCCGAGGACGGCCATGGTTGTCATCCCGGTCGTCAGCAACCGGTCGATCTTCTCCTTCTCGCCGCGAGCATGAAATTCGGCAACATAGCGAATATAGACGTTCGAGATTCCGACCCCGCTCATCCCCAGATATCCGATCAGCACGAAGGTTGCGCTCCAAAGACCATACTCTTCAAGGCTGACGTGGCGCAGTGTCAATGGAGGCAGTGCCACGCGCGTCAGCAGGTAACCAAGCTTGGCGATGATGACCATCGCTGCCTGGCGCGAAAATTGTCGCTGCACCTCGGATTGTTCCACTGCTGCTCCGTTTCAACCGGGAGGCGTCAACTGTGCTGAATATCGGGATGTGCGGAGATGAGGCGCCGGTAATCGGCCAGCCGGTCCCTTTCCGAGAACCTCGTTCGCAGTGCGGAGCGCCCACCCTCGACGACACGGTTGAGGGTCTCGGCATCGGCGTTACGCAATTCTGACAGCCTTTTGGCGAGGTCGGCGGCATCGTTGGCACGGAAATGGAATCCCGAGATACCATCGACGATCAGGTCTCCGGCCCCTCCGCTGTCGGGGGCAAGCACGGGAACGCCGGCGGCCATCGCCTCAAGCAGGGCGAGTCCGAAAGGCTCTTCAGGGCAGAGATGAATCAGCATGTCGGCGTCGGCGATCTCTCTGCCGACATTATCGGTGTAGCCGAGAAATTCAACTCCGCGGTGGCGCTTTGCCGCGCGTTGGCGCAGCTCCTCAAGCTGCCATCCACCCCCGCAGACACGGATTTCCATCGTGTCGAGTTCCGGTTGCAGATCGAGCGCGTCAAGCAGCAGATCGACCCGCTTGATCGGATCGACCCGTGAAACGACCACTGCCCGCTCGATGCCGCGACGGATGAAACGCCGTCGCCGCGGGATTGCTGCCAGTTGCTCGCGCGACAGGAAGTTTTCGATGACGGCGATCCGACCCGGCGGGACACCGTGTGCCACCAGCCGCTCCTTGACATAATCGGAGACGGCGGCAAACTGCACCCCGAGCCGGTTGAGTCGCCGCTTGCGTCCGTAACTCAGACGCTCGTCGGTTCCGCCGTGAACGACGTGGAGGTGCCTCGCCTTTCGCCGGCGAATAAGGTTGATCAGCGTGAAGGCCAGTGAATGAGTGACGCCGGTTGCCATAAAGGCGACCTCGCCGCGGCCGCGTAACAACAGCCAGAGGTGATGCGTCAGCTCAAGCGGGGTACGGAAGGAGAAGGTTGAGTAGCCGCGACGTGCCGCCTCAGCGAGGAGCGGACCCGGCGGGGCAAGAATCAGCGGATCAAATTCGTCGCGCAGGCCATCGACGGTCGCCAGTGCCATGCGTTCAGTTCCGTAGAGATTGCCGCTGTGCAGTACATAAATCAGCAAAGGTTTATTCCCGTTCATGCGGACCTCCGACTTCAATTCCAGAGCCACGAGAGAAGGCCGTGTGTGGGCCTTGCCTGGCTGCCGGTTCGATGCTCTGCCAGCAGTGAGGCCGTTCGTGGATCCCGCCGTGGATCGACGCGATTGAGCAGCACCCCGATGGTTGACGGGTTGAGTCGTTCGAGGTGACGAGCTAACTGTCGCACTTCGTCAAAACAGGTGCTCGATGCGGCGACGACGAGGATGACCGCGTCTGCCAGCGTTGCGAGCATCTCGGTATCGGGAGAGAGGCTCAGTGGCGGCGCATCGATCAGTACCATGTTGTAACGACTGGCAAGGAGCCTCAGCACGCGCGAGAGGTCTGTCCCACTTGGGAGATGGCTCGTGCCATTGGTCTCACCGACTGGCAGTCTGTCGGGAAGTGCACCCTTTGCCGGCAGAATCTGACCATTGATCCTGCCACCATTCTGCAGAATAGTGGCCAGCCCCTCACGTTGCACGCTGTCGGATCCCGCTCCGTCGACGTAGCGTTTGTCAGGCTTGAAGGCATTGGCTTCGAGGGCAATTGCCGAGATTCCACGCTCGACCAGTGTTCGTGCCAACCCGAGCGTCAGCGTGCTTGTTCCTGCCCCGGGCTCTGCCGACGTCAGCAGGATGATCCGCGTATCACTCGTTCGGTGTGCCCGGTCGAGCGCTCCGGCGATCCTCCATCGCTGGTCACGCGCGAAATTGCGTGTTATCGGGTCTGCGATTCTGACGAGGCTGCCGATGGTCGGCAGGCCGAGCGACTCTTCCAGTTCGGTTGCGGTGTGAACCCGTGGATCAAGGTAGTCAGCCGCCACCGGGATGGCGATTGCCAGGACCAGTCCGGCCCCGAGGAAGAGTAGCGCCAGCCTCTCCCGACCCCCGCGAATCGGAGTTTCAGGGCGCCGTGCATTGGCAAATACCCGCATGAATCCCGGCGCATTGGCTTCAAGGCTGAGAAAATTGATCCGATCGTCAACCGCTCCCAGCCGCTTTCGCAGCCGTTCGACCTCCACTCCGTGGCTAAGTGCCTCCTGGTAGTTCATCGTAAACCACCGTGCCTTATCGGCCTGCACCTGCACGGTGCGCTCCATCTCAGCCTCTGAGCGACGAAGCTGATCAACCGTGGACCTGCGCTGCTCGACGAGCATTGCTGAATAGGACTCGATCAGCCTTGCCATCTGGCGCTCGATCTCGATATCGATTTCGCTGATCTCATTTTCTGCCGCCAGTCGACCGGGATGGCTCGGACCGAGACCGCTCACCCTCGCCATCAGCTCACTCCGCCGCACATTGAGGTTGGCTTTGAGGCTGATCAGCCCCTGATCACGAACTGCCTGATCCCGTGCCAGTTCACGCAGGGTGCCCTGTCTGCTTCGCTGACTGTTGTCGATCGACGCCAGTTCCGATTCCCTCTCGATTCGCCGCCGCCGAACCTCCGCCAGGGCCTCCTGCCCGTCGATCAGCAGCCGATCATAGGGATTGATCAACCCCTCGTTGAAGGTTGTTACCCCCAGCTCCTCGGCGATCTGTGTGCGACGATCGATCAGACTGGTGACCTCCTGGTTCAGTCTCACCGCCTCCTTTCGCAGCTCAACAATGCGCTGATCCTTGCCATAGAGTTCATCCTGTTTGTCGCGATGCAGAAATTCATCGATCACCGCGTTGACCATCTCCGCGAGATTCTCCGGCTGGTGATCCTCAAGGCCGATAGTGATCTGGTAGGTGTCCGGCACCGCCTTGACCAGCAGGCTTCCCTGGAGCCGCTCGATCGCATGCTGGTCACTCTCCCTGTTATGCCGCCACCACTCCATCAGTCGCGGATTCTTGCGCAATGCCTCCGCCAGAATGTCGTAGCGTGCCACCGATTTCACCTGCTGCTGCACGAATTCGCGATACTGCGAATTCGATTGCATCTCCTGCTCAAGGTCACTTTCAAGGTTCTTGAGAAACCTTGGTGAGACAAAGATTACCGCTTCGGACAGGTAGATCTTTTGACCGAAGAACCACGCAATCGGCGCCCCGATCATCCAGATTGCCAGCGCAATGCCCATCGCCAGTACCAGGTGACGCCGGAGGCTGGCCGCTGGTGTCAGCCTTCGTCCGTTATTCCCGGTCTCGACTGGTGTCGGGGCTGGTGGTGGCGTTTTCCCTGAACTACTCCCGGGAAGTGCTGATGAAGTTGTCACACTGGATGCCATCTCTCTTCTCTCCATGGTCTTCGCCACCTGAGGTCAGTCCCTCAACGTCGCTCCGAGCAGCAGCAGGTAGCTGAGTGGAGAGAACTTCTCGATGACATAACCGAACCGCGCGAGGCCGCTTCGATCGACGTAGATCACATCTCCCTCTTCCAGCAGGTAGTTGGTGTCCCGTTGCGCGGCGAGGATGCGCCGAAAGTCGATCTCGATGTTGATCTCACGATTGCCCCTGATCAGTCGCAGCTTCTGTCCGGCATCCTTGGTCGGGCCGCCAGCCAGTGTCAGTGCGTCCATGAATGACATATCCGGCGTCATCCGGTAAGCGCCGGGCTTGTGCACTTCACCCATGACATAGACCAGTTGGTCGTCGGCATCAGGGATGTAGATCATGTCGTTGCGCTGCAATCGCAGGTTGGCCGTCAGGTCACCCTCCGTCAGCATCGGTTTGAGGTTGATCCAGGCGATTCGGTCGCGGCCGCGGATCAGCGCACAGCGTGTCAGTGCCGTCTTTTGTGAGTAATCACCGAGTGGCAGTCCGCCGGCACGGGTGATCGCTTCAAGCAGCGTTGGCTGCGACGGGAACTCGAGCGCTCCGGGATTGGCGACCCGACCGAGGATAAAGATTATTGCCGAGGTATATTTGTCGACGCGCACCGTCACCGTAACATCCTTGTAGAGCCCCGATCCAAGGTAGCCACGCTTCATCAGCTCGGCTGCCTCCTCACGTGAAAGCCCCAGGAGCACTGTTTCCCCCAGCAGTGGCAGTGATACCTTGCCGTCCGGTCCGATCGTATGCTTTCCCGAAAGCTCCGGTCGCCCCCAGACCTCAAGCGTCAGCTCATCGCCGGCCCCCATCCGGTAGACATTCTCCAGTGGTGCCTCAAAGTGGGCCAGCGCCTCAGCCGCCGTGAATCGCTGATCACGCCCCGCTGGTCGAAAGCCTTTGGCCGACCCGTCATCCTGTCCCACTGCCGTCATCACCCCCAGGACTACCCACAAAACCATTAAATGAATCGATACCACTCTTCTCATCCCAACCTCTCAATCGAATGCCCGAACGAATGCCCGAATCGCCTCGTTGAGGTCATTGCAGATGTCAATTCTCCGATGCACCTGGGCCACCTCGAAGAAGGCCCTTGCCCTCGGACTCAATCCACAGATCTTTAACTCTCCACCCAGACGGTCGATCCTCCGCGCCAGCCCAAGCACCATCGCCAGACCGTCACTGTCAACCTCCTCAGCCGGTGACATCTCAAGCACCAGCCTTACCCCTGGCTGGATCAGCCTCTCAAGCATCTCTGCCATCTGTGCTGATCGCCGTCGGTTCAATCTTCGCCACGGTGCCAGCGCTACCAATATCGGCTCTCCGCTTCCCGGCGCCTGTTCCATCGACTCTTCGACCTTTCAAATAATGTCGGATCCGAACAATTGATTGTCATTGGTGCTTTTCTCGCAGCATTGCAATTTCATCACAGGCTCTCGCCCCTGACATCGTTGGCAATGACCATTTTTGCGCCGATAATCAGGGAGATTGATGCCGAAATCTTTGGGAGAAAGCTGCTATCCTCGTCTGAACAGACACTGCCGACATCAGAACAGACAACATTTGAACGCATCCCTCATTCATGATGATTCCAGCGGGCAGGGGCCCGATGTTGCCTGTTCCGTTTCAGGTATCGTCTCCGGCCTGCAGGATGGAGTACAATCGGCCATTGCCATTCCGCACAGTCTCCAACTGTTGAATGCAGCAGGGGGCTCTGTTACTGGATGGCTGTTACTGGATGGCTGTTACTGGATGGCTGTTACTGGATGGCTGTTACTGAATGGCTGTTACTGAATGGCTGTTACTGAATGGCTGTTACTGAATGGCTGTTGTTTAAATGGGTGGAGGCAGTTATGGTTCTGACGCTTTTGCTGGTCACATTCGTTCTTGCGCTGGCGGTCTCGGTAACGGTAGCGCGCTTCTTCGACAAGCCGGTGCGGTCGATTATGCAGCGCATCCTTGCGGACGAGGTGAGCATCGTCTGGAGCAAGTACTTGAGCTTTGCGGTGGTGGTTGTCGGTATCTCGTCCGGGGTTCGTGTCTGGGATTTTGAGAAGTATCTCGATCCGTCAAAAGAAGGCCCCATCGTTATGCTGACGCGCGAGCGATGGGTCTTCGAAATCTACCGCACGATTATTGGCTCGCTCCAGGGAATTGCCTGGCTGCTCCTGGTTTTCTTTGTCTTCGCCTTACTGGCGTTTGTTGTCGTCAGAATATTCGAATTGAGGAGCAGCCAGAAGTCCTGAGCGTCGGGGCGAACAGTGCCGACGCCAGAGGCCTGAGGATTCTGCGTGGTCGTCAGGTTCCGGGATTAAGGCTGTTTCCTGAGCATCGTCTCGCGTTTGGCCTTGAACTCGGTGCCGGGCTTCCATTCGGGCCACTTCTCTGCCTGGGCGACCTGGTACCCGACGGTGAAGAGGAGGCGGAGGTCTTCGACGGCTCCGGAGAGATCCCAGTTGGGTTTGATCTCATCGCTGACACCGTGGTAGTCCTTTTCGGTGTAATCATCGCGGGTCTGCTGTGCGTAGCCGGCGGGTTTGCCGATGTAATCGACGCCGGCATCGGTGTTGAGGGCGGGCACACCCTGTTTGGCGAACTCGAAGTGATCGGAGCGGTAAAAGAATCCCTTCTCCGGTTCGGCATCGGGTTTGAGTGTGCGTCCCTGGGTTCCGGCCGCCTCGGCGAGGATGTCGTCGAGGGTCGAGTTTCCGAGCCCGATGACGGTGATGTCCGAGGTGCGTCCCCACTGGTTGATGCCGTCCTTGTTGATGTTGGCGACCGTTTTGTCGAGCGGGTAGAGAGGATGCTCGGCATAGTGTTTGGCTCCGAGCAGTCCTTTCTCCTCGGCGGTCACGGCAAGAAAGATGATCGAGCGCTTCGGTGTCGGCGAGAGTTTGGCAAAGGCGCGCGCCCATTCAAGCAGGCAGGCGGTACCGGAGGCGTTGTCGATTGCACCGTTGAAGATCTGGTCTCCGCTCAGCCGGGTGTCGCGTCCCATATGATCCCAGTGAGCGGTGAAGACGACGTATTCATTTTTGAGCACCGGATCGGAGCCCTCAAGTTTGGCGACGACATTGCTCGACTCGATACGACGGACCTTCGAGTCGACGCTGAGGCTGGCCTTCGCCGCAATCGGCGTCGGTCGGAAGTCGCGTGAGAGCGCGGCCTTCTTCAGCGCTGCCAGATCCTGCCCGGCGGCGGCGAAGATTTCGGTCGCCTTGTCGAAGCTGATCCAGCCCTCGACCGCAACGCGTCCCTTCTCAGAGCCTTCGAGCCCGAAGTTCTCCTGTCGCCAGCTGGCGAGCGCCTTGAGCGGATAGCCGGCGGTTGCCGTTTCGTGAATGATGATTGCCGCCGCTGCTCCTTTTTCCGAGGCAATCTCATATTTGTATGTCCAGCGACCATAATAGGTCATCGCCTTGCCGCGAAAGATCGACTCGTCAAGCTTTGAGGGATCGCGCTGATCGGGGATCTGTGGATCGTTGACCAGCATGACGATCGTTTTGCCACGCAGATCGACACCCTTGAAATCATCCCAGCCATATTCAGGGGCGACGACACCATAGCCGACAAAGACCACATCTGATCCGCGCAGATCGATTCGTGGCTCATAGCGTGATGAGCGCGCAAGGTAGTCATCGGGCCCAAGCTCGATCCGTCGTCCACCGGCTTCAAAAGAGGCTTTTGTCGTTGGGGTGTAGCCGATCAACGGAACTTTCTGGATGTAGCTTCCGTCGGGATTGCCGGGTTGCAGGCCGAACGATCTGAAGCGATCGATGAGGCGGGCGACCGTCAGCTCTTCGCCGCGTGTGCCCGGCGCGCGTCCCTCGTACTCGTCAGAGGCGAGGACACGGATCTCTTCAAGCAGCGACTCGCCATTCATTGCTTCCAGCGTCGCTCGAATTGCCGATGGCGGCTCCGGCTTTGCGCCGTCTGTGCCCCCGGTCCGGCTCGATGGTGACTGGCAGGCCGTCAGTCCAACAATTGCCATCAGCATCAATCTGCCCGCGAGAGAGAATCGTTTCATTTTCGCCTCACTTGTGGATATATTGTCGAATCAGTCCGAAACAGAAGTATGCCTTTGGCACCCGGCTACGGCAAGTTGTCCGGACATATTCGGGGCGAGGCACTGAAGGAGGCGCACCGTGAAGGTTGGCATCAATTATCCGTGGATCGACTATGGCTGGGATTTTGGCGATCCGCCGCCGCGCTGGGTTGCGCCCGGTGATCGTGCGGCGTGGCGTGAGGCGAAGCGACAGCGGATCGACGAGGGGCTCCGCCGACTGGCCGCGACCGGCTTTTTTGCCGTGCGCTGGTTCATCCTCGCCGATGGCACCTCATACGGGGTCGATGGCGAAGTACCTCGCTTTGACGGTGATCAATGGCGCTTCGATCCACTGCCTGCCGATCATTCGTTCCATCGTCAGCTGGTTGACGATTTCGAGTTTCTGCTGCAAACATGCGCCGCTCACGGGCTGCAACTCATCCCCTCACTGATCGATTTCCACTGGTGCTTTCCCGGAGAGGAGATCCCCGGCAACCCCGGCATCATCAAGGGAGGTCGCGGCGAGATCCTTACCGACCGCGCAAAGCGGGAGGCCTTCTTCGATGCTGTTCTGGAGCCGCTCCTCGCCGTGTCAGTCGCACATCACCAGACCATCTGCGCCTGGGAGCTGATCAATGAACCGGAGTGGGCGGTGCGCCCCCCGGCGCTGCTTTTCTGGCAGCAGGATGAGAAACGCACTATTGCGAAAGAGGAGATGCTCGACTTCATCGCCACCGGCCTCGCGCGCATCAATCGCTGCTCTCTCGATGACGGACTGCCCGCCTTTCACTCAACCATCGGCTTTGCCCACTTTGAGACCCTCGAAGACTGGGGCTCAGCCGCCCTTGGTGCCACTTTCCATCAGTATCATTACTACGCGCAGAATGGCCAGCCGGTGGCTCCGCATGAATCGACCGGCTGCGCGCCGTGTTTCGTCGGCGAGTTGGCCACCGCTGTCGAGCGTCCATGGCCGGACCTTGAAAGCCAGAGTATTACCAGCAGGCTCGCCAGCCTCGAAGCCAAAGACTACCCCGCAGCCTTCCTCTGGTCGGCTAATGCCACCGATCCGGCGACCGCGTGGACCGCTGCAGAGGAGGCTGAGACGATCGCCTGGCTGTCGAAAAGGGTTGAGCGATATCAGAATTGAAACCAAGCCTGCAGAGGCTCCTCACTTTTTCAGCCAGCGCTCGAACCACTGGAGTGCAGCGCTTCTCATTGCCGGCGTGTAGTCATGTGCGACGTCGGGGTAGAGGATGCTCTCAAATCGGTCCCCGGCACCGAGTTTCGTATAGAGCCGGCCGGAGATTGATTCAATGGTGCGGACGCCATCGGCGGGTGAGCCGGCATCGAGCTCTCCGGTAAGGGCGAGAAATGGTCGTGGGGCAATGAGGGCAATGACGCCTTCGGTATCGAAGTGGCGCAGCAGGCCATTGGCAAAGTAATAGACTCCGTGCTGACGGAGTTCACCGTGGTGAATGAGGTTTTCGTAGCGGGTGAGGCAGGCGACGGCAACAGTGGCGGCGATCCGCTCGTCGATGGCGGCGAGCCACCAGGCGCGAGTGCTGCCCATGCTCATCCCGGTGGCGCCGATGCGTCGAGCATCGACCTCGGGACGGGCTGCGAGGTAGTCAAGGGCAATCTGGTCATCACGGACAAACATTCCCCAGAGAGTTCGCCCCATCCAGAGATGAAATTTGAAGAGGCTTGACTGCTCGTTGATGCCGGTTTCGGTGGAGCCGGAGGGGCCTGTCCCGGCGCGTTCGCCGTGCCAGTAGGCGTCGGGTGCGAAGACGACATAGCCGCGCCTGACCAGTTCGAGTCCGAGAGATATCTCTCCGCCATTGGTCCGTGGCGTGATGATCTGCGTCTTGTCGGGAGTCGATGAATGGAGCCAGAGGACTGCCGGTGCCGGACGGCTCAACTTATCCGGCAGCAGCAGCAGTGCCGGGATCTCCCCATCAACGCCATTGTCGATGGCGATACGTTCGAGGGTGAAGCCATCGTGAAGCTCACGGGTGAGGCGGCGGGCGGTTTGCGGTGAGGGGCGCGGCGGCAGAGTGCCAAGCGAGTCACGCACGACCCTGAGTACTTCCGGGCGCTGACGACGCCAGGCAGCCGCCGATGAAGGCAGCGGAAACTCGGGGACGCGCAGGCGGTAGGCCTCGGGCACCCCACTATCGCGCAGTTGCTGTGCCTGGCGATAGGCTTTCGCTGCTTCGGAGCCGGCCGGCTGCGGTGGCAGTGGCTTGTAGTTCCTGATGCTCAGTTGGCGCATGATCGAGTCGGCGACGGCCTCGGCCAGCAACTGATAGCCAGCTGGGGTGTAATGAGTCCCGTCTTTGAGCATCAATTTTGTCGGGCCGCCCTGTTCGATCACCCAGTGAAGATCGTGAACGGGAACCCCCAGTTCGCGCATGCCCGCGATTGCCGAGTCGTTGTAGCGTCTGACGTCAGCTTCGAGGCGGTCGAAATCGGCACCGCGTGCTGCGTGTCTCTCATCGATGATCGGGGTCGTCGAGGCAAAGAGTATCGAGGCCGTGGTTTCGCGGCGCAGTCGACCAACTATCTCGCGCAGGTTTGATGCATATTCCGTCAGCGTAACCTGATACTGCCCGGTGGCTTTGTTTCGCTTGAGGTCATGGAGTCCGGCGTTGAAGTGGATCAGATCCGGCTTTGGCCCGATTGCCCAGGTGTCAAGATTCTTTAGCACCCGTGCACTGTCGCCACCATTCTCGGTCGCGGCGATGATCTCGACGCGCCCTTCAAGCCTTTTGGCGACGAGTGGTGCATAACCCATTCTGATCGAGTCTCCGATCAGAACGACCCGTGGAAGAGCCGTCTGGGCCTGAATGCTGATGGTGGCCATAAGCAGCAGCGTGAGCGAGGCAAGTGCCGATCTCATCGTTGATCTCTCCTATTTCTCCGGAGGGGTGAAGGGGTCAGGGGCTCACCGTTTGCCACCGGGCGGGCACCGCGGAGGCGATCGAATCACGCAATTGCTGGTAGCGTTCGACAAAGACGGATTTCTGTTCAGCGGTCAGCACGCCCGAACCGGGGAGAACCCGGCTGGCGCGGATGACGCCGTCGAGTTCGAGCGCATATTTCAGACCGGCGATCATTTTGGTGACGCGGCGGCCGCCCTCGTCGAAGGTGCAAATGCGGTCAAATTCACCACAGAGATGGTGATAGAGGTTCATCGATTCTTCGTCCCCGGCCCAGCAGACGCGCCACGCTTTCTGCCACTCACGCGGCATGACATTGCCGGGACCGGAGACGACTCCGATTGGCGTCGCGTCGTGCAGCAGGAAGTCGCGCCAGCCGTCGCGCAGGCGACCGAGCAGGCCGTGGCCCGAGCGGTAGATCTCAAAGATCAGTTGTGCATTGCCGATGTAGATTCCGAACTCGCCGGGCAGCTTGTAGTGCATGGCCGCGCGCGTATAGTTGCCGATGACGCTGCGGGAGGCCGAGACCTTGATGCCACGCAGCCAGGGCAGGCGGCTGAGTTCTTTGACGATACGCGTCGGGATATGCGGTATGTTGCCGCTGGCGACGATGTCGGCATTATCGTAAAGAAAGATCGGCATCTCCCGGTTCGAGGACTCGATCATCGCGGTGATCTCGCGGTGAAAGAAGGGGACGATCTCGCTGGCGCGCAGGTCATCGATCGCGAGGGGGGCGATGACGGCCGCGTCGGCTCCGAAGCTG
>CAIKMY010000463.1 GCA_903828635.1 uncultured Acidobacteriota bacterium
CTCGCCGAGTCAGAGATCCCAAACCGTGACTATCGTATCTTCAATTATGTCGATCTTCAAGCCCCAAAATATTGACATCAACTTCGTGAGGCATTGAAGCACTGGTGTGAGCCCGAAGGTGCGAAACGCCGGTATGATATTGACGAGAAGGGCGAACAGGAGTTGCCGCCGGGGGCGATTTCCTGCAATGATTGGGTTGGCAATGAGCATCTTCGACAACAGATTGTGGAGCGGGAAGGGGCTGCCCGCAGGGAGGTTTGGTGCCCGGGTCGCGGGGTTATCAATGGCGCTGATCTGGGTGGCGACGGGGCTTGTGCTGACCTGGGATCGGACAGGGCGCGAGTCATTCGGGGTGCAGGGGGATCTGCCGCTCCATTATCACCTGGTGCGCACGATGGTCAGAGCGCTCAGGGATGGAGAGTGGTGGAGTCCGTGGGCCGGGCTGCTCAACGGCGGGCGCGGGGGTGATTTCTTTCGATTCTATCCACCGCTCTTCTACTGGCTGAGCGGGGCCATCAGCCTGCTGCCCGGGGTGGGGATCATTGGTGCACTGAAATTGATGACGGTGTTGACGGTCTCATTCAACCAGCTTGGCGTCTACGTGTTGGCGCGGAGCATGTTTGGAAAGTGGGAGAGCCTGACAGCGAGTCTGTTGTCGGTGATGCTGCCCGGGGTGGCACTGATCGGAATCAATCGCGGATTCCTGCCGCAGGCGCTGGCAGCGGGCTTTGTGCCGCTGCTGCTGAGGGGTGGAATCGAGTTGCTGCGGGGGGATCAGGGATGGCGACCGGCGGCGTGGCTGATCGCCGGGATGGTTGGCGTGGTACTGACCCACGCCATCACGACCTGGATGGCGGCAGCGGCAATGGTCTTGCTGCTGGTCGTCTGGCCGGAGGGCCTGAAATGGAGCGGGAGATGGCGCCTGCTGCTGGTGGCGGTCGGCGGTGCAGCCCTGACGGCGGTCTTCTGGATGCCGCAGATGCTTGAACTTGGTGGGGTGCGGATCGGTTTGCAGGTCGCACGGCAGCATTTCAGCAGCTATCTGCTCTTCGCACCGGCAGCCGACGGGACAGTCTACCGCCGCGCGTGGGCCGGGCTCAACGATGTTGCCAGCGTGGTGATTCTTGTGCAGAGCGCGCTGGCACTGCTGGTGACGGGTATGGCGCTGGTCCGCTCAGGCGCGGTCGAGGACAGATCACGCGGACTCTCGGGCTGGCTGCGATTCGCGCTGGTGGCAACGCTCTGCGGAATGGTAATGGCAATGCCCGGCAGCGAGCCGCTCTGGCGCTCGATTCCGGGGATGTCGATGCTCCAGTTCCCCTGGCGCTGGCAGCCTCTGGTCTCAACCATCGCCGCTATTGGAGTCGTTGCCGCCTGGAAGAGTTTGCGGAGAGTGCCGGCGGACATTGGCAATCCACTGGCAACGACCGTGGCATCGATTCTGCTGTTGGCGGGGATGCTGCTGACGGCAGCACTGGGAAAGTCACACGATAATGAGCAGCGTGCCGGTGAGCTGCTCACCTCGTCCGGGAATGGAAGCGGCCAGGCCATCACGTATGACGAAGCGATGCGGTTGCAGGACGAGGGATCACAAGAGTTTCTGCGGTATGCGGCCAACCAGGTATACTTTCGACCGCGAACGGCCGAGACCTTATTCTATCCGTCAACCGATAAGTTTGGCGGACTCTCGATTATCAGCGGCGAGTGTGTGGTTGATGGCGAGCGGCAGGCGTCCAGCCATCGTGCCTATCGTTTGCGCTGCACGGGAACCGCACGGGCGCGACTTGAAACCTATGCCGCACCGCGCTGGGAGGCAACCCTTGATGGACATAACATACCAGTCATCATCGAGCCGGAGAGTGGGTTGATGCTTGTCGATATTCCGCCCGGTGAGCATCAGTTGCATTTTGATTACGATAAATGGCCCCGAATAAACCTGAGATGGCCGGCAGTGAGGAGAGCAGAGTGATCGGCGACAACGACCTTTCAGGCATCTACCTGCACATCCCCTTCTGCGCAACGCGCTGCCATTATTGCAACTTCGCGACCGGGGGGTATGAATCGGAGCTGGCGCGACGTTACGTTGCAGCGCTCTGCACGGAGATCGATCAGTCGGCGGAAGAGTGGGCCGGGGAGCGGGTGGAGACAATCTACTTTGGTGGGGGGACACCAACGACACTGACACCGGAGCAGTTGGGCACGATCCTCGATCGGTGTCGGCGTCACTTCGAGGTTGTCAGCGATGCGGAGGTAACGATCGAGGCCAATCCGGGATCGGTCGATGGCGACTATCTCTGCCGGTTGCGTGATCTGGGGATCGACCGGATCAGCTTTGGAGTGCAATCGTTCGATGACCGTGAACTGGCGATGATCGGGCGCTCTCACGGCAGCCGCGAGGCACGCGAGGCTGTGACCCTCGCCCGGGCGGCAGGCTTTGCCAACATCAGCCTCGACCTGATCGCCGGACTGCCCGAGCAGCGAATCGAGACCTGGCATCAAAATCTCGGTGAGATCTTCGCCCTTGCCCCCGAACATCTCTCGGTCTACCTGCTGGAACTTTACCGTGACGCTCCGCTGCAACATCGCATCGAGCGTGGAGAACTGCGGGCAATAGATGACGAACTGACCGTCGCCATGTACTATCATCTGGTCGACGAGGCGGCGCGCCACGGCTATGAGCAATATGAAATCTCCAACTGGGCACGTCCCGGTCGCCGCTCGCGCCATAACCTTAAATACTGGACCGGCGCGCACTACCTCGCCTTCGGCCTCTCGGCGGCCGGCTACGACGGACGACGGCGATGGTCAAATACGCGCCTCATTCATGACTACCTAGATCTGATCGAGCAGGGCCGGTCACCGGTCGCCGAGGTCATCCCCCTTGACGATGATGACCGGCAGTGCGAGGCCCTCTTTCTGAAGCTGCGACTGCTGGATGGCGTTGATCTCGTCGCCCACGAACGGCAGCACGGAGTCTGCGTCAGCGAACGCTATCGCGAGGGCATTGCACGTCTGCTCGACGCCGGACTTATCGAAATTGACGATCAACGAATGTGCATCAGTCGCGCCGGACTGGTGCTTGCCAACGAGGTCTTTGCCGAGTTCATCGACTGAGTGAGAAGACGGAGAAAGAAGAGATAGAGAAATATGAAGATGATCGATCTGCGCAGCGACACGGTAACGCGGCCGACGCCGGCAATGAGACGAGCCATGGCCGAGGCCGAAGTCGGAGACGATGTTTACCTTGAGGATCCCACCGTCAACCGGCTGCAGGAGCTGGCCGCCGCGATGCTTGGCAAGGAGGCGGCGCTCTTCGTGCCGACCGGGACCATGGGCAACCAGATCTGCGTCAAACTCCACACCCGTCCCGGTACCGAGGTCGTCCTTGAAGAGCGGAGCCACATCCTCAACTATGAGATGGGCGCGGCGGCCGTCCTCTCCGGTGTCACCCTCCGCCCGGTGCGCGGCGACAATGGCATTCTCGACTGGGAGCGGGTCGCCGCCGCCATCCGGCGCAATCCGCCTTATTATGTGACGCCAACCTCGCTGATTACCCTCGAAAATTCACACAACATGGCAGGCGGCGCAACCATGCCGCTCGCCACCGCACGTGAGATCTGCGACGGCGCCCACTCACTCGGACTGCCGGTCCACCTCGACGGCGCGCGCATCTTCAATGCGGCTCTTGCCCTCGGGACTACCGTCGCCGAAATCGCCGCCCCTTTCGATTCGGTCATGTTCTGCCTCTCGAAGGGGCTCGGCGCTCCCGCAGGCTCGATGATCGTCGGATCCCGGCAATTCATCGAGCAGGCGGTCAGCCTTCGCAAACTTCTCGGCGGCGGCATGCGCCAGGTTGGCGTCCTCGCTGCTGCCGGCCTCGTCGCCCTCCGGCAATCCCCCGCCCTGCTCGAACACGATCACCAACACGCTCGCCGCCTCGCGATCGGCCTTGCCGGCATCCCCGGCGTCAGCATCGATCCGGAATCGGTGCGCACCAATATTGTCATCTTTGATATCGCCGCGACCGGTCACTCCACCAGCCAGCTCTCGGCCGACCTCCGTGACCGCGGCGTGCTCGCCAATGGCATCAGCCCCCGCGAAATGCGCCTCGTTACCCACTACGATGTCGATTCCGACCAGATAGATGAGACCCTGAGCATCCTTGCTCAACTCCTCGGTCGGCCATAATTACTGATAAATTATTGATAACCAGGATATCCATGGAGACATCTGTGCCCGACTCGCAACTGATCATCGCCATCGACGGGCCGGCCGGCGCCGGCAAGAGCACCCTCGCCCGTGAAATCGCCAGACGTCTCGGCTACCTCTTCATCAATACCGGCGCCATGTACCGCGCCATCGCCTGGAAGGCCGCCGATGAGCGCATCCCCCTCACTGATGCCGAAGCCATCGGTGAGCTCGCCCGCCGTGCGGTCATCGATCTGACCGGCCCCGTAGATGCCACCCGCGTCCTTATCGATGGCCGCGATATCACTACAGAGATCGTTCATCCCGATATCAGCCGCAACGCCTCCATCGTTTCCGCCATCTCTGCTGTCCGTCGTGCCCTCGTCGCTCGACAGCGGGAAATGGGAGCCGCCGGCGGTGTTGTCATGGAGGGCCGCGATATTGGCACTCACGTCTTCCCCGAAGCCCGGCTGAAGATCTATCTCGATGCCTCCGCCGAGGCTCGTGCCCGCCGGCGCTTTGATGAAGACCTCGCCCGCGGACTCGCCCCCGCCTCACTTGAATCGATCAAATCCGAGATCGAAGCCCGCGACCTCCGCGATCGTACCCGTACCGACTCCCCGCTGACCATCGCCGATGACGCCGTCCTCATCGACTCCTCCAATCTCTCCATCGATGAGGTCGTCGCCATGATCCTCACCCTCGTCGCCCGGCGAGGCTGAGGGCGTCTCCTGCCCGGTGTGTAGTTTCGGCAATATTGCCAATCGTTATTATCCTTCCTTTACGGGCTATCATCCCGTGTCGATATCGCCCTGCCCCATTTAACTTTACGATTGTCAGTACCATGTCGCCGGCAAGGAGAAGAGACCCGATGTCATCACTTTACCTCTCAGAGCAGGGATCAGTCATTCGGCGTGAGCAGAATCGCATTGTCGTCGAACGAAATGGAACCAAAGTTGCCGAAATTCACGAATTCAAACTGAGAAGAATAATCATCTATGGCAACATCCAATTGACCACACCAGTCATTACCTTCCTGCTTGACCGTGGAATCGATACAACATTCCTCTCGCTTCAAGGCAAACTCAAGGGGAGACTCGCCCCGCTGGCCACCAACAACGCAGTCCTTCGCGTTCGTCAACACCAGAAACTTGCTGACCCACACTTTACCTGCCAGCTTGCCCGCGCTTTCATCCTCGGGAAAATCACCAACTGCCTCTCCATCATCTCCCGCCACCAGCGAAATCACCCCGAAGCCGACCTCCTCCCGGCAATCGCACGCATCTCCCCACTTGTCGATCGACTTCCACTCACCAAAGAGATCAACGCCCTCCGTGGTATCGAGGGCCAGGCTGCCGCCATCTACTTTGATTCTTTTGGCAAATTACTCAGACGCGGGTGGACATTCAAAAAACGCGAGCGCCGACCACCACCCGATCCCGTTAATGCCCTCCTCAGCTTCAGTTACACTCTTCTCTATAATGAGGCAATCGGAGCACTCTCCGCCGTCGGTTGCGACCCCTATCCGGGATTCCTTCATACTCCGGGATTCGGCCGCTGCTCACTCGCACTTGATCTCATGGAAGAGTTCCGCCCACTCTTCGCTGATCGCCTTACTCTCAGCCTCCTCAACCTCGGAACCCTCTCGTATGACGACTTCGAACCCTCTGAAAATGGAGGCGTCCTCCTCTCCAACGATGCCCGCAGAATCTTCTTCCGCGAATATGAGAGACTTGTCACTGCCGAGTTTCTCAACCACCGTACCAATGCCCGCATCTCTCTCCGCCAAGCGCTGCACGATCAGGCTCACGCCCTGCGCCGATCCCTGATGCGTAGCCTTCCTTATGTCCCCTTTACCGGCTGGCGCTGATCGGAGACCTGCCTTGCTCGTCCTCGTCGCTTACGATATCGCCAATCAGAAAAGGCTTCATCGCGTAGCCCGGCTAATGAAATCTTTCGGTACTCGCGTCCAGCGCAGTGTCTTTGAATGCAGCCTCAGCCGGACTCGTCTCGAATCCATGACCTCACTCCTCAATCAGACCATCAACCCACGATATGACCGTGTCCACATCTATCTCATCTGCCAGTCCTGCCAGCCTAAATTCTCCTTTCTTGGCTCCGAGGCTCTCGTCGAATGGGAAGAGAATTTGCTCATAATTTGAGCTCCGACGGCGTTGTACTCAGGTAAGGGAGGGGCTCTGGGTGCGCGGGCCTCCGGCCCGCTCTTCACCTTCCTCGACTCAATCCACTCAAATGTAGCAGTCAGATTCAGACAAACAGCCTGTCTATGTTGGGGAGGGGAATCCTCGAGGTCTCAATCCGCTCGAACGCGGCGGTCAGATTCAGACGTCTCCACGGCGACCGGCATTTGTCTTTGGCGTGGTGTCTCAATCCGCTCGAACGCGGCGGTCAGATTCAGACACTTGTATGGAATGCGCAACGAGTGTGGAGGTGCTGTAAGTCTCAATCCGCTCGAACGCGGCGGTCAGATTCAGACAGAACTTTGAAGCCAGTTCCCGCGCTATCCGCTGCGCCCACAGTGTCTCAATCCGCTCGAACGCGGCGGTCAGATTCAGACTCTTCCCTTGCGGCTCGCACTCTCAAATTGGAGCCAGCGCGTGTCTCAATCCGCTCGAACGCGGCGGTCAGATTCAGACAACCTCATGCCCGACATTCACTGGTTCAATCCAGTGTCTCAATCCGCTCGAACGCGGCGGTCAGATTCAGACAATGTGACTTCTGCGGATGTTTATTGGGTTACCGATAGGTCTCAATCCGCTCGAACGCGGCGGTCAGATTCAGACGC
>CAIKMY010000464.1 GCA_903828635.1 uncultured Acidobacteriota bacterium
CAACGGGCGCACCGGCGTTACCAGAAACTATCCAATTAAGTAGTTCAGCTCATTTGGTTATCAGAGGAGAGAGAAGCAAATGAAGATCGCTTCGCGCACCATCTTTGCGCTGGTGCTGGTTTTGCTCGTGGCACAGGGATCAGAGGGACAGGTCGGGACGCGCCCGAACATCGTCTTCATCATGTCGGATGATCACGCCGCGCAGGCAATCAGCGCCTACGGCAGCCGACTGATTCAGACACCAAACATCGATCGGCTGGCAACCGAGGGGATGCTCTTTGAGAACTGCTTCGTGACCAATTCGATCTGCACACCGAGTCGTGCCGTGATCCTCACCGGCAAGTACTCACATCTCAACGGAGTGCCGGTCTTCAATCACATCGATAACAATCAGCCGCTGGTGCAGAAATACCTGCAGGCTGCCGGCTACCACACCGGCATGGTCGGCAAGTGGCATCTTGGCGGTCAGAATCCCTCCACTCCGGAGCTGGGCAAACCAGTCGGCTTCGATTACTGGAACATCCTCCCGGGACAGGGAGCCTATTTTGATCCGCTGATGATCGAGATGGGTACGCGCAAAACAATCAAGGGCTACACTACCGATATCATCACCGACCTGGCAATAAAGTTTATCGAGAAGCGTCCGACGAACAAGCCGTTCTTTTTGATGTACCATCACAAGGCTCCGCATCGTAACTGGCAGCCCGATGAAAAGCACCGCCGGCAGTATGAAAACTACGTTCCACCGATTCCGGAGACCTTTGATGATGACTATCAGGGCAAATCGGACGCCTCGCGGCTGGCAACCATGCACATCGACAAGGACCTCAACGAGAGCGATGTCAAAATGAAGCCGCCGGCAGGTCTTTCCGGGGCGGAGCTCAAGCGCTGGAACTTCACGCGCTACATGCAGGATTACCTCGCCTGCGTCCAGTCAGTCGATGACAATATCGGACGCTTCCTCGAATTTCTCGATCGGCAGGGTCTCAGCGAGAACACCATCGTCATCTACACCTCCGATCAGGGCTTCTTCCTTGGCGAGCACAACTTTTACGACAAGCGTTTCATGTACGAAGAGTCACTGCGAACGCCGCTACTGGTGCGCTGGCCGCGAAAGATCAAAGCGAAGAGTATCAATCGGGATCTGGCACTCAATCTCGACTTTGCTCCGACCTTCCTGCAGGCGGCAGGTTTACCCACGCCGCCGGAGATGCAAGGGCGAAGCCTGCTGCCGCTGATGCTTGGCCAGCGTCAGGCCGACTGGCGGAAATCGATCTACTATCGCTATTACCATCCGGGACATCACAATGTCGCCGCCCATTACGGAGTACGGACCACGAGCCACAAGCTGATCTACTTTCACAAGCTCGACCAGTGGGAACTCTACGATCTGGTGAAGGATCCCCGCGAGAAGCGCAATGAATATGCCAATCCGGCCTATGCCGCGACGGTGAAACGGCTCAAGGTCGAATTGCAGCGGCTGAAGAAAGAGTATCGTGACGAGGATCAATTTGCCGACAAGGTCCCGGTTGACGATGTCGACGGGATGGGGCGACCTGCCAATCCCTGAGTGAGGGGGTGACGAGATCGATGAATGGAGACCGGAGACTCAGATCCGGTCTCCGATGCTCTCAGCGGCACGCTCGGCGATCATGGCGACAACCGCGTTGGGATGGCCTCGCGGCACTCGCGGCATCACCGACGCGTCAGCGATCCAGAGATTACCGACACCGTTGACACGCAGTGCCGTATCGACCACAGCCTGAGGATCGCTGCCCATACGACAGGTGCTGGTGGGATGGTAGACGGTCTGCATCTGCGAATCGAGCACCGACTGTAATTCATCATCGCTCTCGATATTGGCCCCGGGGAAATATTCGTCGGCGGCAAATTGAGCGAGCGGTGCGGTGCTGGCAATCTTCCGTGCCAACCTTGCCGCCGCACGCAGCGCTCGTGCGTCGAGCCCCTCGGGGTCGGTCAGCAGTCGAAAATCGATCACTGGAGAATCCTGTGGATCCCTGCTCTTCAACCGGAGCACGCCGCGTGATTGGGGTGCGATCACGGCCACGCCAAAGCTGAAAGCGTGAATCTCGGGATCCGACAGCCCCTGATTGCGCCATTCAAACGGAGCAAAGAGGATTTCGATATCCGGCGGGCTTCCGGCACCACCGTGAACCGGGGCGAAGGCCATCGCCTCGGCGGCATTGGAGGCGAGCATCCCGCGCCGGAAGAGCAGATATTTGATGAGGTTGAGCGGTGATTCGGCATTCTTGAAGGTGTCGTTTCCACGAGTGCGATAGATGACCGCGCTCATCGGATGATCCTGCAGGTTGGCGCCAACCTCGGGGGAGTCGCGCAGAACGGAGATCCCGTGATCGCCGAGCGCCGCTGCCGGCCCGATCCCTGAGAGCAGCAGCAACTGCGGCGAACCAAAGGCACCCGCCGCAAGGATTACACCTCCGGCC
>CAIKMY010000465.1 GCA_903828635.1 uncultured Acidobacteriota bacterium
GTGCATGTACGGCGCGGTGAGGGCGACGTTGCGCAGTGTTGGCACCTTGAAGGCATGGCGATAGGGCTCACCACCGGCAATCTCCGCACGTCCAGGGTCCTCCGGCTGTCCAGGCAGCGACGGCACACCAACCACCTTGAAATCGGGATTGGCGAAGGTCGGAAAGCCGTGACACTCGAAGCAGCGTGTCTTCAGCGATCTGAAGAGGGTCAGACCGCGCCGCTGCTCCGGGCTGAGCGCGCTGGCATCGCCGGCGGCATAGCGATCGAAGGCCGAATTACGGCTGATCAGCGTCCGCTCGAAGCTGCCGATGGCGTTGGTGACATTATCGAAAGTCACACCCGAGCCGTTACTTCCGCCAAAGACTTTGTCAAACATTTGCACATATTCCGGAATCGCCCTCAATTCGCGCACCAGCTCGTCGGCATTCTGGTTCATCTCGACCTCGGAGGTGATCGGCCCGCGTGCCTGGTCCTCAAGGTCGCTGGCCCGCCCATCCCAGAAGAGCCTGAAACTGTAGGCCGCATTCCAGATTGTCGGTGCATTGCGCTTCGTATCTCTGCCACCGGTGCGCTCGGGCCCAAGCCCCTTGCCGCCATTGCCCATCGAAAGACCTCGCCCGTCACTGAAGCCGAGATCGGGATGGTGGCAGGTGGCACACGACTGAGTGTTATCGCCAGAGACTACCGGATCGAAGAAGAGCAGCCGCCCGAGCTCCACCCTCTCCGGTGTCGTCGGATTGCTCGCTCGCTCGTTCATCGACGGAAACTGACCGCGAAGCCCGCCGCCACCCGGATTCCCAATGGTGGCTCCTGCCGCCGGAATGTCGACCGATACCGGCACCAGCCCGAGAATTGCGACTCCTCCGATCAGCAATCCAATGACAATGACCACTGCCTGCAAAAGACGACGCCTGACGTGCATCCGTGACCTGCCACTCTCACTCATGCGCTCTTCTCCTTCTTCAATTGCGGAATTGGTTGAAAGTTGGTGCGAGAGAAAAAGGTAAACGAGATCGGCCCGCTCTGCAAGGCCGGGACTGCCTGACAATGCCAACCCCTCGCTTCTGTTTCATTGGCATTGCCTGTTTCATTCCGTGCAAAAGAGGCGTACTCTCTTCAACAGAGGGGCGATTGCCGTGGCGGTTCCGGAGGTATTGAGGGAGGCGTCGATGGAAGAGAGCATCGTCAGCAGCATCAGCAATGATAATCATCCGCACGAGGACGGGATCTTTCGTGATCGCCGCGATGCCGGGGAGCGGCTGGCGAAGAAGCTCTCAGGTTACCTTGCGAAGGAGGCCACAAAGGGGGGCACAAAGGATAGTAGAGGCGGCGATCTGCTGGTGCTTGCCTTGCCGCGTGGCGGGGTTCCGGTGGCTTTCGAGGTGGCGAGGTTGTTGCAGGTGCCGCTCGATCTCTTTCTTGTCAGGAAGCTGGGAGTCCCGGGCGAGGAGGAGCTGGCCTTTGGGGCGATTGCGCCCGGAGGAGTGCGCCACCTCAATGCGGAGATCGTTCGTGATCTGCGTATTGGTCCCGAGGAGATCGAGCGCGTCGTCGCCCGGGAAGAGGCTGAGCTTTGCCGCCGCGAGCAGCTTTACCGGGGAGGAAGGCCACCGCGGGAGATTACCGGCAGGATCGTCATTCTCATCGATGACGGCATTGCTACCGGTGCCACCATGCGAGCGGCAATTGCCGCGATTCTTGGACAATCCCCACAGAAAGTCATTGTTGCCGTTCCTGTCACTGCTGCTGAAACCTGCCGGCAACTGAACAGCCTCAGCCCGCTTGTCAGTTGCATCAGCATCTTCAGCCCGTCCGATTTCGGGGCTGTCGGCTTCTGGTATGCCGATTTCCCGCAGGTCCCGGACGAAGAGGTCTGCCGTCTGCTCACCTCTGCCGCTGATGTCGTCTCCAATGGAGGTTTAAGATGAAAGTATTAATGACCACTGATGGTTCAGTCTCGGCAACCACCGCGTTGCGTACCGCCAGTCGACTGCTGCAGCGGGACAAGCTGCTGGTCGATCTGCTCTCGGTTGCGCCATTGCTTGAGAGGGCAGCAATGGCTCACGGGGAATTGTCCGAGA
>CAIKMY010000466.1 GCA_903828635.1 uncultured Acidobacteriota bacterium
CGGGGCAGACGGGTGGTTCACGGCGGCGAATTATGATGTGCTGATCGATGCACCGACAGAGGTGGGCACGCACCGGGTGCTGAACTTCAGCGTGCGGGGGGTGCCGCATCGGGTGGCCATCTGGGGTCGTTTCGAGTTTGACGAGAAGCGGTTGACGCGAGACCTGGCAAAGATCGTCGAGGAGGGGGCGAAGATCTTCGGCGGGCTGCCATACGAGCACTATCTGTTTCTGGTACATGTGCAGCCGGGGATTGGCGGCGGGACGGAGCATTTGAACGCCAATGTGAGCATGACGACGCCGGAGGCGTTGACGAGCGAGGCGGGATACCGACGATTTCTGGGGCTTGAATCTCACGAATTCTTTCACACGTGGAATGTGAAGCGATTGCGGCCGCGGGCGCTGGGGCCATTCGATTACCAGCGTGAGAATTACACACGGGGGCTCTGGGTATCGGAGGGGATCACGAGTTATTACGGAGATCTGGTGTTGCTGCGGGCAGGGCTGATCGGGCGTGGTGAGTATTTGAACGGGCTGGCAGGATTGCTGGCAGGGTATGAGCAGCAGCCGGGAAGGTTGCAGCAGAGTGCGGAGACTGCCAGTTTCGACGCGTGGATCAAACATTACCGGCCGGACGAGAACTCGGTCAATACGGCGATGAGCTACTACACGAAGGGAGAGATTCTCGGGCTGATCTTCGACCTCGAGATAAGGGGGCGGAGTGGCGGGGCACGTTCGCTGGATGACGTGATGAGGCGGCTGATGGAGAGGCATGGACTGCCAAAGCCGGGATTCACGGATGCGGAGTTGAAGGCGGTGTTTGAAGAGGTAGCGGGGGGTGATCTGAGCGATCTCTGGAGCCGTTATGTCAGCGGAGTGGAGGATATCGATTTCAATCGATTCTTTGGTCGGGTCGGACTGGAGCTGACGAAATCGTGGCAGGGGGTGACAGGAAGCAGTGAGCGTCCGGGAACGCTCGGGTTGCGGACGAGGGCTCAGGGTGATCGCGTCACGATTTCGGGGTTGCTGGCGGATCAGCCGGCGTGGGAGAGCGGGATCAATACGGGGGATGAGTTGGTGGCGATTGACGGGCTGAGGGTTGATGCGGGCAATGTGACGCGCCGGCTCGGGAGCGTGAAAGCAGGACAGAAAGTATCGCTGACGGTCTTTCATCGGGAGGTTTTGCGGCAATTCGAGGTAAAGGCGGCCCTGCGTCCATTTGACCGTTATGTCATCGCGGAAGCGCGGGGGGCAGCGCCGGAACAGGTGGGATTGCGACGGCAATGGCTGAGCGAGCAGGCCGGAGCCGGGTCGAGGTAAGAGCATGACGATGCCAGCAACAAGGGTTGAGATAGTTCAGGGACGGATCGAGGCTTACCTTGAGGAGGCAAGACCAGCGGCGTGGCGCCTTGGGGATGACGAGCGGCTGACGCCGGAAACGACACTGACGGCGACGGAGGCCCGTGATCTCTTCGAGGATCAGATGATGAGCCGGCTGCTCGATGTGGCGGCGCGGGAGATGAAGCGGATCAATGAGGGGTTCTACACCATTTCGAGTGCCGGCCACGAAAACAACGCTGTCATTGGGGCGATGCTGCGACTAAACGATCCCTGCTTTCTGCATTACCGTGCGGGTGGGCTGATGATGGCACGTTCGCGAAAGCTGGCAGGGATCGATCCGGTGATGGACACGCTGCTCTCGTTTGCGGCCTCGAAGGATGATCCGATCTCGGAGGGGCGGCACAAGGTGTGGGGCAGCCGGCCGATGTGGACTCCGCCGCAGACCAGCACGATTGCCTCGCACCTGCCGAAAGCGTCGGGGTTGGCGTTTTCGTTGCGACAGGCATGCAGGGTCGGAGTGGCGGGGGACCTGGCGGACGATTCGATCGTTCTCTGCTCTTTCGGTGATGCCTCGGCCAATCACGCGACGGCGCTGGCAGGGATCAACTCGGCGCTCTACACGGTGCGGCGAGGTGGAGGCGCGCCGGTTCTCTTCCTCTGCGAGGACAACGGGATCGGGATCTCAGTCGATACGCCGCGCAACTGGATTCGTGATTCGTTCCGGGAGCGACCACATCTGCGTTACTTCGAGGCGGATGGCGAGGTTGACGAGATCTGGAGCACCGTTGAGGAGGCAATTCGCTGCTGCCGCCACTTCCGGACACCGGTCTTCCTGCACCTGCACGTTGCGCGGCTCTGGGGGCATGCAGGAACGGATGTCGAGACGAGCTATCGGACAATGGCCGAGGTCGAGGCTGAAGAGGCGCGGGATCCGCTGTTGAGGAATGCGCGGCGGCTGATCGAGCTTGGCGTGGCGACACCGTCGGAGTTGCGGGAGATGATTGCACGGCTGCGCTCACGCATCGACGCAGCCATGGCCGAGGCGATTGGCCGGCCAAAGCTGACAACGGTGGCCGAAGTGATCGCGCCGCTGGCTCGCTGGGATCGCCGTGCGGTTGAGGCGACAACCTCAGTACAGGCGGCGGAGGGGGCGCGCGTGCGGCTCTTCGATCAGGGATTGCCGGAGGAGGCGAAGGCACCAACGAAACGAACGATGGCTGCGCACATCAACGCGACGCTCGCGGACGAGATGCTGCGCTTTCCCGAGACGATGATCTTCGGTGAGGATGTCGGGAAAAAAGGCGGAGTCTACTATGTGACCGCCGGGCTGCAGAAGAAGTTCGGGCTGGCACGGGTCTTCGACACTCTGCTTGACGAGACAACGATTCTCGGGACAGCACAGGGAGCGGCGATGGCTGGCCTGCTGCCGCTGCCGGAGATCCAATACCTTGCCTACCTGCACAACGCGATCGATCAGATACGGGGTGAGGCCTGCTCGCTCTCGTTCTTCTCGTCGGGGCAGTTTGCCAATCCGATGGTGATTCGGATTCAGGGGCTGGCCTATCAGAAGGGGTTTGGCGGCCACTTTCACAATGACAATTCGATCGGAGCGCTGCGGGATATCCCGGGGCTGCTGCTGGCGACGCCGTCGCGGGGTGATGACGCAGCGCGGATGCTGCGGGGGCTGATTGCGACGGCAAAGGCCTGCCAGCGAGTCGCGGTCTTTCTTGAGCCGATCGCCCTTTATCACGAAAAGGATCTTTACGAAGAGGGTGACAACCTCTGGCTGAGCGATTATCCGCCACCGCATGCCGATCAATCGCTGCTGCTGCCGGGCGATATCGGTACGGCTCATCCGGAGGCAAGCGAGGTTCTGCTGGCAGGCTATGCCAATGGCTATCGGCTCTCGCTGCGAGCAGCGCGACGGTTGCGGCAGGAGTTCGGGATCGAGGCGCGGGTCATTGACCTTCGCTGGCTCAATCCGCTGCCGATGGACGAGATCCGGCGACATGCGGACGAGTGCGGTGCGGTAGTGGTGGTTGACGAGTGTCGGGCAACGGGTGGAGGAATTGCCGACGCGGTGATTGCCGGGCTGGCGGAAGAGGGCTATCATCGGCCGCTGCGCTCGATTCGTGCCGTCGATACATACGTGCCGCTCGGGGCAGCGGCCAACCTTGTCCTCGTCTCGGAGGAACAGATTGTTCAGGCGGCGCGGCGCGCGCTTAAGGGCAGAAAGTGAATGAATAACGAAGAGAAGAGAGCGGATTCCGGTGGCGGCCTGGTACGCGGGATGGGCCTGCTGCAGGCGACCTCGGCAAACATGCTGGAGATGATTGGCATTGGTCCATTCATCACGATCCCGATCATTCTCGGGGCGATGGGCGGACCGCAGGCGATGCTCGGGTGGATCTTCGGAGCAGTGATCGCCATCTGCGACGGGATGGTCTGGGCAGAGCTTGGCGCGGCGATGCCGGGAACGGGTGGGTCTTATCATTACCTGCGCGAGGCGTATGGCCCGCGAAGTCTCGGGCGGCTGATGAGCTTTCTCTTCATCTGGCAGACGGTC
Source organism: uncultured Acidobacteriota bacterium (assembly GCA_903828635.1). Classification (GTDB taxonomy): domain Bacteria; phylum Acidobacteriota; class Blastocatellia; order RBC074; family RBC074; genus CAIOZW01. The sequence goes on from CAIKMY010000466.1 coordinate 3,906, forward strand.
TGCACTGCCCCATTTTCGCTGGCTTCCGGGGCGGTTGGTTTTGCCAACTACACGCGCTATCTCTTGCCGGAGATGAACTGGTGGCAGGGCAAGCTGCTGGCAGCGGCCGTCTGCCTGGTGATGACTGCCATTCTTTACCGTGACATCCGCTCGGTAGGTCGCCTCTCGGTGATCCTCTGGGTGGTAGTGCTGCTGACAGTGGGATGGGTGCTGGCAGCGGGCATCACCAACTTTGATGCCGCGCGCGCCTTTGACTTTCCGAGTGGAGCATTCAAGCTCGGTACGCCCTTCTTCATCGGCCTTGGAGTGGCATCGCTCAATGCAATCTACGATTATGGTGGCTACAACAATGTCTGCTTCTTTGGCGGTGAAGTGACAAATCCGGGGCGGAACATCCCGCGCGCAGTGCTGATTTCGATTGGCGCGGTGGCGGTAATGTACATGGTGATGACGGTAACGATCATTGGAGTAGTGCCGTGGCGTGAGGCGATCACCGAGGGAACGATGGCCAACAAGGCGATCGTCGCCGACTTCATCCAGAGGCTTTACGGGTCGAAAGCGGCAACGGTGATGACGTTACTGATACTCTGGACGACGGCGGCCTCGATCTTTGCGGTGATGCTAGGCTATTCGCGAGTGCCGTATGCGGCGGCAAGCGAGGGGCGATTCTTCAAACCATTCGCGATTCTTCACCGCACGGGCAATTTCCCGAGCTTTTCGCTGGTCTTCACCGGGATCAGTGCCGCACTCTGCTGCTGGTTTGAGCTGCCGACGCTGATCACCGGGCTGATCGTCATCCAGATAGTCGCGCGCGACATGGCGCAGGCAATAGCGGTGGTGATCATTCGTCGTCATCGTCCTGACATCGCACTTCCCTTCCGGATGTGGCTCTACCCGCTGCCGGCGCTGATTGCCTTTGCGGGATGGATCTACATCCTTGGAACCAACGGGCTGCGAATGCTTGGGATCGGAGCAGGTCTGATGGTGATCGGGATCGTCGCCTGGCTGGCACAGTCGCGTCGTCGCGCTGAGTGGCCATTTGAGCAGGTGGCCGGACAATGAGCGCTGGTGAAGAAAAGAGATGGGACGCGATCACGGTTGGCGATGTCTTCGTCGACCTGGTCATGAGCGGCTTCACGAAGTGGCCGGAGCCGGGTGAAGAAGTGGTTGCCGGGGCACTCAGGCGAGAGGCCGGCGGTGGAGCCGCGATCACGGCCTGTGCCATTGCCGCTTCAGGACTTCGCGTCGCGCTGCTGGCATCGATCGGCCCGCCGGATGAGGCGGATGGCGACTGGTTTGCGCGCCGTGTCGCTTCCTGCGGCGTCGATATCGACCTGCTGCGTCGCGATGAGGCGGACGGAACGGCGTTGACTGTCGCGGTATCGACTGCTGATGATCGCTCTTTCTTCACCTTTCCCGGGGCCAACGCGGCCATCCCGACGCTGCTCAGGGATCAGGCGGTGCAGCGCGTACTGTCAATGGCCCGGCACGTTCACATTGCGCATGCAATCGATCCGCAAACTCTGGTCGTGCTGGCGTCACACCTTCACGACGCGGGGACGACGGTTTCAGTCGATGCCGGCTGGGTGGAGGAATGGCTCAAAGATCGGCGAACGGTCGTGGCGCTGCGCTCGGTTGATATCTTTCTGCCGAACCGGCGGGAGGGCGAGGCCATGACCGGTGAGCACGAGCCGCGACGAATCCTCGCCTCCTTTGCCAATGCCGGGCTGAGAACCGTCGCCCTCAAGCTCGGATCGGCCGGCTCCGCCCTTCTCCACACCGGTGAGATCATCGAGGCCGCCCCCTTCCCTGTCGAAGCCGTCGAGACGACCGGCGCTGGTGACTGCTTCGATGGCGGTTTCCTCGCCGCGATGCTCGCCGGTCAGCCCCCGGCGGACTGGATCCGCAACGGTAACATCCACGGTGCGCTCTCGACTCTGCAACCGGGGGGCATCGAGGGGATACGACAGCGCCGGTGATGAATTACGATTATACCTTTTCATCAATGACAAAATTAACTATGATGCACAGTTGATGCTGATCCTGCTCCCTCCCGATTCATCACGAAGCCGCCGGGAGGAGACGGAAGTTGCCAGGATCCGGAAGAAGGAGAATATATGTCACAGACAGCGGCCACGCCATTCATCGATAATATTGCAGATAGCGGGAAATTTCGCAATTATGCCGCGGAAGCACGGAGCAGTGTCAGGGATGTCTATCAGCTTAATCATACGCAGCAGACACTCGATTTCGTCCTTGCCAAAAAGGCCGAATACTCCAGACTCGACAAAGCCGTGATGGGGGTCTGGGAGGTGATCGAGGCATTAACTGAATTTGTCGACGACAGCGATCCGGACACGGGGCTGCCACAGGTCGTTCATGCCCTGCAGACAGCGGAGGCCATCCGTGAGGATGGTCACCCGCGCTGGTTCATCCTTGCCGGGCTGATTCACGACATCGGGAAGATGCTGAGCATCTTCGGTGAGCCGCAATGGGCCGTGGTTGGCGACACCTTTCCGGTAGGGTGTCAGTTCTCTGACAAGATCGTTTACCCGGAGTTCTTCTCCGGCAATCCTGACTCGGCCCATCCGGTTTACGGAACACCGTATGGCATCTACGAGCCGCATTGTGGTCTCGACAATCTCCATCTCTCGTGGGGTCACGATGAATATCTTTATATCGTGACGAAAGACTACCTGCCAAAGGAGGCGCAGTGGATGCTGCGCTATCATTCCTGCTATCCGATCCATCGTGAAGGGGCATATCAGCACCTGCTTGGTCCGCAGGACGATGAGGTACTCAAATGGGTACGGGCCTTCAATCCGTATGATCTCTACTCGAAGAGGGAGACACAGCCGAACGCTGAGGAGTTGAAGCCCTTTTATCAGGAGCTGATTGCCGAGTATTTCCCGGAAAAGATTCGCTGGTAAGAGATCGCCAATGAGTAAAGTATCGATACTGGGAGGCGGTGGGGTGCGAACCCCGCTGCTGATTCACGGTTTGGTCCATTCAACGCTCGGGTTGCGTGAGATTGCGCTCTTCGATGTTGACCGGGAGCGAGTTGGGCTGATGGCCGCGCTTGGTCAGGAGATTGCCCGGCAGGCGGGTGGCGGGATCATGATCAGCGCCCCGGAGAGTGTCGAAGAGGCAGTCTCGGGGGCAGAGTTCGTGATTAGCAGCCTGCGAGTCGGGGGGATCGAGGCGCGGGCACGGGACGAGCGGATCGCGATCGAGCATGGGATTGCCGGACAGGAGACGACGGGGCTCGGCGGGCTGGCGATGGCATTGCGGACGATTCCGGTCATGCTTGAGCACGCACGTGCGGTTGAGCAGCATGCGCCGGACGCATGGTTCATCAGCTTCACCAATCCGGCAGGGCTGATGACTGAAGCGCTCGCCAGTCACACCCGGCTGAAGCTGATCGGGATCTGCGACACGCCGAGCGAAATGTTCCAGCGGCTGGCCGAAGCGATGGGGTGCGAGGTTGGTGAGGTGGAGTGTGACTACTTCGGTCTCAACCACCTCGGATGGGTCAGGCGAATAATGGTTGACGGTCAGGATCGGCTGGCCGATGCTCTCGGCAACGAGCAGGTTCTGCGGTCGCTTTATCACGCCGACCTCTTTGATCCGGCGATGATTCGTGCGCTGGGGATGATCCCGAGCGAGTACCTGTTCTTTTATTACGAGCAGGCGCGTGCCCTTGCCAACCAGCGGCGCGCGGGTGCCAGCCGGGGCGGTGAGATCGTCCGGCTCAACGAAGAGCTCTTCGGCAGGCTGCAACCGGCGGTCGCCGAGGGACGGTTCGAGGCAGCGCTGCCAATTTATCGCGAGTATCTGCAGCGGCGCTCCGGGGCCTACATGAAGCTTGAAGCCGAGGCCGGCTCGGCACTGGGGACGGCAGTGACGCTGGCAGAGGACCCGTTCAGCGCGGCTACCGGCTATCACCGCATCGCGATTGATGTCATGATGGCGCTGCGCAACGATAGTCCGTCCCGGATAGTGCTGAATGTCGCCAATCGTGGCGCGATCGAGGATCTCGGGAGTGACGATGTCGTCGAGGTTCCCTGCCTGATCGATCGCCGCGGTGCGCGACCGATCGAGAGCGGCCGCTTGCCCGCATCGGTTCGCGGCCTGGTGCTGGCGGTCAAGGAATACGAGCGGTTGACGATTCGTGCCGCTGTCGAGCAGTCCCGCCAACTGGCGAAACTGGCGCTGCTCACCTACCCGCTGGTTGGCCAGTGGAGTACAGCCAGCCGGATGATCGAGGCACTCATCAGTGCAGATCCCGAAGGGCTGGGCTACCTTGGCAGCTGAGTGTCAGCAATCGAATATCGAGTAATGAAACAATAACGAGTCCGCTGATCCGACGCAGATCCACGACGGTGCCCCCCATCAGGAAGCAGTCTGAAATAAACATAATCGCCCCTTGATCCACCGGTGCGAAGAGCCTCGGTCGCGCCATACCCATACGAGGTTGAAAGATAATCAATGAAACGTCTCTGTCAGATTCTGATCTTGTTGCTGATTTCACTGGCCATTCCGGCGGCGACCGGAGCGCAAAAGGGGCGCAAGGTCGGCAGTTCATCCAATTCATCGAATTCATCCGGGATGAAGGCCGGGCTGGCCTCAGTGGTGATTACGCCATCACAGTCGATGTGGATGGCCGGTTATGCAGCGCGAACAAAGCCATCGGAGGGGAAGCTGCACGATCTCTACGCGAAAGCACTGGCGATCGAGGGCGAAGGCGGAGAGCGGGTGGTGCTGGTGAGCAGCGATCTGCTCGGTTTTCCGCGCCCCCTGGCAGAGGCGATTGCCGAGCGAGCAAAGAGCTCATACAACATCGGGCGCGAGCAACTGATCCTCAATTCGTCGCACACGCATACCGGACCGGTAGTGCGTGGTTCACTGATCGGAGCCTACGCGCTGTCAGGTGAGCAGGTGGCATTGATCGATGGCTATTCAAAGGAGCTCGAAGAGAAGGTGGTAACGCTGATCGGGCAGGCGCTGAAGGACCTCGCACCGGCGCGGCTCAGCTATGGCGCTGGTGAGGCGGGCTTTGCGATGAACCGGCGGGTTCCCTCACCGAAGGGGATCGTTGGCGGGGTCAATCCTGACGGGGTGGTTGAGCGAACAGTGCCGGTGCTGCGGGTCGAATCTCGCGCGGGCCGGTTGCGAGGGATCGTCTTCGGATATGCCTGCCACAACACCACGCTCACCGGGCAGTTCACGCAATTCAGCGGAGATTACGCCGGCTTTGCGGCGCTGGCGATCGAGAAGGAGCACCCGGGGGCGGTGGCGCTCTTTGTCACGGGTTGTGGCGCGGATATCAACCCGGCCCCACGCGGCGAGTTGCACCTTGCCGAGGGCCATGGACAGGAGCTGGCGCAGGCAATCGAGATGGTCATGCAGGGGCGATTGACACCGGTCAGCGGAGCTGTGCGCACCGCCTTCGCACTGGCTCCGCTCCCGTTTGCAACGCCGCCGAGCCGTGAAGAGTTGCAGCAGCGACTGAAGAACGACAATATCTATGTGCGACGCCACGCCGAGCGGATGCTCGATCGGC
>CAIKMY010000467.1 GCA_903828635.1 uncultured Acidobacteriota bacterium
AAAAACATCGCCAAGGCACACGGTGGTTTTTCGGTCTTTGCCGGAGTAGGGGAGCGAACCCGCGAGGGGAACGATCTCTGGCTGGAGATGCGCGAAGCGAAGGTTATCAACGACGAGGACATGAGCCAGTCGAAGGTCGCCCTCGTTTATGGTCAGATGACCGAGCCGCCCGGAGCGCGCCTCCGTGTCGCTCTTTCGGGGCTGACGGTGGCCGAATACTTTCGCGATCAGGGGCAGGATGTGCTTCTTTTCGTCGACAACATCTTCCGCTTCACCCAGGCGGGATCCGAGGTGTCGGCGCTCCTCGGGCGAATGCCGAGTGCCGTCGGCTACCAGCCCAACCTTGCGTCGGAGATGGGTGAGCTTCAGGAGCGCATCACTTCGACGCGCAATGGGTCGATCACTTCAGTGCAGGCCATCTACGTGCCCGCCGACGACCTGACCGATCCGGCACCCGCTACCACCTTTGCCCACCTCGATGCGACGACGGTGCTTTCGCGCCAGATTGCCGAGCTGGGTATCTATCCTGCCGTCAGTCCGCTCGAATCGACCTCGCGCATTCTCGATCCGCGTATCGTCGGCAAAGAGCATTATGACACGGCGCAGGCCGTCAAGCGCATTCTGCAGCGCTACAAGGACCTGCAGGATATCATTGCCATTCTTGGTATCGACGAACTGACGGAGAAAGACAAGCTGACGGTCTCGCGCGCCCGTAAGATTCAGCGATTCCTTTCGCAGCCTTTCCACGTTGCCGAGCAGTTTACCGGCATCCCCGGCAAGCTGGTGCCGATCGCCGAGACGATTCGTGGATTCCGCGAGATTGTCGATGGCAAGTACGACGATCTACCCGAACAGGCATTTTACCTCAAGGGAACGATCGACGAAGTAGTCGAAGCGGCAAGGAAGATGTAGACCTATGGCGGACAAGCTCAATCTGGAGATTATCACGCCCGAGCGGCGGGTGTTCAGCGAGGCAGTCGAGGAGGTTGTGGTTCCCGGGCTTGATGGCGAGCTCGGTATCCTGCCGCAACACACTCCTCTCATCTCGCAGTTGAAGACCGGGCTCCTGACCTATCGTCAGGGGAGCGATCGCCAGTCGATTCACGTCAGTGGCGGCTTTGTCGAGGTACTTCCTGATCGTGTCTCGGTTCTCTCTGACGTTGCCGAACGCCCGGAGGAGATCGATGTCGAGAGGGCACGGAGGGCTCGGGAGCGTGCTGAAAAGCGACTCTCCGGACAGGGGCTCGCCGGAGATGGAGATGATATCGACTTCCGCCGTGCCGAGCTCAAGCTGCAGCGGGCAATGATCAGAATCCAGCTCGCTGGCAGGGAGTAGCGACTGGTTCATCGCTACCGGGCGGGGGCGTGCTTCAAATTCTGGCACTATCTGACTTCCGGGCACTACTGTTGTACTATTGGACTGAATGGCGGTGAGATAGCGTCCCTGGTGCTACTCAATTGCCTGCTACTTCGGTGCGCCCCTCGCCCTGTTGACGCAGCACTTTATCCCTCTCTCTCTGGAGTGATGGCGCAATGTTATTTCTGCTGCTGAGTTGTTTTCATTTCCACCTCTATATTTCAAGCCTGATCTGGCAGGAGGCTGGTGCCGCGCAAGGCAGCAGCCTGCTTGACCTTATTCTCCGCGCCAGCCTGATTGCGAAGCTGATTCTCCTCCTCCTGCTTGGGATGTCGATCGCTTCCTGGTCGATCATCCTGGCCAAGGGGCGGGTCATGAAACGCGCCGAAACACTTTCGCGTGAGTTTCTGCTCATCTTTGAGCGCTGTGCCGGCTGGGCCGACCTTTGCCGCGAGGCCGCTCCGTTTGCCGATAATCCGATCAAAACTCTCTTCCTTGCTGCTCAGGGTGAACTGAAGAAGCAGACCCGACTCAATATCGGGGCTGTCCAGCGAGTGATGCAGGGGGCGGCGATCGATGAGACTACACGAATGGAGAAGAGCCTTGGATGGCTTGCCTCAACGGCCAGTGCCTCTCCATTCATCGGACTCTTTGGCACGGTCGTCGGTATCATTATCGCTTTTCAGGGATTGAGCCAGGCCACCACCGCCTCAATTCAGGCTGTCGCCCCTGGCATTGCCGAGGCCCTCGTCGCTACCGCTGCCGGTATCGGTGCCGCCGTCCCCGCCGTTCTCGCTTATAACCACTACCTTCAGGTGATCAGAGCCCTCACCGCTGAGATGGATAGCTTCTCTCTCAGATTGCTTAATTTAATCGAGCGAGAGTCTGATAACGCGTCAAGATAAAAGATAAAGCAAGATAGAGCAGGATAGAGATTGACCGGGGGATAGCGAGATGGCCTTCACCAATCAGAGGGGACGGACACAGACGGCGCTGGCGGAGATCAACGTGACACCGTTGGTGGATGTCATGCTGGTGTTACTGGTGATCTTCATGGTTACGGCGCCAATTCTGACGACAGGGATTCAGGTCAACCTGCCAAAGACGCGAGAGGCGCAGTCGCGAGAGGCGACACCACGATCATTGATTGTCTCAATCGACAAGGAGGGGCAGGTCTATCTCAGCGGTCGGAACGAGCGCCAGGCGGTAAACATCAACGACCTTACAGGACTGATCTCGGCGCGACTTGCCGGCGCGAGTGATCGGAGGGTCTATGTTCGCGGAGACGGGGAGACACCTTACCGGGTGATAGCGTGGGTGCTTGATCAGGCGAAGCGAGCCGGGGCGGATGTCAGCCTCGTGACTGAGCCGGCAGGCAAATGAGTGTCCGCGGTAGCAATGCGATAGTGAGGCAGCAGTTTTGAGTCAGGACCGACGGTGGGGAACAATTCTCTCATTTATTCTCCATGCTGCGGTGATCGCGGGGATGATCTTCTATTTCCGCAGTCCGTTGTCGACGAGAATTGTCGCCTCCGGGGAGGGAAGCGGAACGAAGGGAGAAGCGATCGAGGTTGGTGTCATCGATGCCGGGCAGTTCGGCCTGAGTATGCCGCGCTCGGTCACGCTGCCGGGTGAAGAGATGAATCAGCCGAATAATGAGCTGGTCGAGACCGAGCTGATGCCGCCTGCACCGGATGCCGAGGTGTTGCCGACGACGGAGAGGGAGAAACGGGATCCTCAGTCACGCAAGACCGAGAGGCCAACGGCAAAGCAGCCTGACCAGCTGGTGTCGCAGACTCCGCAGCGTGGTGGTTCGGCCGGGACCAGCGTCGAGATCGGCCGTTCATCCGGGACGCAGGTGCCGGCTGTCAGTGGCGGGATTGGCATTGGTAGCGGAGGCGGGCTGACGGGGGGTGGGGTTCCCGGTGGATCTGAGTATGGCCGGCGAATACAAATGATTCTGAGTCGCAATTACAACCCTCCGGCGGTCAGCGTCTCGGGGACGGAGTATGTCATCCTCCAGCTGCGGATTGCCCGTGATGGCCGAATCCTCTCGCTGGTCAATGGTCGAATAGGGCCCGCTTATCTCAAGCGCCGCAGTTCAATCGACCTTGTCAACTATGCTGCCGAAAGGGCGGTGATTGCCTCTAACCCATTGCCGCCATTTCCCAATGGTTTTCTGATGGGGGTGCAGGAGGCAACTGCCGAGATCTGGTTTCGTTATCCAAGATAAGGCCTGGCATAAAGCCCGGGGTGAGGCCTGATTTGCATCTGGTTACGCTGACTGTTGTCCTCACGCCAATCGTCGGTTATTCTGTCGCGTTATGCATTCGAATGTGAAGAATTTGATCAAAGTACAGATAAGAGTACAGATGAGGCGGCTGTTGAGTGCGACATTACTGCTGGTTGCGGTTGTCGGCGGGATCACGGCTGTTCGGGGGCAGCAGGGTGGGGGCGTTCCGCAGGAAGACCTGCGCCGTCAGGTGGGAACGATCATCGTCACTCCGGGATCGGGGCCGTCGCTGGCGATTGCCGAATTTCAGGCCCGTGCTGCCGGGTTGGAACAGAATATTGAAACATTCAACACCGTCCTGTTAAATGATCTGAGGTTTGCCGGTGTGGCCAATATCATCGGCCGGAGCCTCTATCCTAAAACCCGTATTGCCGACCCGGCCTCATTGCGATATGAGGAGTGGAGCACCGATCCGGTCAAGGCGGATTACCTGGCCTTTGGGAGCCTGCTCTCTGCCAGCAGCGCCCAGGGATTCCTCTACGACATCAAGACGCAGCAGGGACTCCTGACCGCGCAACTGAGTGGCAATGAGCGTGAGATGGCGCATCAATTTGCCGATCAGATCGTCAGATTGATGACCGGCGCGGATGGCATTGCCCAGTCAAAGATTGCCTACATCGCCAACCGGGAAGTCTGGCTGATGGATTATGATGGATATGGCAGTCGTGCGCTGACTCGCGATGGATCGATCAATCTTTTTCCCTCGTTCTCGCCGGATGGCAAGCGGCTGGCGTATGTCTCGTATCGTTCGGGTTATCCGAATGTCGTCATACGGGGTGAGGATGGTTTGCTGATCGGATCGACCCAGTTTCGGGGCACGACCACCTCACCGACAATTTCGCCGGAGGGCAGGCTCGCCTTTGCTTCGAGCAAGGATGGCGGTTCGATGGAGATTTACCTTGCCAATGAAGACGGTTCCAATCCAAAACGTCTCACCAATACGCGTCGAGCTGTCAACATCTCTCCGCGATGGAATCCGAGAACGGGGATGGAGCTGGCCTTCATCTCCGACCGGGGAGGAGCGCCGCGCATCTACCTGATAGCGGCCGATGGAACCAACGAGCGGCCGTTGCTCAACCTTGGCGGCCAGATGGACTCGCCCTCGTGGTCGCCTGATGGCCGCTTCATCGCCTTCACCTGGGATGGTGACGGCGGGACGTTCAACATTTACCTTGCAGATGTTGCTTCCGGTCAGGTGCTGCGGCTGACGCGTGAGGGAAGAAACGAGAGCCCGGCGTGGGCACCTGACAGTCGTCACCTTGTCTTTCAATCGAATCGCACCGGACGCTGGGAGATCTGGGCGATGCATATTGATGGAAGCGAGCAGCGCCAGTTGACACGCACCGGTGGGCGCTCCCCATCGTGGGCAAGGTGATTGGCCTTGCGAGAGGGCAGGGCTCAGTCAATCTGTGGTCTGATGAAGTATTGTTGCGCAGGTCCGTGCGGGCTTGTTCTGATTAAGCCCGACAAAATATTTATAGAATAAACAACAACACCAAGCTCAAGGAGAATGCCCAATGTCGAACAAGAGCACGCGAATTACAGCGCTGTCATCTTTGTTTATCACTGTGTTGCTGATTGCCGGTTGTGCACCGCCAACCGCGAAGATCAAGGTCTCCCGTCAGGAGGTGAAGGCTGGTGATCCGGTGACGGTCAGTTGGGAGACGAAGAATGCCAAGACGATCGAGGTCAACGGTGAGAAGGTTGAAAAGATCGGTGGCAAGACCATGACTCCGGCGAAGACGACCACCTATGAGGTGGTGGCGAAGCGCGGGAAGAAGGAGGCGCGCGATCGGGCAGAGGTGACGGTGACGGTCGTTCGCCCGCCGATGCCAACCGTCAGCCTCAAGGCTGATCCGAGCAATATCGACCTCGGCAAGAACACCACGTTGCGCTGGGAGTCGGCCAATGCGACGACGCTGACCATTACTGGTCTTGGAGAGGTGCCGGCGAGCGGATCGCGCGAGGTCAGCCCGCGAGTCTCGACCACCTACACGGCAAACGCGATTGGTGCCGGTGGAAATGCGACGGCGAGCACCCGCGTCACGGTGACGGATCCTCCGCCTCCGCCGGTTGCCGAGCGCCCGCGTGTCACCCAGCCGACCGAGCCGCCGATTGCCGAGCAGTTCCGTGCGATCCTCAAGTCGGTCTTCTTCGATTATGACAAGTCGGATATTTCCGCTTCCGATCAGGAGCAGTTGCGTCGGGCTGCTGATTGGCTCAACCTTGAGCGCAACCGCAGCATTACCTTCCGTGTTGAAGGTAATTGTGACCCGCGCGGCACCGCCGAGTACA
>CAIKMY010000468.1 GCA_903828635.1 uncultured Acidobacteriota bacterium
CAGCGCGCTGAGCCGCCCCATGCGACGAAACTTCTGGTAGCGGTGCTCGATCAACTGGTCAAGCGGCTGTGACCGAGCCTCACGCAACGACTCACGCAGCGAATCAGCCAGCAGCCTGGCGGCCGCATCCCAATCGCTATGGGCCCCACCCTCCGGCTCAGGGATGATCCGATCGACCAGACCGAGATCGCGCAGGTCAGTGGCTGTCAGCTTCAGACTCTCCGCCGCCTGGGGCGCTCGTGCCGCATCCTTCCAGAGGATGGCGGCACAACCCTCGGGAGAGATCACTGAATAGACACCATTCTCATAGATATTGACAAAATCACCGACGCCAATCGCCAGTGCTCCACCAGAGCCCCCCTCACCGGTAACCGTCACGATCACCGGGACACGCAACCGCGCCATCTCACGCAGATTGACAGCGATGGCCTCGGCCTGTCCGCGCTCCTCGGCATCGATCCCCGGGTAGGCCCCGGGAGTGTCGATCAGCGTGAAGACAGGCCGCCCGAACTTCTCGGCAATCTTCATGACGCGCAGCGCCTTGCGGTACCCCTCCGGTTTGGGCATGCCAAAGTTACGTGCCTGACGCTCACGGACATCCCGCCCCTTCTGATGAGCAATAATGGCCACCGGCTCACCATCAAATAAGGCCATCCCGGCGACAATCGCCGGGTCATCCTTGAAGTGGCGGTCACCGTGTAACTCCTGAAAACCGTCGAAGATGCGCTCGATAAGATCGAGCGCATAAGGGCGTCGTTCGTGCCGCGCCAACAACACCCGATCCATCGGCGAAGGATTCTCAGACTGACTCTCCGATCCCTGACTCATTGATCCATCCTTTCATTTTAACCCTGCCGGCAGCGCTAATCACTGACCGAGAGATCGACTCGCCAGCGGGAATCGATCTGCTCAAGACTCTCGACCAGCGCCGGCGAGACCTCAACACGCAGAAATTGATTGGGCCGCATTCTGATGCGCAGACCATCGGCAGCCGTCAGATCGATCACCAGCGGCGTATTTCCGGGCCTTGAACTCATCAACTCATTCAATCTTCGCAATTTGTCACTCGTCGCCGCGGCCTCCTCCATCGAAAGCACCACCAGCTTCGCGGCACGGGCGCGTGCCCCCTCAAGGGGCTGTACCTCCTGGACTATGAGGGTTGGCACCCCATCGTCGGAGAGTTCGAGCCTCCCGGTGACGAGTAAGACCTGATCCTCGGCCAATCGCTCGCGACATCGACCGTAGGCCTCCGGCCAGCAGACGACCTTGACCGATCCATATTGATCCTCGATCCGAAAGAGGGCAAAACGATCTCCCTTCTTCGTCGTTTTGACCGAGAGATCGGCCAGCATCCCTCCAATGGAGACCGTCTCCCCGTGCGACAATTCTCCAAGGCCGCCACAATCAGAAGTCGCCAGTCCGCGAATCGACTCGGCATACTCCTCCAGCGGGTGGCCGCTGACATAGAACCCGAGCGCGTCCTTCTCGTGTACCAGCAGCTGGCGACGACTCCACGGCGCAACTTTTGGCAGCGAGAAGGTGTCATCGGTGGTGACGGCCGGCAGCAGGGCG
>CAIKMY010000469.1 GCA_903828635.1 uncultured Acidobacteriota bacterium
AATTACCAGCACGATCGCCTCGATCAGGCTGCGTGTGAAAAGCGAGATATTCTCCTCGACCTGCAATGGTTGATCCGAAGTCCTCGCCAGAATGAGATCGTCCGGCAACACCTTGCGCAGCCCGCCAAGCGATTCGTCAATTGCCGCACCGAAGCGGGCAATCTGCTCACCCGGCCGCATCTGCACCGCCAGCGTGATCGCGCGCGTTCGTTGCCAGCGACCTTCCGCATCGGTGTGGCCATAATAATTGAGATAGCGCGCCGGACTCTCGTAGCCACGGCTGATGTCGGCCAGATCGCGCAGATAGACCGGGGCCCCGGAGGCCGAGGCGGTGACCAGCACATCACCAAGCTCGCGCTCAGCGGCAAATTCTCCCGAAGGATCGATCGAGAGGGTCCGCCCACCAGCCTCGAACTGCCCCCCCGGCACGGTGACATTGCGGGCACGAATCAGCTCGGCGACACGCGATGGCTGTAACCCGTAGCCAGCCAGCCGCTCCTGAGAGTATTCGATGAAGACGTTCTCGCGAACGACGCCACTGCGGGTGACGCGCGAAACCATCGGCAACGTCTGGAGCGTGCGCATGATCAGATCAGTGTAGTCATCAAGCTCGCGGTAGCTGTAGCGATCCGGCGCCACCTCGCGCAACTGTTCGAGGGTTCTGCCGACCTCACGCACGACGAAGGGTTGACCGATATCGACGCGAAACCCGGTCGCCGGCAGCTTGTCGGCGACAAATGCACGCGCCGCCCTCAGCAGGGCCTCGTCATCCTTCCCGGCGGCAAGATCGAAACCAACAAACTATGGCAGCGTCAGCGGGCGTGCCCCCTCAAAGAGCCCCGCCGCACCAAGATCCCGCCCGAGTGATTCGCCCAGCCACTGACGCTGTCTCGGAGTCAGTGTCAGCGGAGCTTCAATCAACAATGTTACGCGCTCACCCGTGCTCCCTGTCCGCGCCTCACCAATCGCCTGCTCGATGCTCCGTGCGTACGCATCGAGCGGCACACCACCCAGCTTCGGACTGGCCACCGTCAGCATCAGCGCCGCTGTATCCCCGAAATCCTTGACAAACTCGATCGGCCCCGCGCCCTCCGGCAGATCCCGGATGCTGTCGAGCTTCAGTCTGACGTCGTCAAACTCCTTGCCGATGTCGGCCACCTGCTCGTCTACTGAAAGGTAGACCACGGCGACGTTGCTCCGTGAGATCGACTCGATCGTCTCGACCCGTGTGTTCTGGGCCATCCGCTCCTCGATCTTCCGCGTCACCTGCTGCTCGATCTCTTCGGCACTTGCCCCGGGCCAGACGCAGATCGCCAGCGCCTTGCGCACCTTAACCTCGGGATCTTTGCGCTTGGGCATCGCATAAAAGGCATAGGCCCCCCAGAGCACCGTCGCCACCATCAGCACCCAGGCCAGCTGGCGCGTCTCGGTAAAGAATTTGGCCGTGTTTCGGCGCGCTTCGAGCACCAGCCGCGCCGTCAGCCCTGAACGAGGTACTATCGGTGGTTCAAAATAGTTTGACATCAGACCTCCGACTCGGAGTCAGGAATACCGCATCGCCATGCGGCCGGCCCAATCAGCCGGATATCGGTCGCCAGCCCCAGAGCCTTGAGCGTGCGAATGGCCCACCAGTTAAGGTCGAGTTCATACCAGGCAAGGCCGTGGCGCGCGGCTGCCGGGGCAGCGTGGTGATTATTGTGCCAGCCCTCACCGAATGACATCAGTGCCACCCACCAGTTGTTGCGTGAATCATCGTTGGTCTGAAAGCGGCGTGTCCCCCAGAGATGCCCGGCTGAATTGACGAAACAGGTCGCGTGCCACGAGAAGACGACACGAAAGAAGACTCCCCAGAGAATGAAGGGCCAGCCACCGGCATACCAGAGGATTGCAATCAATGGAAGCTGTGGCAGGTAATTCCAGCGGGAAAGCAGCACGTGAAAACGATCTTTTGCCAGATCCGGCGCGTGCCGCGCTGTCACTGCAACATCGTTATGATCAGAGCGCCCAAAGAGAATCCAGCCGAGATGGGCCTGGAA
>CAIKMY010000470.1 GCA_903828635.1 uncultured Acidobacteriota bacterium
ATCTCGCTCTCCGTCAACTCAGGCGGCATTGGAATTGAAGTGCCCTGAAATACTCTGTCGAGACGCGGTTCGAGCTCAATCGTCGTTGACAGCAGGAGCAGCAGCATCGCCAGGATGAGCATCGTTCGACTCCTATGATTTGAGCGAATGCTTTTCGGCGAGGTCACCAATCAGCGGCATCTTGAACATTATTCCGAGGTAGGCCTGATACATCAGCCATGCTGTGCCGCCAAGCCACAACAATTCGACACTTGCCGCCAGCAGGTTATCCAATGGGTTGGGGATCAATCCCCACAAGACCTTGGTGAGGGTATTGAGCGCGACCAGGGCCACAAAGAAGAAGATGCTTTGATAGGCGTGAAACCTGACGAAGCGATCCTTGTTGTAGGCCGAGAGCGAGAGAAAAATTATGCCGGTGATGATACTCAGCGGGTAGCAGAGCAGCCCGGCGATATTCGGTGACAGCTCGCTGTGAGCCGGTGGAGGCTGATAGTCAGGGTAGTTTGGGGGCGCAATCGGCTTCTCTCCGACAGGTGGAAGCTGCGGGGAGGCTGGTTGCGGTTCGATCAGTGTCGGGGCATTGCCGGCGACGGTCGGCTGGGTGGGCATCAGCCGTTCACCGCACTTGTTGCAGAATCGTGCGGTTTCGGCTGCTGCGGCTCCGCACTGTGTACAGAACTTGTTCATCGTCGCTCTCCCTCATCTGCTCTCCGGTCCGGCCGTCTCCGGTTATTACGGGAGACGAGAATATTTAACACGCGACGGGGAAGGCCGGCAATCTCCCGCGGACATTCAGAGGCGTTTGAAGTCGCCAGCCGGAAATGGAGAGACAAAGGCGAAGATATCACAACTCAAAAACTTTGTCCGAGTCGAACGTGAAAGACACCACGTGGCTGACGAATAACAGCTCCGTTGAGAGTTGTGTAAGCAGGTGGATCGATGAGGAATCCGTAATCAACGCCAACCGGGCCGATTGGCGTGTTGAAGCGGAGCCCGACGCCGACGGTATTGGTCAGATTGCGAAAGCTGAAGTCCGTGACGCGTCGCAGGACATTGCCGGCATCGTAAAATGGCGCGAGGCGCAACTGAGAAGTCAGAGGGTAGCGCAGTTCGAAGTTGAGGATGGCCAGTGCGTCACCGCCGATCGGGACGAGGGTCGGCAGTTCACAGGGGCGCACTGCAAGGTTGCATGACCTGCCGGGGCGCGGTTCGAGGATCTCCTGCGGGCCGGCCGTCTCAAAGCGGAAACCGCGCAGGGTGGTGGCACCACCAGAGAAGAAGCGCTCGCTGATCGGCAGGCGGCGCTCGCTCTCGCTGATCACTTTGTCGCCGTTGCGGTCAGTGACACGGTAGACGCCGGCGAGGCCGATTCTGGCGGAGAACGCGAGAGTCGTGCCTCCGAGGGGGTGTCCGGGGGGGATTGTCCGGTAGCGTTGAAATGTCGCAAAGAACTTGTTGAACGCCTCACCACCGCCGAGCAGTTGTGAGGCCAGCGAATGGTCGGCGCTGATCAGCTGGCCTTTTGTCGGGTTGAGCACATTGTCGCGGGTATCACGCGAGATCCCCGCCGAGATTGCGCCGAGCCTGATCGAGCGCTCGTTGCGGCTGACCTCGGAGCCGCGAAACTCCTGCTCGTCAATGCCGAAGAGGGTGGCACGCTCGAAGGTGTAACGAAAGCGGATCGAGGTTCGCGTGTCGAGTCGCCGCTCGGTCTGAACGAAGGTTCCAAATCGTGCCAGCCCGAAGCCCTTGCCATCTTCGCTGACCCCGGTCTGATTGTCACTGTCGAGGATACGTCTTTGAACGAAGGTGCGCAGGTTGGCCGAACGATTGTAGAAGACCGAGACCGTGGCCGGCATCTTCCACCCGAAGGGGCGCAGATCGACAAATGTCAGCTGTGAGATCTGCTCACGCCGGCTGGCCCGCAGGCGCATCGAGACCGAATCGAGTGAGCCGCGGAGGTTGGTGTTGACCAGTTCGATCGAGCCACGCGCGCCGTCATCAGTCGAGTAGCCAAGGCCATAGACGAAGAGGAGCGGTTTCGCCTCCGTGAGGTTGACCGTGACCCGGTGGGCTGATCCGTCATCGCCACCGACAGGGGATACCCGCAGGTTGACTTCGCGAAAGGCATTGGTCGCGTAGAGTGCCGTCTGCGTTGTTCGCAGCCTCGTTGGTGTCAGCAAGTCACCGGCGTGGAAATCGAAATAGCGCTTCACCCACTGGCTGCCGGTTCTGGTTGTACCGGTGATTTCAATCTCGCTGACGACTGCCTTCACCCCCTCGCTGACGCGGTAATCAAGGCGCAGGCGCCCCTCGGCATCGGCGGAGACATCGAGTTCAGCGACTGCTTCGAGGTATCCCCGCTCAACACAGAGCTGGCGCAGCTGTTGCGCTGCTGCCCGGGCCGCGGTCGGGGAGTAGGCCTGTCCGGCAGAGAGCGGCACCGCAGTGCGGAGCGTTGCCAGCGGCACGTGGCGGTTGCCGCTGATGACCACCTCGCCGACCCGTGAGAGCGCTCCCTCCTCGACATTGAAGATCAGCAGCAGGGCGTCATCATCCGGCCTGACAGCAAGGCGCGGACGGACGCGTGCTTCGAGGTAGCCCTGATCGACCAGTCGTCGCCTGATCGTCTCGGCGTCGCTCCGCAGTCGCTCATTGCTGGTCAGACCCCTGACGTAGCCGCCAATCAGCGGCAGATCACGGAGGAAGGGGATGCCCCCAACCCGGCTTGCCTTCTCCGAGCGCAGCTCACCGGCAAGCTCGCGAGGCAGGAGACTGGTCGTTCCCTCGATTCTGATCTCGCCCAGTTCGTAGGAGCGGTTCGGCTCGATCTCGTAGAAGACCGTCGGCGAGCCGGCGCAGTCAACCGGTTCGCAGCGAAAGCTGACATCGGCGAAGAAGTATCCCTGCTCCTGGAGGTATTCGCGCAGGCGTCGCTCGCCGAGACGGGCCAGTGACCTGCTGAACCGCTGACTGAGCAACGGCAGCAGTTCGCGGAGTTTGCGATTACTCAGCCGGAGGTTTTCCGGCCGCTCCACTTCTACCTTTGCGAGGGCCGCAGGTTCAAGCGACGCCGTCGGAATGGTTCCGCCGGCAACCGGTGGTCGGGAATCGGGCAGGAATCCGAGCGAGAAGCGCTGTCTTCCGCGCAGCTCGATGGTGAAGACATTTTCGGCCAGCCCCTGCCGTGTCGAGCTGCCACCCTGCGTGTAGGTTGCCAGTCCGGAGAAGCGATTGGTGATGGTGTATTCGCCGATGGCCGTCTGGTCCTGTTCGGTGGCAAGGTTGGTGGCGTAGCTGACATAGAGGTTACGCGATAGCTGCTGGCCGACAGTCAGTCGCGCCGCCGGGTTGGCGTTCGGACGAATGATCGGATCGATCTGGAAGCGGCTGATGCCGAGAAGCTGCTCGGTTGGCCTGGAGATCAATCCGGAGGTCAGAAAAGAAGCGGCGGCGCCAACCCCGCTGCGCAGCGGATCGCGGCTGGTGAGCGAGCCGGCATCGGTACGACCGGTGGTGATCAGCGCGACGATCTCGTCTCGTGACAGTGGCGGTTCCGAGCGCAGCGTCGTCTCGATGGCATCGATCTCGCCGGCAAGGTTGAGTGAGACACGATACCCCCTGAACTCCGATTCGGCAATCAGGTTGACGAGTGCCCGGGCGCTTCCCGGCAGCAGGTCGAGCGTCGCTCGCGTGATCTCGTAACGCTGACCACGAAAGCGAACCGATCCCGACTCGCTCTCCAGTCGCCCGGTGATCGCCGGGTCACGACTTGGCCCACTGACATTGAGATAAGCCGTTCCGAGAGCATTGATCTGTTCGCTGCGCAGCACCACGGCATCGCGTGCTTCAAGGCGCAGATCGAGGCGTGTCGGAATACCGGCTGATCCCCTGGCCCCGCCAAAATCGATCCCGAAATCGGGGGCAGCGCCGTTCACCCCGCCTCCGATCAGATTGTCAAGGTCGATGCGTGCATCGTACTCGAGTCGCGACGCATTGATCGTGCCGGTCAATCTTTGGCCCTGTTTCGTTCCTTCAAGGGTCATCCCGGCGCTCAGCGTGGCGCTCAGTTCGCGGTAGTAGACCTCGGCTCTCTCCGCCGTGAAATCGATCTTCCAGCGATCCGGACGCAAACCGTCAAGTTCGACAAAACCATTGGCCTCCAGTCGGCCATCATTGGCGTTGGCGCGAAAGCCCGCAATTTCAAGGCGATTGCCGGCAAGTGTCACCAGCCCGTTGCCACCGGTCAGGAAGAATGGCAGCTCGCGCGATGAAATCCCGAGGTTGCGCATATCGGCTGCGCCGGTCAGGTTCGGCTGTCGAACATTGCCGCGGGCCTGCGCCTCGATCGCGAGGCTGCCAAAGAGCGAGATTGATTCGTCCAATGCGGGCAATTCGTCGAGGATCAGTTTTGCACGAAGCGTAAAATCGACCGGTGCCTCCTCGATCAGGCCGAGCGAGCCGGCGAAGTTGAGATCAATGCCATCGCCGATCAGGCGAACCGATGGCGCGGTGATCGTCGCGCCGGTGAGGTTGATCACTGCCGGTGATTCGAGCCGGATTGCATAACGATCCATCGTCAGCCGCAGGGCCTCAATCCTCATTTCTCCGGCGATTTGCTCGGCTGACAGCCGGTCACGATGATCCCGTATCGGTCCCGCAAGGTGAATGCTGCCGCTGAGCAGGCCACCGGCGCCGGCAGCCTTCTCCGGTGCGATCAGCGCCAGCAGTGGTGCCAGATCCTGATTGCGCAGTTGACCGTCGAGCGTCAGCGGCAGGGCTCTCTCGCGCAGCGCCACGGTTGCGATCAGCAGGTCCGACTCGGCGGCATTCCGCTGGTTGAGAGTCGCTCTCAATACACCACCGGCCGAGGTCGAGGCGACCAGCCGGTAATCTGCTGCCGTGCGCTCGTTGATTCTCAGCCCCGAGGTCGCCAGTGACAGGCTGAGCGATGATTGCGACCAGTCGAGTTCACTGTTCACCAGTCTTCCGTGAAGCTGAAAGCGTGACTCGATCTCACCGGCAAGCAGGAGGCGCGGGGTCGCCAGCATCTCCGAGATCTCCGCCAGCGGGATTCGCCTCGCCTCCCCTGAGAGGCTGAATGATCGTTCCGCAATATTCCACCATCCGCTGGCAGAGAGCGTCGCCTGCGGCAGGCGTACCGCCAGGGACTCAAGCTGCGCCGTTCCGGAGACAAAGAGGAGCCTCGCCTGCGTCTCGCGCGCCGGCTGGTCCAGCACTGTTCCGTCGATCAGCTGCAGGTCGACCGTACCGCTGGCTTTGCCGGGCAAGCCCGAAAGTTGTAAGTTGCCGCTGAGCATCCCGGCGATCAGATTATCATCGACCGTGATCCCGACGGTTGCCAGCGTCAACCTGACGGGCAGGTGGTCGATTTCGCCATTGAACCAGCCATCAGTAGCCTCCGGTGAGAGTGGAATGGAGAATTCAAAGCGGCTGAGGCCCCCATCAACGGCGGCCAGCCGGCCATCGCTCACTCCGATTCTGGAGCGATCGAGTGAAATTCGTCCATCGACCGCGCCTGCGGGATTTCCGCGCAGCGTGACCTGATCCGCACGCAGTCTGCCTTCAAGCCGTGGCTCATTGAGCTCGCCACCGATCCTGCCCTCAAATTCGAGACTGCCCGGCAGATCCGGCGCGAACTGGTCAATCGATGACTGCAGGGGCCTGATTGCACGGGCAATTTCGATGATCTCTGCTCCCCGTGTCGCACTCAGCCTCAGCCGCAGATCTGATGCACCAGCGACGGCAATCGTGCCCATTGCCGTCGCCCTTGTCGCGGCCGTTCGCAACTCACAGCCGCTCAGCGTGAAGACACCGTCCGCCGCGTCGAGCCTCAGACCGCCATCGATCGCCATCCCGCCCCTCGCGTCCGGTACGCCGCCGGCAAACTTCGCCGTTGCCATCCCTGCCAGCGATCCGGCATCCCCGCCCCTCCAGTCGATGCGCGTCTCGCCGCTGACCGTCCCGACGACCGGCAGATCCCCGATGTCGACCAGTTTCAGCAGGTATGTTGTTGGAATGTCGGTAAAAGATCCGACAATCTGGTAACGGCGCTCATCTTCGAGCGGGATGTCAATGTCGGCAGTGATGTGGCCATCACCGGCGAGAGCCGTCACTCCGCTCAGCCGCAGCCTCTCCTCATCGAGCTTTGCCGCTGCCCGCGCCGTGCGAATCCCGGCACCGGCAATGACTCCATCCGCCAGCTCCGCATCCGCCTCCAGAATGGGGCTGCGCCCGGCAACATTGGCTTTCAGCTTCGCCAGTTGCAAACGCCCGAGATGGCTGCCCGGCCAGTCGATGCCGGAGATCACAGCCACCGGTGAGGTGATGATCGCGCCATTATCAGTGATCGATCCGCGCGGCCTCTCGATCATTGCTTTGCCAAACAGCAGCTTGCCGAACCGTGCCGACCTGGCACTTACCGACTCACCACCAAACTCGACTCGCTCTCCCCGGTAACGAAAGAGTGCTCCGGGGATCTCGACGCTGTCAAGGATCGCCTCACCGAGGCTCAACCGTCCGGTACTGGCCGATCCGGTCACCTCGAAAGCGGCCTCCTCACCCTTTACCCGGCAATGACAGATCGCCTCACCCGCCATCCCGACACCGGGCGCAAAGAGCCTCGCCACTTCCGCCAGTCGGCTGGTGCCGTGAATCCCGAATTCGTATCTCAGGGGGGCCCATGAACTGATCCGCCCGTCAGCTTCCATCCCCGCTATTCCTGACTTCAGTTCGAAGCGGTTCAGCTCCAGCCCGCCGCTCCCGGCGACTCCCTCCGCCGCCAGTTGCTCGATCGGCGACATCCGCCCTTCCTGATCAAATTCTCCCGAACCGGCAGTCAGCCGAAACCTTACTCTCTCCTCCCCGTCGACACGCCCGCTGATCGATACCCCCCCCAGTCCGACCCCAAAACCCAACCGTCGATCGACAAACTCGATCTCCCCGTTCCCAACTTCGATCTCCATTTGCGAATAATCGATTGCCAGATTGCCAGCCGGACCGCCAGCCCGCTCGACCCCATCAAAGTTGCCACGCCCGCTTTCGTCGATCTCGACACGAAACCTGATGCCCGCAATCCGCAGCCGCTTCAGCACCACTCGCCGGCCACCGTTGCCCCCCGAGAGTCCACGCCAACCCGCTTCCAGATCGAGCCGCTCGATTGTCGCAATCTCCCGACCACCCCGCTCCCCGACTATTCTCAAGTTGCGTAAACTGGCCGTCGCCGGCCATAACGTGAAGCCGAATCCTCCCACCTCACCGCGCAAGCCGTAATCGCGCAGGCTCGTTTCGATCGCCTCCCGCACCATCCGGTTGAACCTTGCCGAGCGTACCCAGATCGTCAGCGAGCCGCCGGCAATCACTCCGATCACCAGCAGAAACAGGACCAGCCTCAGCACACGCCGTCCGCGCGTCTTTGATTTTTGTGCCGGAACTTCTGTTTCGCTCATCCTTCTGATCTCTCCGGCCGGCTGATCTCTCCGGCCGGCCGGCCTCTCCATTCGGTCTCTCTGATCAACAAATGCAGACCAATTGTTTGCCAAAGAAAGGGGATCTTCAAGTGCTGACGGAGACATCGGAGAAATGGGACCAGCACGACCTCGCAAAAAGTGTGGCTGATCGGTGAACCGCGCCGATGGCGTTGAAATCATCCATTGCCGATGTGCCATCGATCCGCTAGCATTACCCTTTCAACCAACTGTGACAGAGATTGTGACAGAGATTGTGACGGGGAGTGTGAATGAAGCGGATCATTGTCGGGACAGCCGGCCATATCGATCACGGAAAGACTTCTCTGGTCAAAGCATTGACCGGGGTTGATGCCGATCGGCTCAAAGAGGAGAAGGAGCGCGGGATCACCATTGATCTCGGTTTTGCCGACCTGACGATCGGGGATACCCATTTCGGCTTTGTCGATGTTCCGGGGCATGAGCGATTTGTGCGCAACATGCTTGCCGGCGCCCACGGCATCGATCTGGTGATGCTGGTCATTGCCGCCGACGAAAGCGTCATGCCGCAGACCCGCGAGCATTTCGAGATCTGCCGGCTGCTGGAGGTTGGA
>CAIKMY010000471.1 GCA_903828635.1 uncultured Acidobacteriota bacterium
ATAAAGGGAGAGATCCTTGATTTCTTCCTCGAACAGTACTCTCCAACGGCGATAATTGCCCCTTGGAGTGCGGCGAGCGGTTTTTACCCCGGGGGGGCACCAGCCCGACGATTGATGGAAGCGCTGCTTGGGACAGAGAGTGGCCGGCTGGCGGGCTGGCGTGAAGCAATCAGGGACGTGGAGAGGCTGACGCGTGGGCTGACAGCGCCTCCGGTCAGGGAGAAAAAGATCGCGATGATGCAGGCGGCAAGGGTGGAGTCATCGCTCGCCTGGATCAATGCGGCAATCAACCTGAGCGGGAATCGCCCGGTCTGCTCGCCGCTCTTCGGGACGTGCGGCAATGACGGGAGACTCAACTTCACGGTCAGCTTTGTTGAGCGCCTGACGATGACCCTGCCGGAGTTGCTGCGTTGGCGACGGGACTGGCAAAGGCTGGTGCAGCGTAGTCGGCGAAACCTCGAGGCGGCGCTCTTCGCGGAGGCGAGCCCGCTGCTCGAGAGCGGATCGATCGGTCAGTTCGATCCGGGCGGCAGCGGTGGTGTCAACGCCGCGGAGGGTGTCATCGGAGCTCCGCTGCACAACCCCTGGGACTATATTCTCGCCATCGAGGGAGGTCTCTGGCTCCGAGGCCGACCGGACATTGCAGAGGCACCGGAGGAGAGACCGCTGCCCCTCACGACCGCCAGAGCAATGACTGGTATCTCCACGGTGGTTCGCGGAGAGAGAGGACGCGGAGAGATCTGGATGCCGGTCTGGTCACGGCTCAGCCGCCGGGAGGAAATCGAGGAGATTCGCGAGAAGCTGACCGCCTCCGTCAGATTCAACAGCCCGACCCACCTTGCGCAAACCCTCGCCACAACCTCACCCGAAGCATTGTCCGCCATTGGCGTCGAGTGGTTCGAAAGATATGCGTTTATCGCACGCAACGGTCAGAACCATTTTGCCATTCCGGTCGGCAGGCAGGAGGCACGACCGGGACCACTGGCCACCAGACTGCGCGACATCACCGGATGGTCATCGTCAATCGCGAGGGCCATCGCCAGCAGATCATGGCCGGCACGAGTCGCACTGGCATTGGATCAACTTGAGACTGCCAGTTTTCGACTGGCCACGGAGGGCAGCCCGCGACGCCTCCGTGAGGTGCTGATCGCACTGGGCAAAACCGAGAGATCTCTCGCCCTCTGTCGCCAATTCCGCATCGATCATCGAATCACACCTCTCCAACCTCTGAATCGAGCCTGGGCAAATGAGAGCGACGATGGCTCGATCGAGTTCAACCTCGCTTCAGCCATTGCCTCGATGATCAATCCCCTCACCACAGCCGGAGGCTCGCCCCGCGAGTCACTCGAACCCGTAACCATCAATAATGGTATCGTCAGATGGTCATTAAAAACCAGCATCCTCGCCGGGGAAGGTGTGGACCTCAAAGAGTCGATCCACCTCATCTACCGGCGACTCGTCAGCCGTCATCCGGGGCTCAGGCTCTCCGTGACGCACGGAGCACGACTGGCGAGTATCGCCGCCTTCCTCAATGACGAAATCGATGAGCGTTATGCGACTGAGCTGCTCGGCGGCCTGAAGCTTGTTGAACAGGTGGTATCATCCACTCCCTCCGGCAGTGACAATGGAGCCGGCGAGCCTGACAACAAAACTGACAATGCTGTTGACAATTCTGCTGACAATGCAGATGATGAAATTGCTGCTGCTGATAAAGCTGAAACATTACGGCACACCCCGGGATTGCCGCCGATTTATACCTTTCTCAAACTGGCGATGCTCGACGCCAATCAGAGTCCGGATAGCCAGTCAGCATCTTCACCAATCGTTCGTCTGCTGTTCGACGGCCACATCAACCAGGCAACAGAGCTTGCCCGCCGTCGTTTAATCAGCAATTGTCGACAATCACTTCGCGGAGACTTTCATCTCCGGGAGGATCAGGCTCCGCGCCTTGCCGCTTCTTTGCTGATACCAATCAGCCCGGCCTCAATCCGCGAACTGGTCCGCCTGCTAATCAATTGATAAGTTGAGCGAAGATCTGCGATAAACCTGTGACGACAAGGCATCAGTGCAGGTATTCAGGGGAGGCACCAGGGCGCATGACATCGTTCAGGGAGATCTGTTCGGCACTTTCTGCCGAAACGAGGCTGTTGATTGAAGCGGAACTTCGGCCCGTTCAGGGCCATCGCTTTCAGCCAACCGGCTTTCCTGATCTGGGCCCGGCAATCTATGTCAGTCCGAAGGGGAGCCGAATGCTGCTCATCGAGTCGGCCCAATCCATGGCTAACCGGCTGGAAGCGGTCTGCTGGGATGAACCAACCGATGAGATCATCACTCCGCTGCACGGTCTGTCACACATCGTGGTCATTCTCGCCAAGGGCAGGACCAGTTCGATGCAGGAAGCCCATCGGCTCAATTCACCGCACATCATCGGCAATGAAGAAGTGAGGAAACGCATCATCGAGGAGATTGGCGGGCGCACTGATGGCCCGCTCGATATCCGCAAGCTGGCAAGCGTTGTCTTCAGGCTCGATGCCGCATCGATACTACACGGAGTCTTTCTCGAAAAGCTCGGGGGGAGGTTGCGGCTGCAACGACTCCTCTCCGGTTTCATCGAGGCCGAAGGCGTTGAATCGATTGTCTCCGGAGGAGTCAAACTCGACCGGATCGACGCCACTGGAGATGCCAGGCGGGGGCATGGCAACATCCCCTTCATCCGTACCGAATTCACTGCTTCCCGCACGGTCGCCTATTTCAATCTGGATCTTGCCGCTCTGCGCGGATACGGTCTCGGAAAAGAGGTGGAGAGTCTGCTTATCGCCCTTTCCCTCTTCAAAATCCTTGAGTTTCTCAGGTCAGGCCTGCGCCTGCGAACAGCCTGTGATCTTGAGCTGGTGGATCTCAGGGCTACCCGCCCACCCACTCTCAACCTCAAACCGGTTGATTCACTTTTGACCGAAATGAGGGGACTACTGCCGTCTCTGATCGCCGCCTGCCATTTTGGCGCTCAGCCGTTGATTCTCAATAGCCGCAAGGCGTGACGAGGAGGTGCACGAAGAGATAAGCTATGATTGCGATTCGAATGAAGTTTACTTCAGGCCGTTACCATGCAACGCCCTGGGGGCATCACGTCAACGAGGGGCTGGTGGAATACCCGCCCTCACTGCTCCGCCTGCTGCGTGCCCTGATCGCCATCAGAAGGCGCGCCTGCCAGTCAGAGGTCAGTGAGGAGCAGCTCTCCGGCCTGCTGGCGTTGCTGCGTCTGGCACCGGTCTACCATCTGCCGCAGGCCTCGATCGCGCACACAAGACATTATGACAAAGCCAATGGCAGCCTCAGATTTCTCGACAGCTTTGTCTCCATCGAGCCGGCAGACACCGTTATCTGGGTCTGGCCCGAGTCTGCACTCGATCCGGTATCGGCACAATGCCTCTCGACTCTTCTTCGCGCACTGAACAGCTTCGGACGGGCTGAGTCGTGGTGCGAAGCTTCACTGCTCGATGAAAATGAAGCGCAGCAAATACTAAGTGAGAACCAACCGATCAACAGTCGTCCGGTCGAGCAAACACATCAACTACCCGGCGGTGAAACTCAAAGGATGCTGATCCCCGATCCGGCTCTGCAACCGGAAGAACTTCTGGTCAGGCTTGACTTCTCAACCTCGGCGCTGCGCGAAAGTCGCCAGCTCCAGCCTCCGGGAACTCGCTGGGTCACCTATACCCGCCCGGCAGGGATCCTCAACCCGGTCTATCGTCAGGCAATCAGTCAGGGGCGTGGCCGAGACGCCTTCACCGTGGCGCGGTTCTCACTCGACTCGGCACTGCTTCCACGAGTAACCGACGCACTCCCATTTGCCGAGCAGGTACGCCGGGCAATGATCAGCCGGCGTGCCCGACGCTCCCATTCCGAGGTGCTCTTCGGCAAAACTTCTGCCGGTCACCCGCTCGCCGGACATGGCCACGCTCACTACCTCGTCACCGATGAGGATGGTGAAGGCCTCATCGATCACCTTACCATCTTTGCCTCACAGGGCTTTGATGAGGAGGATATCGGTGTCATCGGGTCGACGGTGGCCATCTCCCGCCCGGGCAATCGGCCGGCAATCAGCCTGACCCTGACCGGGCTCACGACCCCGGACCAATTGGCCTCAACCCCGCCATTCCGCACGGCTCATCGCTGGCGCTCGGTTACCCCCTTCGCCCTGCCAAGGTTTTCCACCCGCG
>CAIKMY010000472.1 GCA_903828635.1 uncultured Acidobacteriota bacterium
CCTTCCCACGGCTGGGGTGCATTCCAAGGCATGTCCGACTCTTCCATGGATGCACACCCCATCGTGTGCAGCAGACCGGCTAGCACCACCAGGAAACACCACCAACGCGTTGCGGTCATTGCGAATGTCCCGGGAAGGCGCGGCTCAATAGAAGACGTAGTCGCCCTTGGCAATGGGCATCTGTTCCCAATCGGAGAGGATATCGGCCACGGCGAAGCGCCGGTCTCGAAAGACTTCGGCAACCCGCACCTTGCCGACCAGCTTGTCTTCACGTTGCACCGTGAGATCGGTAAAGGCCACGGGTGACGCTTCCGGCAGGATGTCGATCACAACAAAATGCCATTGCGGGTTGACCACCGCAACCTGTCCCTGGAGACCGGGGGCTTGGGCTTCGCCCGTTCCGGCGCGGCAGCCGTCCAAGTCTTTCTGCAACTTCTCGATATAACGCTTGGTGGCCTCAATCTTCGCTTCCGTGTCACTGACCTTGTCATTGAGTTTGGCAATCACATCCTTCTTCTTTTCGACGTCGGCCGTCAGCGTCTCGTTCTTTTCCGTCAGGTTCGCCACCTGCTCGGTCTTCTGCGCGACAACCTGTTTCGTGGAAGCCAAGTCGTCCTCTGTCTTCTTGAGCGTGTCCTGAGTCTTGGTCAACTCCTGGCTGGTTGTCACCAGTGTATTACTCGTTTCGGCCAACGTGGTGCGAGTGCTCTCCAACCCCATTCGTGTATCGTTTAGGCGCGTAAGCTGGAGGTCGGCCCGGATCGCAACATCCTTCAATACGGCGTCAAGCGTGCCGGGCCCGTCGGCCTTCTTCTTGCCACCTTCCTTGATCATTTTTCCATCGGCGCCAAGCTGGTAGAAATGCTTCAGGGATTCCTCAGTGATCTGCAGACGCGGCAGGTCCCGAACTGCCAGGTCGACGTTGGTGTCAGCCGGGATCACCTCGAGGGTCTTCGCCACTTGCACCGCGTTACGGGCGAGAAGCTGATTCCGCCCCTTCAGTTCTTCGCGCTTGGAAGCCAGCATGTACTCGATTGTCAGCGCTGCAGCACTCACGATGAGCAGCAAAATCACCAATACTTTCAGCATTTTGGCCATACGCATCCCCTGCTGTGAGACTCCCCTGATATCGATCGCACTATGCACCGCACCGCGGATGACTGTCAACGAAAAAGCCCAGTCCTGACGCCTGTCGCCTACTCTACAACCAGCGTTTTGGGCAGGGCCCGGCGGACACGCGCCACCTCACGAGGCGACAGGAGATTATCCGTCAACGTCAATACTTTCAGCGACGACAGGTTGCCGATATTTGCCGGCAGTCTGACCAGGCGGTTACCCTTAAGATTGAGCGTCTCAAGATGCGTAAGCGACCCCACCGATTCCGGCAACTCGGAGAGCCGGTTCTCCTCCAGCGCGAGCACCTTCAATGCCCCCAGACTGCCGATCGCCGGCGGCAACTCCCGCAGCCGGTTGCCGGCAAGTTGAAGCAACTTGAGCCCTGCAAGCTGTCCGATCGATTCAGGAAGCGACTCAATCCGGTTTCCGTTCAGAGTAAGCACCGCCAGATTCGTTAGGGCACCCAGCTTCTCCGGCAATGACGTTAGCCGGTTGCCGCTCATACTGAGCGTTTCGATCCCGGAAAGCCCGCAGATGGCCTCTGGAAACGTTTCCAGAGCACAGTCATCGAGGCTGAGTTTCTTCAGATTCCTCAACCGGAGAAGGTTGTCGCCCAAAACAATCAGACTGTTGCCATCCAGATACAGGTCTTGCAGTGATGCGAGTTCGGCGGCGTTTTCAGGCAACACGGTCAGATTCTGGCCTCGCAGGTTCAGGGATGTCGTCATGGCGGGATAATACGCCCGCACCGGTCG
>CAIKMY010000473.1 GCA_903828635.1 uncultured Acidobacteriota bacterium
ATCAGCCTGCCGGCAATCAGTGCGCGGGCACAGTTGCTGCGTCAGGGTGACTATGGCGCCGGGGTGACGGTGGCCATCTACCAATATGACGACACCCGTTCGAAGCCCTTTCCGCTGGTCTCGACGCTCAGGGCGACGGTCTCGACTCCGGAGGAGGAGATCGATCAGATCTCGCGGACCTTCGGGGCCGAGGAGGTCAGATTCCGGCACGTGCGCTCGGTGGGGTTACGGGAGGGGGAGACCTTCACCGATTCCCAGCCGATGAACGGCCAGCCGCTGGTCTGGACGATCGTGCCGCGTCTGGTTACGCGGGGAGACATCACCTTTGATCTTTCGGTGCGCTACGGCGACAAGGTTCTGCTGGAAGTGAAGAGCGTGACCGTCAACAGCAACGAGACGGCGCTGTTGCGCGGAGGGCAGGGCAGTTTCGGGGTCAGCGAATTTCAGGGGCCGAACGGACCGGAGAAGGCACCGGCGACGCGCGCCCTGTTGCTGACCGTGACACCGGTGATCCAGAACACCACCGCCCTGCGCAACAAGGCCTCCGACCTCTCACGGCCGACCGATCAGTTTGGCTCGAAGGTGGTTCTTGATCGCAGTGATATTTTCGTCATGCCGTCGCTGACCTCACGGGTACCGCTGGTCTTTGCGCCCGGATCCCAGGTGCGCGGCTCGATCACCCTCGAAGGCATTGTCACGCCCGAAGGGCGGGTCACCAATGTTCGTGTTCTCGACAGCCCGGATCCGGCGCTCAATCCGAAGGCGGTCGAGGCCTTTCGACAGTATCGTTTCACTCCGGCGCAACTCAACGGCCGGCCAACATATGCGACGTACCGTGAGACCATCGTTCCTGGCAAATCATTGCTCTGAAGCGAAGCACGCAACGCGGGCTGTTTCTATGTAGTCCCCGGAAGATGACCCAATGACCATCACACCCGATATCAGCAAAGAAGAGGATTCACGAGGATCGGTGCCAATGCCCGTCGAGCGATACCAGGGGCCGGGTGCGGCGGTGCTCGTGACCATTGCCAGCATCGTTCTGCTCTTCGGCTTTCAGCTTGCCTCCCTGCTTGGTTACGTTGGCTGGAGCGTGATTGCCAAAGGGCACATGCCCAATCTGGCCGAGCCCAGCCTGCCGATGACGATCATTGCCATTGCCTCGACCTTTCCCGCACACCTCGTGACGCTCGGTCTCTGCCTGATGGTGCTGACCGCCGGCTGGCGGCGACCCTTGTTCTCCTCGCCGCTCTGGCAGTGGCACGTTCAATTCAAATGGGTTCATGCTGTCGCTCTCGCCCTGTTGATGATTGGCATTGCCGCCCTCCTTGAAAGGCTGCTGCCCCATCGTGAGACCGATCTTGAAAGGCTGCTCAGGCTGGGCCCGTCGGTTCGCTACCTCGTTGCGGCGCTGGCCGTTCTGACTGCGCCGCTGGTCGAAGAATTGGTTTACCGCGGTGTGCTTTACGGGGGCATCGAACGGCGCTTCGGCCGCTGGAAGGCTGTGGCCATCGCGACCGCTACTTTTGCCCTGATCCATGTCCTGCAATATTGGGGCAGCTTTGCCGCCATCACCGCCATCTTCCTGCTGAGCCTCGTTCTGACCCTGCTGCGCGCCCTGACCGGCAAACTGCTGCCCTGTATTGCCACGCACCTCGTTTACAACGGCATCCAGGCGATAGCGCTGATCTTTGGCGGTGAGAACCTCTTCAGGCAGGCATCAGAGAAGGCAGCCGCAGCCGTCTCCGGTCTGCCAATGAGCCTGTTGACCAATTCTGTTCTTGCTGAAAGCCCTGCTGCAAGGCTGGTTGCAAGTCTGGCTGCGGGAATTAGCTGGTAATGGAGCTGACCGATGAGTGATTTCTTTACAATGATGGAGCGCCTGCAGGCTCTTCTCGACAGTCCCGATATCGAGGTCGTCACCACTGACGGAAGGCGGGTGCGCGGGCGTATCGATAACCTTCGCAGCACACAGCCGTTCAGCAAGCCCGCCGTCAAGGTGAAGAGCGCTGATGGACAGATCACCAAGATTCTCTTTTCAGAGATCAGCGATCTGATCGATCATCGCCCGTGATGGCGGCTTTCAGCGTCGCCGAACTAATCGAGGAGCGGCCGCTTGAAGGTATATTTGACATAACGGCTGCTCGCCAGCAACTCTTCTCCCTTGCTGCCGTGGTGTGTGCTATACCCGTCAACATAGACCGTCACCAGTTCCCAGCCGTCATCCCCCAGCGCGTTGAGCCCGGCGTCGACATTCTCGTCAATGTAGTCTTTGCCGGTGATCGATGCTCCAATCTTGCGAATCTCTCCCCAATCTACCGTTCGATATTCCCATTTCATGATCCGTTCTCCAGGTTAAAGGTGCCAGGTCGGTCAGGTGTCACGTCGGTGAGGGCTGTGGCTCAGCCGTTACCGGCGAAACTTACACAGAAAGTGTACAACATCCGCCAGCATCGAAGTAAGTGGTGCTTTCAACCTTGCATGTCCACCGTGCCTGTCCTCTCCAGCCCCCGAGCACTTCAACGGATGAATGCCTCGATGCGTGGCAAGCTGCGCAGGACGACATCGCCGACGATCTGCAGGCTGCGCGGGCTGATCTTGTCGATGGTATCCTCGGCGGTATGCCAGTATGCCGACCCAGGGCCGTAATCGAAGTCGATGATGTCGACCGCGGGGATGCCTGCCTGCAGAAATGGCATGTGGTCATCAGTGATAAAGTGGAGCGCATTGGCAAAATGATCACGGTAGCCGATTTCACCGGCGGTCGACCAGATGGCCTCGACCAGCCAGGGTGAGGAGTTCTCTTCGCGACGGATGCGCAGATCACTGTCACCGACCATGTCGAGCAGGATCATGGCCCTGACGCGGTCGGTCTCCTTTTTGGCGACCAGTTGTTCGGCCATGTGGCGACTGCCATAAGTGTTATCCTTACCGTTGAGGCAATCGTTCCATTCGGCGCAGAAGGCCTCTTCACCATCGAAGAAGACCAGTTGCAGCGTCTGCTTGCGCGGGGTCTTCTGCGTGGCAAGGACCCGCGCCAGTTCAAGGAGGACAGCGGTACTTGACGCGCCATCGTTGGCGCCGACGAAGCGAAACTCCTTGTAAAATTTGGTGTCGTAATGGCTGGCGATGATGATCGCCTCGGGTTTCTCACCGGGAAACTCGGCGATGATATTCTTCATGCGGACGCGGCCATTGGGGGTGACCGGGTTAAACTCGTCGATGCGCACGGTGATGCCAAGGTCGCGAAGGGTTTTGATCATCCAGGCACGGGTCTTCTCCAGCGCCGGAGAGCCGGCGGGGCGCGGGCCAAACCCGACCTGGGTTTTGACATCCTCGAAGGCTCGCTCGCCGTTGAACCCTGTGGCCATTCCCGCCGCCGCCGGCGATGGGGCTGGTGACGGTGCCGTCGCCGGCCTGGCCGATTGGTCTGGTTGCGCTCCGCGCTCGCCACATCCGGGGGCAAGCAGTGATATTGTCAGCAGCAGTGTTCGCAGGTACATTGGCAGCCTCGACTGTCGTCAGGTGTTGGAAATTTCAGCGATCCGGACCGGTGAATTTGAGGGCCTGGATCAGGAACTGGCGCATTTCACGCCGATCGACGACCGCGTCGAGCATCCCGTGTTCAAGCAGGAAAGCCGATCGCTGGAAACCCTTGGGCAGTTTCTGCCGAATCGTCTGCTCGATCACCCGGGCCCCGGCGAACCCGATGATCGCTCCCGGTTCAGCAATGTTCAGATCCCCGAGCATCGCAAAGCTGGCTGTCACCCCACCGGTCGTCGGATCGGTCATCAGCGAGAAATAGGGCAGCCCCGCCTCATCGAGCCGTGCCAGCCCCGCCGAGATCTTGGCCATCTGCATCAGCGACAGCGCGCCCTCCTGCATCCTCGCACCGCCTGAACACGAGACGATCATCAGCGGCAGCCCCTTTTTGATACAGTATTCAATCGCCAGAGTGATCTTTTCTCCAACCACCGATCCCATGCTCCCGCCGATGAACTGAAACTCCATCGCGCAGATGATCATCGGCCGGCCGTCGATCTTCCCCTCGCCGGTGACCAGGGCATCTTTCAGCCCCGTCAGCCGCTGCGCCTTCTTCAACCGCTCGACATAGGGTGAGTTGTCGACGAAATTGAGCGGATCCGCCGGTGAAACCTCAGCGTCAAGCTCACTGTATTGCCCGTTATCAAAGAGTATTTCAAGGCGTTCACGCGCGCCAATGCGAAAATGATAGCCGCATCGCGGGCAGACATTGAGAGTTTCAACCAGGTCGCGGCGGTAGATTGTCGCTCCGCACTCCTCGCTGGCACATTTGACGAAGAGCCCCTCTGTCCTTACCGTGCGCTCTTCCGGTGGCGCCATCTCACCCAGTTTTTCAGTCTGCCTTTTAAACCACGACATAATTGAAAATCACTTTCCTGACCGCGTCGACGCCTGCCCGGCGCTCACTGCCACAGTCTGAAGACTGTGAGAAAATTGGATAAGTCAAAAATTGAGATTCTACGCGCCGCTCACTCCGCCCGCAAGTAACCCGCCAGTGCGGTCGGATCGACATTGCCGCCGGAAAGGATGACGCCGATGCGACGCCCCCTGGTTTGCAGGCGTTGGTTGAGAACCGCCGCCGCCGCCGCTCCCGAGGGCTCGACCAGCAGCTTCATCCGCTCAAGAATGAATCTGATCGTTCCCATCAGCTCACGATCGCTGACCAGAAGGATATCGTTCACCAGTTCACGGACTATCGGGAAGGTGAGCCGCCCGGGAGTGGCCACGGCAAGCCCGTCGGCAATCGTTCGCGGAACCGGGATTTCGACCCGCTCGCCCTGCCGCAGCGAGAGCAGCGTGTCATTTCCCGTCTCCGGCTCGACGCCGTAAATGGTGATCTCGGGAGCGAGCGCCCTCGCGGCCACCGCCGATCCGGCGATCAGCCCACAACCGCTGCAGCAGATGACAAGGTCGTCAAGCCCGGGTACCTCTTCCATCAGTTCGAGGATGGCGGTTCCCGCACCGGCCATCACCTGGTAATCATCGTACGGCGGGACAAGCGTCAGCCCACGCTCACGGCAGAGCCGCTCGCCAATCTCGACGCGATTTTCAGTGTAGCGATCGTAAAAGATCACCTCGGCGCCATAACCGCGCGTCGCCTCGACTTTGATTCGCGGGGCGTCCGCCGGCATGACGATGGCCGCCGGGATCCCGAAAAGGCGCGACGCCAGCGCCACTGCCTGGGCATGATTCCCGGAAGAGTAGGCGAGCACGCCGCCGCGCCGCTCCTCTTCGCTGAGTGAGGCCAGCTTGTTGTAGGCGCCGCGAAATTTGAAGGCACCGGCACGCTGCAGGTTCTCCGCCTTGAAGAAGACCTCGCCTCCCGTCAGCTCGTTGACCTGCCGCGAGGTGACCACCGGAGTCTGATGAGCGATGCCGCGCAGTCGCTCCTTTGCCTCAAGAATGTCCTGAAATGTCAGCATGATGTCGCTTCGAATACCTGTTGCAGCGAGGCGGTGTCAAGATTGCCTCCGCTGATGACGATGGCGACGTTCGCTCCCCGCCAGCGGTCACTCTGTTGCCTGAGCGCGGCGACGGCAATCGCACCTGCCCCCTCCGCCATGTTGTGAGTCGTTCGCCAGAGCAGGCGAATGGCGTCAACAATCTCCTCATCGTCGACAAGGATGATCTCGTCGACGCCGTCGCGGATGATTTCAAAAGTCATGCTCGCCGGCACCCGCGTCGCCACCCCGTCGGCAAAGGTGCGTGCCTCCGGCGTCTCGACGATCCTCCCCGCACGCCACGATAAATAGATGCTCGGCGCGCCCGCCGCCTGAACGCCGATGATTTTCGTCCGCGGCGAGAGCGCGCGAAAGACCGTGATCGTCCCGCAGATGCCGCTTCCCAACCCGATCGGTACGAAGATCGCATCGAGTTGCTCGCCGCGCCGCTCCATCTCTTCGACTATTTCCAGCCCATAGGTTCCGACACCGTTGATCAGGTGCGGCTCGTTGGCGGAGTGAATGTAATGCAGATTCTCGCTTGCCGCGAGGCGCGCAACCTCCTCGCGAGCCTCGTCAAAATCGCGTCCGTGCTCGATCACTCGCGCGCCATATCCACGCATCGCCGCGTTCTTCTCCGGGTTGTTGCCGCGGGGGACGATGATCGTCGCCGCTACGCCGTGAATCCGTGCGGCGAGCGCGATCGACTGCCCGTGATTGCCGCGCGTCGCCGTCACCACTCCGCGCCCCGGATACTCCTCCGCAAAGCGGCTCATAAAATTCAAACCGCCACGGATCTTGAAGGCCCCCGTCGGCAGGTGGTTCTCCTGCTTGAGGAAAAGCCGGACACCCGTCGCCTCATCCAGCAACGGATAGCCCATCAGCGGGCTCGGCGACAGGTCCCGGTAGACTATCCGTGCCGCCTCGCGCACTCCATCGAGCGATACCACCGCTGCCCGGGTTGATCCTGCTGTCGATAAGTCTGTTTGCGGAGATGGGGCATCCATCTGGTCTGCTCCAAAGACTGCTTTGGCGACTACTTCGGCGTGATCATGATGTGCGCGCCCGGCGTGCCCGCATCCATCAGCCACGGCTCGCCACGCTTCGGCTTCGTCGACAGACCCGTCGATTCCGCCGTCGCATTGGGCACGTAGATCACCCAGCGAACCACTCCATCAATCACCTTGCCAATGGCCACGTCGTATCCCTTGCCGGTGAGAACGTAAAGCATCCGCGGCTCTTTCGGCATCGAGAGCTTCCCCTCGCGGATCTCCTTCCAGCGATAGGCCTCGTTGCGGTCGCCACCGGCAATCCCCTTCGCCACCAGCTCGCGACCGCGCGCCATGTACGGCTCCAGATCGCGATGGTAACAGGCCGCGCTGAATTTGGCGTCGCCCGGCGTATCGGCAAGGCAGACAAACTCGTTGCTTCCCTTTCGCAGTGTCGTCAGCCGCCCCGCACCATCGTAACCAAGTACCGTCGCCCCGGCACGATACTCCTCCGGCAACGCCAGCACCGTCGCCGCTATCTGCTCGTCTGCCGCGGCTGATTTTGGTGCCTCAGCCGGCACCTGGCCCGGCGTCTTCACTAACAGTAATGCCACCAACAATCCCGGTGCCAGCAATGTCAGCATTGTCTTCAACCCTTGCTTTAACCCACACTTCATCTCTCAATCCTCCCGGTATGCGGATCCCTGCAACCTGCGATAACCCGGTTATGGTAAAGCTCCGAAGGCGATTTGTCGAACGGAACGATTCCTAACGGCTCAGTTGCGAGAGCATCACCTCGGCCTCGCGCCAGCCGGCGAATCGCCGCTCATCTTCGCGAAAGGCCGCGCTGTGCGAGATACGCCGACCGTTGAGGTACATTATGCCGTGCAGCTTGTGCAGCAGCTCGTGGTACATCACATAGTCGAGCAGAAAGGCGGGCACTTCCGGCTGGTCAAGGCTCGCCGAGATCATGACCCTGTCGCGGGCCGGCTGATAATGACCAAGTATTCGCAGTGTCAGCGTTCGATTCCAGGTGAGGTTCGGCCTTGCCATCTTCCCGCCAAAATATTCACGGTTGACCCGGTCAAAGCACTCGTCAAGGTCGTGGACATTGCCCCTCGCCGGCGGTGCCGGTGGTGCCGCCAGGGATTCCAACTCGTAGCAGATGTCCCCGAAGTCCTCCGTCGCCGTATATTCATCGATGATCTGCCGGCTGACCTGACAGCGACTCTCAAACAACTGCTTCATCAGCGCCTGCCAGACCGGCATGTCGGCATAAAGGAATCCCTCGCTGACCCTGATGACCATGCCATCACCCGACCGACGCATTCGCCAGAGCGAGGCTTGATTGATCATGTGCAGGTATAGCCGCTGCCCCGGCCTCAGCTGCCACTCTGCCGCTGCCGCCCGCGCCCGCGCCAGCGCATCGAGGTGGGCCGCCAGGTTCCCGCCCATCGTCAAAAAGCGCATCCAGCAGTAGACCTGTCGCGATGGCGCATCCAGCGCCGCCGGTGTCTCGCCCCCCTGCCGGCAGAACTCCTCGATCTGGCCGGCAAAAAGGTTGAGATCATCCCCAATGCGCCGCAGATCGTCAATCCCGGACCTGATCCGCTCCGGTGTCCTCCAGAGCCGCTCCGCCATCTGGTCTCCCAGCTTGACCACATTCTTCAATTTGACATTGCCCGGCTGACTCATCCGCTCACCCGGCTGACGCCCGGGCAGGTTGGCAAGGTCGATGCTCTTCAAATACTGGTAGGCCATGCGCGACTGTGCCGGCAGCCTCTCCGGCTTCGTACGGTGAGCCGCACAGATCTGCTCGATCTCCTTCAGCTTCATTCGTACCCAGTCGGCGAAGAGGACAGCCTCCTCCGGCGTGAACCCCTCGCTGAGCGCCGCTCGCGCCTGATTGAATGTGCGAACCAGACCTTTGATCTTCAGCACGCCGACCTCCCCTTCGTTTAACTCGCAACAGCCAATTGCAGAAACAGCCAATTGCAGCCGGCCGCGGACTCTCTTTGTTGGAGTGTCAAATTTGATGTATATTGCCAACTCGCAGTGCCGGAGTTTTGCCAACGCCGGCCTGCCGCGACCCGACTGCACCATACCCTCTGCGCCCTGAGCCAGTCAGGCAGGGGATTGGTCAGGTATCAACCGACAAATTATCCCGAATGATCTGCAGGAGCAACCCTTGTGGTTGCCCCATCTCACAATCATCACGAAGGATCCGCATG
>CAIKMY010000474.1 GCA_903828635.1 uncultured Acidobacteriota bacterium
ACTGTCCATTGTCCATGCCGTCAATAAGGTCCATACTGTCCATAGTCCATAGTCCATAATCCCCAAAAATATGAAACTGATAAGATCAGACATCGACCTTGAAAGCAGAGTCCTGATAATGGGGATTCTCAACGTGACGCCCGACTCTTTTTCCGATGGCGGGAAGTACTCTGCCGTGGAGGCGGCGATCGGGCATGCGCTGGTGATGGAGGCTGAGGGAGCGGATCTGATCGACATCGGCGGGGAGTCGACACGACCGGGAGCGGAGTTGGTGACGGCGGAAGTCGAGGCCTCGCGGGTCTTGCCGGTACTTGAAGGGCTGCGCGGCCGGCTGCGGATTCCGATCTCGATCGACACGACGAAGAGCGAGGTGGCACGGGAGGCGGTCGGGTTGGGCGCGGAGATGATCAACGACGTCAGCGGGCTGCGGTTTGATTCGGCGCTGGCGAGTGTCGCTGCCGGGAGCGGTGCCGCACTGGTGCTGATGCATTCGCGGGGGAGACCAGCGAACATGCAGCAGTTGCCGCCAATGGTGGATCTCTTGGGCGAGGTGATCGCCGGGCTGCGCGAGTCGATCGGGATCGCGCTCGCTTGCGGAGTGGCTCGCGAGAAGTTGATCATCGATCCGGGTATCGGTTTTGGCAAGACTCCTGAGCAGAACCTGGCACTGATCAATCGGCTCGACCTTCTTGCCGAAGCCTGCGGACGGCCGCTGCTGCTTGGAGCTTCGCGCAAGTCGTTTCATCGTCTGAGTCTCGAACGGTTACTTCGCAAGGATCAGTTCGACCTGATCGATCCGCAATCGGCCAATGCTGCCAGCCTGATCATTGGTCTGCTCCGTGGCGCGCGTATCGTTCGTGTTCACAATGTTGCCGAGACCGTAGCGCAGGTTCGTCTCGCCGAGGCGATTCTGACCAGCCGGTAAGGGCCAAATCGCAGGGCAAGGGCAGCGATGATCATACAGGGAGTACTATGTTGACAAAATTGAGCGCAATGGTGCGCCGCGCCGGACGAATGGGGCGGGCAAAGTCTGCGTTGGCTGGCGCGTTGATCCTCACCGGCCTCGTGGTGATCGTGATATCGGTGAGCGGCGGAGACGACCGCAAGGGTGAGCAAAAGATCGGGTTGCGCGAGGTGCGTCAACTATTGCGCCACCTCGGCGGAGCAGACTTTGGCGATGAGCAGATCGAGATTCGCAAGATTGGCTCCGGCATGGCCGGTGATGTCGTCGTCGAAGCGCGGATTGAGACCGCCTATCGCCTCGCAAAGGAGAAGGATCACTGGAAAGTGGCCGAGATTCGCCTCGGTGATCGCCACTGGGAGTCGATGGATCTGATCGAAGAGGCCGTCAGACGCGAGAAGATCCGCCGCACTCGCGTGATCATCGAACAACTGGCTGCCGGCATTGCCGGCTACCGCGAGGCTGAGGGCCGCTTCGTCGAGGCCGACAGTGTCGTCGGGTTGCTCGACGTGCTCTCCCCGCGTTACATTTCCTTTCCGCATCGACTTGATCTCTGGGGAACACAAATTTTATACGAGGGAACGGCGACGAAATATACTCTCCGTTCAGCCGGTCCCGATCGCAAGGCTGGCACCGAGGATGATCTGGTTGCCGAGGGCAGGATTGGTTAAACGAAGAGTCAGGGAGGTTGAACACTGATGTCCGATGTCGAGAAGAGGGCAACAATGGAGGCGAGGTTGCGCCTGACGCGCCGGGTGGCGCTGGGATACCTGTTCATTGTCGCCGGTCTGCTGTTTGGCGGCTGGGTGATGCAGGCCCGGGGATGGGCTGCCGGCTGGACTCCGGGAAGCGAGAGCCTGGTACGGCCGATCTATATCGGGGCAATCATCATCGGATTACTGGTAGTGGTGACACGTCGTCTGGCCACTTCGTCTTTTGTTCTGAGGGCCGCTGCCGGCGCGTCCTCCGGCCAGAAAGCGGGCGAGGGCGGATTGCGCGTCCTCATGGCTTTGTCGCTCGTCTGCGGGGCGGTTGCCGTGCTCGTCGGGATTGGCGGCGTCTACTTTTATAAGCTGACCGGAGATTACCAGCACAGTCTCAGGCTTGGCGGCGTCTCACTGCT
>CAIKMY010000475.1 GCA_903828635.1 uncultured Acidobacteriota bacterium
ATACCGCCAAATCGTCGTTCGATATCATCCTTCAGGTAGGCGCCGGAACCGGCCTGCTCTATCTTGCCCGCTGGTTCTGGTGGCGCATCAATGCCTGGTGTGAAGTGGTCGCGATGATCAGCTCATTCGTCGTCTCGATTCTCTTCCTCATCCTTGAACGACAGTCGATTCTCACTACCAGCTCGGCAAACAGACTGGTGCTGACCGTCATTGCCACCACTATCTGCTGGCTCCTTGCCGCCTATCTCGCCCCGGCAACCGATCGTCAGACTCTCGTCGATTTCTATCGCAAGGTTCGTCCTGCCGGCCCGGGCTGGGAGCCCATCCGCCGCGAAGCCGGCCTCTCACGCGAGCAGATCGCCGCCACCGGTGACAGCCTTCCCCTTTCCCTGCTTGGCTGGGTCGCCGGCTGCACCGTCATCTGGTCATCACTCTTCACTGTCGGTAATTTTATCTATGGCCGCAGCCGCATGGCTCTTCTTCTGCTTGCAGTCTTTGTCGTCAGCGCCACCGCGCTCCTCGTTATCGTCCGCCGACTCTGGTCGGCACGCAAGGGCTGATTCTTTTCCCGGTGGATTTTCTGTCAGCCCGACTCGCTCGCTTGACATTTTGGCGGCGAAATTACAATATTCCCTCTTATGCGTTAGGACAAAAATTCACAAGCTGCAACGCCCGCGGGGCGAAACCCACGGGAGACCGGCATAACTGGTTATAATCAAACAGATTGCAGCGCGCAGAGTCCGGTTTATACCCACTGACGACCATGAAGCGTTAAGTCAGTAAATCGAAATAAAGTCAACGCCGAAGCGGCAGACGAATCAGCAGTCGGAGGTCTTTATATGCCACAGCTCTTTCCCCGCAGTGCCAACACGCTTGCGCGGTTGAGTATCGTGTTGGGAGCGGTAATTGCCGGCGGGGTTCTCCTGTTCATCCTCAATTTCAATCGTACGCCATACGTGACGCAGGCCTTCATTGCCCGCGAGCAGCCGGTGCAGTTTTCTCACAAGCACCATGTCGGGGACGATGGGATTGACTGTCGCTACTGCCACACC
Source organism: uncultured Acidobacteriota bacterium (assembly GCA_903828635.1). Lineage (GTDB taxonomy): Bacteria > Acidobacteriota > Blastocatellia > RBC074 > RBC074 > CAIOZW01. The sequence goes on from CAIKMY010000475.1 coordinate 1,053, forward strand.
ACGGTTGAGCAGACGGCATCAGCAGGTCTGCCGGCGACCAAGACCTGTATGAACTGCCACTCGCAGCTTTTCGCCAATGTCCCTTACCTTGAGATTGTGCGTGAGAGCTGGCGATCAGGTAAGCCGATTAAATGGACGCGCGTTCACGATCTCCCCGATTTTGCCTATTTTAATCACAGCATCCACGTCAACAAGGGGGTTGGTTGTTCGACCTGTCACGGTCGTGTCGATCTGATGCCGCTGATGTGGAATACCCAGTCACTGCAGATGGAATGGTGTCTCTCCTGCCATCGCAATCCTGAGCCGATTCTGCGTGAGCAGAGTGACATTACGAAGATGGATTGGGAGGCACCGGCCGATCAGGCGGTCAGGGGCAGGGAACTGGCGAAGAAGTACAACATTCAATCCACGCAGGTGCTGACCAGCTGTTCCACCTGTCATCGGTGATTGGCACCGACGTTGCGATGTCTCGCGGCTGACCGGGAGACGCAGGAGTGGGTGGGCGAGAAGGGGGCGGCAATCAAAGTCGTGTCTGTCCGAAGCACCTGTATGAATATGAAAGCGATAACGGAAAACTAACATGTCTCATCAAGATCATCATCACGACCTGGAGCAGACCGGAGACGAGTTGAGCCGGGAGTTGCGTCAGGAGATAACTCGGCAGACCAGCCGCACGGAGCAGGCAGAAGTGGTAGCGGGCCGGAGTGCGCGCGAATTCTGGCGCAGCCTTGAGGAGCTCTCCGGTACCGAACGATTTCGTGACTTCCTGCATCGGGAGTTTCCGGCGCTCAACGCGCCGGAGGCTGATCCATCGATGCTCGACCCGACCGGGCGACGCAACTTCATGAAGCTGATGAGCGCTTCGCTGGCGCTGGCAGGGCTTACTGCCTGCACGAAGCAGCCGAAGGAGTATGTCGTTCCCTACGTCAAGACTCCGGAAGGCATGGTGCCCGGCAAGGTGGCCTATTACGCGACCTCGATGACGCTTGGTGGTGTTGCCCAGGGGCTGCTGGTCGAGAGCAATGAGGGGAGGCCGACAAAGATCGAGGGCAACCCCGACCACCCGACGAAGGGAGGCACGGACGTGTTCGCCCAGGCCTCAGTGCTCGGGTTGTACGATCCGGATCGTTCGCAGTCGATCACATATCTTGGAGATGTACGCACGTGGGGAGACTTTGCCACCGCCTTCCGGGCCGCGCTTGACGGACAGAAGACGAAGCAGGGCTCGGGGCTGCGGATCCTCAGCGAGACGATTACCTCACCGTCGGTTGCCGCGCAGATGAAGCGGGTAATGGCCGAGTTTCCACAGGCGAAGTGGCACAGTTACGAGCCGGCAGGGCGCGATGGCGCGCGGGCAGGTGCGCGACTGGCCTATGGTGAGCCGGTCAACACTGTTTATCGTTTCGAGAATGCGGCGGTGGTACTCTCTCTCGACGCTGACTTCCTGACCACCGGGCCGGGAGCGACGCGTTATGCGCGTGACTTCATGTCGCGGCGTCGCCTGACCGACGGGGCGAAGGAGATGAATCGCCTCTACATGGTCGAGAGCACCCTGACGACGACCGGTGCCAAGGCTGATCATCGTCTGCCGCTGCGCGCGATCGATGTCGAGGCGTTTGCGAAGGCGGTGGCGGCGGCCTGCGGAGTTCAGGCCGGCGAGCCCGGAACGCTCAGCGCCGAGGCGAAGAAACTGGCCGAGGCGGCGGCGAAGGATCTCAAGGCCAATGCCGGCAAGGCGCTGGTCGTCGCCGGCGAGCATCAATCTCCGGCGGTTCATGCGATTGCTCACGCCATCAACAGCGCGATCAGCGCTCCGGGCAACACCCTGACCCTCACCGATCCGCTCGACATCAATCCGGCAGATCAGGTCGCCTCGATTGCCGAGCTGGTTGCCGAGATGAACGCCGAGCGTGTCGATCTGCTGGTGGTTCTCGGTGGCAACCCGGTCTACAATGCGCCGCTCTGCCGTGACGAGAAGACCGGCAAGGATCTGAGCTTCCTCGATGCCCTCAAGAAGGTCGGCACCCGCGTGCACCTTGGTCTCTATGTCGACGAGACGGCTGAGCAGTGTCAGTGGCACGTTGGCGAGGCTCACTTCCTCGAGCACTGGAGCGATGCTCGTGCCTATGACGGTACCGTCAGCATTGTTCAGCCGCTGATTCAGCCGCTCTACAACGGCAAGAGTATTCACGACCTGCTGGCGATCATGGGCGGCGAGCCGGGCATTCCCGCGTATGAGATCATCCGCAATAACTGGAAAAACCAGCTTGGAGCCGATTTCGAGAAGGCATGGCGCCAGGCGCTGCACGACGGCCAGGTTGCCGGGACGGCGCTTCCGGCGAAGTCCGTAACCCTCAAGGCCGACTGGGCTGCATCGCTGCCGGCAGCGGCGAAGGGGGCACAGGAGATCGTCTTCCGGATCGATCCGAGTGTTCACGATGGTCGCTTTGCCAATAACTCCTGGCTGCAGGAGCTGCCAAAGCCGATCAACAAGGTCACCTGGGACAATTTTGCAATCATCAGCGCGAAGACGGCAAGCTCGATCGGTCTTGCCACCAATGACGAGCCGCACCAGGCCAATGCAAAGATGATCCGGCTGGTTCACGAGGGGCGCCAGCTGGCCATGCCGGTCTGGGTGCAGCCCGGTCATCCCGATGATTCGGTCACCGTCTATCTCGGCTATGGCCGGACACGTGCGGGCAGCGTCGGGTCGCGGCTTGGTTTCAACACCTACAGCCTGCGAACGGCAACCACGCCAAATATCGCTGTCAGTGGCGTCAAATTCGAGGTTGGCGAAGGGGACTACCAGCTGGCTTCGACACAGGAGCATTTCGCTATCGACACCAGCGACATGAAGACCGACTTCATGATCTCCGGTGAAGACCTTGCCGCCCGCCACATCGTCAGAGCCGCGACTCTCGGCGAATACGCTCACGACTCTCACGTCCTCCATCACGGGGCCCATTCACCGGGCAAGGAGCTGACGGTCTTCCCGCAGTGGAAATACGAAGGCTATGCCTGGGGGATGGCGATCGACATGAACGCCTGCGTCGGCTGCAACGCCTGCGTCGTCGCCTGCCAGTCGGAGAACAACATTGCGGTTGTCGGCAAGGAGATGGTCGTGCGTGGCCGCATCATGCACTGGCTGCGCATCGACACCTACTTCAAGGGTGGCGTCGCCAATCCGGAAGTCTACTTCCAGCCGATGATGTGCCAGCATTGCGAAAACGCCCCATGCGAGGTCGTCTGCCCGGTCAACGCGACGGTGCACGATGCCGAGGGGCTCAATGTCCAGGTCTACAACCGCTGCGTCGGAACACGTTACTGCTCCAACAACTGTCCCTACAAGGTTCGCCGCTTCAACTACCTGCTCTACGGAGACTGGGAGACACCGAGCCTCAAGAATGTCCGCAATCCGGAAGTGACGATCCGCAGCCGCGGCGTCATGGAAAAGTGCACATTCTGCACCCAGCGGATTCAGGCGGCAAAGATCGAGGCTGAGAAGCAGAATCGCCGTGTGCGGGATGGTGAGGTACAGACTGCCTGTCAGACATCCTGTCCAACTGACGCGATCATCTTTGGCGACCTGAATGATCCCGAGAGTCGCGTCGCCAAACTGAAAAAGGAACCACGCAACTACGACGTTCTGGCGGATCTCAACACCCGGCCGCGAGCCAGCTACCTCGGTTCGATTCGCAACACGAACGACGAGCTTGCCGGTCCCGCCAAGGGTGGCCACCAGGGTCACGGCGCTCCGACCGGAGGCCAGCACGCAGGAGATGCAAATCATGGCTGAAGCGACCAAGAACAAGGGATATGTCGATCCGCGCCCGCCGGTCATCGGCCCGGGCTACGATTTCAACTCCCTGACCAACAAGATTGCCGACATCGTCTTCATGCGCCACTTCCAGAAGGGCTGGCTCTTCGGGCTGGCCGTGGCCTTCCTTGGCGCACTGATGCTCTTCAACACGATCGGCTACCTCGTGCTCAAGGGAGTCGGCATCTGGGGAAACAGCGTCCCGGTTGGCTGGGCGTTCGACATTATCAACTTTGTCTGGTGGATTGGAATTGGTCACGCCGGCACTCTGATCTCGGCGGTCCTGCTGCTGCTGCGACAGAGTTGGCGTAACTCGATCAACCGGTTTGCCGAGGCGATGACACTCTTCGCCGTCGCCTGCGCCGGACTCTTCCCGGCGCTTCACACCGGTCGTCCGTGGGTGGACTACTGGCTCTTCCCCTACCCGAACACGATGGGTATGTGGCCCAATTTTCGCAGCCCGCTGATGTGGGACGTCTTTGCAGTCTCGACTTATGCGACGGTCTCCGCCCTCTTCTGGTACATCGGGCTGATCCCCGACCTCGCGACGATGCGTGACTCGGCGAAGGAGAAGTGGCAGCGGATGATCTTCGGGATGCTCGCCATGGGCTGGCGTGGTGATGCGCGCCACTGGCACCGATACGAGTCGGCCTATCTGCTGCTGGCCGGCCTCTCGACGCCGCTGGTTCTCTCGGTGCACTCGATCGTCTCGTTCGACTTCGCCGTCGGTATCATTCCAGGCTGGCACACGACTGTCTTTCCGCCATATTTCGTCGCCGGCGCCATCTATGCCGGCTTTGCGATGGTGCTGACGATCGGCATCCCGGTGCGTAAGTTCTACCACCTTGAGGATCTGATCACCATGCGCCACATCCGCAACATGTCGAAGGTCATGCTGGCGACCGGCCTGATCGTCGGATATGGCTATCTGATGGAGCTCTTCATCTCCTGGTACAGCGGCAATACCTACGAGATGTTCATGATGAAGAATCGCATGTTCGGTCCCTATGGCTACATGTACTGGCTGTTGATTCTCTGCAACATTATTGTGCCGCAGGTACTCTGGATCAAGAAGTATCGTGAGAACCTGAAGATCGTCTTCCTCGTCTCGATGTTCATCAATGTTGGCATGTGGCTGGAGCGTTTTGTAATCATCGTGATGAGCCTCAATCGTGACTTCCTTCCCTCATCGTGGAGGATGTACAAGCCGACGGTCTTCGATTTCAGCATGTTCTTCGGAACGATTGGCTTCTTCCTGACGCTGATGTTCCTCTTCATTCGCTTCGTCCCGATGATACCGATCTTCGAGATGAAGGCGCTGCTGCCGCAGTCGAAGGTGGAGGAGAAGCGTGAGGAGGCGGTCGAGGGGAGTCTGCCGGGAGGCGTAGCGCCGCAGTTTGGCGACTGATCCTCTCAACCGGAGCCTGGAGATCCATTTCATATTTGTGACCGGATTGACTTATGAATAAACAGGAAGAACCAACCATCTACGGGGTGATGGCGCGATTCGATACGCCAACGGAGATCGTGCACGCGGCGAAGCAGGTTCATGCGGCCGGCTATCGGCAGGTCAACGCCTACAGTCCCTTTCCGATCGAGGAGCTCTCGGAGGCGATCGGTTTCCACAAGGACCGGATATCGCTGACGGTGCTGGCCGGAGGGCTGAGCGGGGCGATCGGCGGGTTTCTGTTGCAGTACTGGACTTCAGCGATCGACTATCCGATCAATGTCGGCGGGCGACCGCTGCTCAGTCTGCCTTCATTCGTACCGATTATCTTTGAGAGTGGCATCCTGCTGGCGGCCTTTGGGGCCGTGATCGGGATGATAGTCATGAACGGCTTGCCGCGGCCCTATCACCCGGTCTTCAATGCTCCGGGTTTCGGGCGGGCCTCACGGGATCGCTTCTTCCTGTGCATCAAGTCGACCGATCCGAAGTTTGACGGTCCGGCGACGCATGAGTTCCTGATCGGCCTTGGGGCGAAAGGGGTGACCGATGTCGAAGAGTAAGTCGATGAGCAGGGTCGGAAAGGCATTGCTGGCCGCACTGACCACCGGGCTGGTGGTTATCGGCGGTGGATGTCGTCAGGACATGCACGACAATCCGCGCTATGAGGCCTACGAGGAGGGATCGCACCGTGAATTGCCGGAAGGGACGGTGGCACGCGGATCGCTGGCGATGAATCCGGCAGCGCCGAAGCTCGACAGTGCCAAGGTGCAACCGGCGGCAACACCTGCCGCGCCAACACCTGCCGCGCCAGCAGTTCCGGGGGCGACTCCGGCGGTCGCGCCACCGGCGACACCGACCGGCGAGGATGGTTTCCCCTTCAAAATCACGAAACAGATCCTTGACCGTGGCCAGAACCGGTTTAACATTTCCTGCCTCCCCTGCCACGGGGCGCTTGGTGATGGCAACGGCATGATCGCGCTGCGCGGCATTCGCAAGCCGCCTTCATACCACGATGAGCGGTTGCGCAAGGCGCCGACCAGTTACTATTACGATGTGATCACCAATGGTTTTGGCGCGATGTCAAATTACGCTGATCAGTTGACGCCGGAGGATCGCTGGAAGGTGATCGCCTACATCCGCGTCCTGCAGATGAGCCAGCGTGCCGAGGGGGCGGTGCTGACTGACGAGGACAGAAAGCGGCTCGACGAGGCTGAGAAGAAGGCATCTGAGCACGGTGGCGGACATCAGGAGGGCATGAGCAATCATGAATAAGAGTTATCAGGCGCCGGCCGATCTCGGACGGATACAATACAGCGCCGTTGGTCTCGGGCTGCTCGGGCTGATCGGCTGGATCGTCGGTTTGCTGGTCTCCGGGCATGCGCGGGAGATGTTTTTCCACACCTACCTCGTCGCCTATGTCTTCTGGGTGAGTGTCGCGCTTGGCTGCCTCGGCTGGCTGATGATTCAGTACCTTGGCGGAGCCTCGTGGGGGCTGCTCATTCGCCGTATTCTCGAATCAGGGGCCTCGACGCTGCTGCCGATGGCCGTGCTCTTCGTGCCGGTGATCGTTGGCATTGGTGATATCTACCACTGGGCCAACCCCGCGGGGATCGAGAGCGAAGAGATTCGCGCGCTGGTCGAGAAGAAGACTGCGTGGCTCAATCCCTCATTCTTCACCGCAAGGGCCGTCTTCTATTTCGTCGTGCTGGTGCTCCTGGCGACGGTTCTTCGCCGCCTCTCGCATCGTCTTGACCGCGAGGGTGATCCCTCGGTCATCCAGACCGCCCAGAACTGGAGTGGTCCCGGCTTTCTGCTTTACGGGCTGGTCTGCACCTTCGCCTCGATCGACTGGGTGATGTCGCTTGAGCCGGAGTGGTTCTCGTCGATGTTTGGCCTGCTCTCGATTGCCGGTTCGGGGGTCTCCTCGATGGCGCTGATTATCTCGGTTTCGGTCGTGCTGGCCGGGCGTGAGCCGATGAGCGGAGTCATCCGTCCAAAGCATTTCCATGATCTCGGCAAGCTGCTGATGGCTCTTGTTTGTGTCTGGGCTTATTTCTCCTTCTCGCAGTTGCTGATCATCTGGTCGGGTAACCTTCCTGAGGAGATACCGTGGTACATCGAGCGGTTCAAGGGGCCATGGCGTTACCTTGGCGTCGCCCTGATCCTGCTCCATTTCCTGCTGCCCTTCTTCCTGCTTCTTTCGCGGGATCTGAAGAAGAATGCGCGCCGACTGGTGCTGGTTGCCTGGCTGGTGATTGCCATGCGCTTCGTCGATCTTTTCTGGGTGATCGTGCCGTCGTTTGATCTCGATCATCATCAGGTGGCAAAGTTCTCAACCTGGGCGATCTACATTGCCGCAACCATCGGGATTGGCGGTGTCTGGCTTGGCTGGTTTTTCTGGCAATTGCGCAGCCATTCGCTGCTGCCCTCCAACGATCCGCAGATCGAGGAAGTGCTGCACGCTGGCGGGCACGGCCACTGAGACATGCCGGTAATTGATCACCGGCCACTTTGAGCAGCTATCTGGTTATCGGATTTAACTTATGAGTGAACATCAGGATCATCAACATCACGATCATCTCGAGCCGGAGAGTAGTGCGGTCAGGCCCAAGCCGGTCTTTGCCTTTCTGGCGATTCTCACAGTGGCGACGGCCTTTGTTTTCGTGTTGATTTACGGGCTGCTCTGGGCGCTCGACAAGCGGCGTGAAGCCGACCAGACACCCCCCGCGACACGGGTCGAGCTTCCCGAGGGACAGCGCAAGCTGCCACCGGAGCCAAGGCTGCAGGGGGCTCCCGGACCGGATGGTCCGTCGCTCCTCCCGCTTGATGACTGGCGTGACTATAAGCAGAAGGTCGATCACATGGCGGCCTCATATGGCTGGGTCGACAAATCGGCCGGTATTGCCCGTATCCCGATCGAGCGCGCCAAGGATCTGGTAGCTGAGAAGGGGCTCCCACTGCTCTCCGACACGGCACAGCGTGACTTCGAGGCTGCCCAGGAGGTTCGCCGTGCTGCTATGGCTGCCGAATCCAGCGCCGGTCGGCTGATTCGTCCGGCGACGACTCCGACACCTGCAGTGCCTGCAGCTTCTGCGGCCCCGACACCGGCCGCTCCGGCGGCTCAGGGGGCTGCTCACGGTTCGGGTCATTGAAGAATCTGCTCCGGGGGAGGATACTGAGCTGAGAGGCTGCTGAGTTGAGCAGGCTGCCGAGTTGAGAGGCTGCCGAGTCGATAGTCAGACTTGACACTGCTTTCGAGTGCTTAAGAGTGAGGTCAGGAGAGACATTAGCCGACGCACAAACGGACGCACAAACGACGGATAAAACCATGACTAATCGCGATGACAGAGAGGTGAACGGTGTACTCGGCGCGAGACTGCTTCGTGTCGTGCTCTCACGCGTCATCCTGACGCTTTTCACGGTTGGTTTTGTGGTTGGTTTCGCGGTTGGTTTCACGGTTGACGTCGCCGCCCAGCCGGCGGGGATGCGTCCACCGGTTCTCAAGGAAGTTGGTATTGATCAGCTTCTCAACAATCAGGTTCCGCCGGAGCTCACTTTCGTCGACGAGACAGGAAAGAGCGTCAGGCTGGCCGATTATTTTGGGGGAAAGCCGATTGTCCTCTCACTGGTCTACTACGATTGCCCGCAGCTCTGTACCCAGGTGCTGACCGGACTGCTCGGCACGCTGAAGACGCTGCCGATGTCTCCGGGGAAGGATTTCGTTGCGCTGACCGTCAGTTTTGACCCAAAGGAGAAGCCCGCGCTGGCCGCCGCCAAGAAGCGGGAGTATCTTGATCGCCTCGGCAAGCCCGAGGCCGAGGCTGGCTGGCACTTTCTCACCGGTGAGGAGTCGCAGATCGTCGCTCTGACGCGCGCCGTCGGTTTTCGCTACGTCTGGGACCCGGTGACGAGCCAGTATGCACACGCCAGCGGGATCATGGTTCTCACGCCCGAGGGCAGGGTCTCACGCTATTTTTACGGCATCGAGTATGCCCCGCGCGATCTGCGCTTTGGCCTGCTTGATGCTTCGGCCGGAAAGATCGGGTCGCTAGCCGATCAGATCATTCTCTATTGTTACCAGTATGACCCGTCGAGGGGAACTTACAGTCTGGTGCTGATGCGCGTGCTGCGGATCTTCGCAGCGATCACGCTCCTCTCGATCATCGGGCTGATTCTGTTTCTGCGACGCCAGACAAGGAAGAGACCGTCCGATCCCAATGCCGGGAAGGGCGGGTCTCAAACCAGTATCGGATATTCGCATATGAGTATTTTGCCGCTCTACCTGATTCCGTTTATGCCTGAGAGCGCCTCGACCTTCGCTGACGAGGTTGATCTTTTCTACCTTGCGCTGGTCGGGCTGACCGTGGTCTTCTCGGTGGCGATTGCCATTGCTGCGACCGTCTTCATGATCAAATACCGGCGCAAACGGGCCGATGAAGTTCCACAGGAGATTGAAGGGGCGATGCTCCTCGAAATCACCTGGACAGTCATCCCGTTTATTATTTCGATGGGCATCTTCGCCTGGGGCGCGAAGCTCTACTACGATATGTACAAGGAGCCGAAGGACGCTCTCGAAATCTTTGTCACCGGGAAGCAATGGATGTGGCGTGCGCAGCATCCTGACGGAGTTCGAGAGATCAACGAACTTCATCTTCCACGTGGTCGCCGCGTCAAGCTGACTATGACCAGTGAGGATGTGCTCCACTCCTACTATATACCGGCCTTCCGCACCAAGGCTGACGTCGTGCCGGGGCGCTACACAATGACCTGGTTTGAGCCGACGAAATCTGGAACCTATCATCTGTTCTGCGCTGAATATTGCGGAACGCAGCATTCGGGGATGATCGGCAACGTGATCGTCATGGAGCCGAACGAATATCAGTCGTGGCTTGCTGGTGGAACCAGTGAGGGCTCACCGTCGGCTGCCGGCCAGAAGCTCTTTGCCAGTCTCGCCTGCAGCACCTGCCACCAGGATCAGAATCGCGGTCGCGGCCCGACCCTTACCGGACTCTTTGGCACCGAGGTGACACTCGATAATGGTCAGAAGGTCAGTGCCGATGAGGCATATATTCGCGAGTCGATCCTCAATCCGCGGGCCAAAATCGTTGCCGGCTACCAGCCGATCATGCCAACCTTCCAGGGGCAGGTCAGTGAGGAGCAGATACTCCAACTGGTCTCATATATCAAGTCGATTGGTGCGAAGCAGGACAGCCAGGCACCAGCCGCAGCTGCACCTGCACCTGCAGGCATGCCTGCCAGCGGGTCCGCAACGTCACCGCCAATGACGCCCCCTCCGGCTGCTGTCAAATAGAGGGCAGCCAATAGAGGGCAGCCAATAGGGGACAGCCAGCGCGAACCAGAAGGCCAGTAACCGGAAGGGCAGTAACTGAAAGATATTAACTGACAGTATCTGAAGGACAATTGATATGGCAACCGAAGTAATGGACAAAGTTGAAAGCCGTTCGACCTATCTCAACAACGGGCATACCGTCAAATCATGGTTGTTGACGCTTGATCACAAGAGAATCGGACTGCTCTATCTCTTCTCGATCTCGATCTTCTTCCTGATTGGTGGTATCTATGCGTCGCTGATCAGGTTGGAGTTGCTGACGCCGAAAGGGGATCTGCTGACTCCGGAGACATACAACCGTGCATTCACGATGCACGGTGTGATCATGATCTTCTTCTTTCTGATCCCGTCGATTCCGGCGGTGCTCGGCAACTTTCTGCTGCCGCTGATGCTCGGTGCCAAGGATGTCGCCTTTCCCAA
>CAIKMY010000476.1 GCA_903828635.1 uncultured Acidobacteriota bacterium
ACTGTCCATACTGTCCATTCTGTCCATAGTCCATAGTCCATACTGTCCATACTGTCCATTCTGTCCATAGTCCATATCCCATATCCCATATCCCATTTCCCGGAATGGCGCGATTATGATAAAAACAATATCGATGAAACAGTTCAATAAAATCTATTCGGGAGTTATCGTCGCGATCATTCTGCTGGCGACCTCTCCGATGTTGTTAGGGCTCATCTGGCCACGAATCAACGACGTTCGCACTGGTGAGACGCCGGAGTATCCCGACATTCAGCCGCAGATTCTGCGCGGGACAAATACCGGTGCGGCCTTCGACGCGGTGCTCAGGACCGCTGAGTCGATGGGCTGGGAGATTCGTGAGGCCGATCGTGACCGGGGGATCATCGAGGCAGTGGCGACAGTCCCGTTCTTTCGTTTTCGTGACGATGTGACGATAACGATCACTGCTGACGGGAGTTCAGCGGTAGTCAACATGCGCTCGCGTTCTCGTGTCGGGAAGAGTGATCTTGGAGAGAATGCCCGGCGGATCCGCAGGTTTCAGGCAGCCTTGACAGCCCAGCTTGCCCGACCTGGAGAAGTTCGATAATTGCGGGGAGAACTGAAGGAGGGTGGCAGCGATGCACTTTATCGAGAAGACACGGCTGATGACGGCCGCCGACATGAATCGGGTGCTGATGAGGATGGCGTCGCAGATTGTCGAGAGCAATCCTGACCTGAGCGATGTGATTCTGGTGGGGATTCGGCGGCGCGGGGTGCCACTGGCGGAGCGTCTGGCCCAAAAGATACTTGAAATGGATGATATCAGGGTGACGACGGGGGCGCTTGATATCACGCTCTATCGTGATGACCTGAGCACGGTTGGCGATCGACCGGTAGTCAATCGCACGGAGTTACCGGGCAACATCACCGGAAAGACGATCATTCTCGTCGATGATGTGTTGTACACCGGGAGGACGGTGCGTGCGGCGCTTGACGAACTGATAGATTTCGGGCGGCCGCGACGGGTGCAGCTGGCGGTGCTGGTTGACCGTGGCTGGCGCGAACTGCCAATCAATGCCGAGTACGTCGGTAAGAAGGTTCCAACCTCGGAGAAGGAGATCGTCAAGGTGATGCTGCCGGAGTTTGATGAGACCGAGCAGGTGATCATTGTCGAGCCCGAATGAACCCCGAAGCCAAATCGATGTTATTGCACCGTAAAGACCTGCTGGGGATTGCCGATCTATCGGTTGCCGAGATCGGCATGATTCTTGAGACGGCCGAGACCTTCCGTGAAGTCAGTGGGCGGGCGATCAAGAAGGTACCGACACTGCGCGGCAAGACCGTTATCAACCTCTTCTTTGAGTCCTCGACACGGACACGAACCAGCTTCGAGATTGCCGCCAAGCGACTCTCAGCCGATGCGATCAACATTTCAGCCTCGACCTCGAGTGTGGTCAAGGGTGAGACGCTGATTGACACGGCGCTCAACCTTGAGGCGATGGCACCGGATGCGATTGTCATTCGGCATGGGTCATCGGGAGCGCCACAGCAGATCAGCCGAATCGTCAAGGCCTCAGTGATCAATGCCGGAGACGGCGCGCACGAGCATCCGACGCAGGCATTGCTCGACGCGCTGACAATCAGGCGAGCCAAAGGTGGGATTGCCGGTGTGCGGGTGGCAATCATCGGAGACATCCTTCACAGCCGGGTTGCGCGATCGAATATCCACCTGCTGACGAAAATGGGGGCGGAGGTGGTGCTCGCCGGGCCGCGAACGCTGCTGCCAGAGGGGCTCGAACAGGTGATCCCTGCCGGTACCGGATCGGTTTGCTTCGCCGCGACGATTGAGGAGGCGTTGGCGGGTGCCGACGTGGTGATGGCGCTGCGTATTCAGCTGGAGCGACAGTCGGGAGGTTTCTTTCCGAGTCTGCGTGAGTACTCGGTTCGTTACGGGCTCAACCAGCGTCGTCTTGCCCTGGCGAAACCGGACGCGATTGTTCTCCATCCGGGACCGATCAATCGCGGGATTGAAATCGACTCAGATGTCGCCGACGGTCCCTTCTCGATGATTCTCGATCAGGTGGAGAATGGAGTTGCCGTGCGTATGGCAGTTCTCTACCTTCTGGCCGGCGGAGAGAAACCATGAGCACGCTGCTGATTCGCAATGGAACGATTGTCGATCCCTCGCAGGGAATGGAGGGGCCGGGGGATCTGCTGATCCGCGACGGTCGGATTGCCGCCATTGAGCCCCGGGTTGAGCAGGCAGGCGAGAAGGGAAGTGATGGCGCGGAGGTGATTGACGCTACCGGGCTGATCGTCGCGCCCGGATTCATCGACCTGCACGTTCACCTGCGCGAGC
>CAIKMY010000477.1 GCA_903828635.1 uncultured Acidobacteriota bacterium
AAAATACTTTAACGATGATGCCGGCAACGACGCCGGCTATCGATGATCAGGTGCCTCAGCCCCCGTACCCGCAACCAATTCTTCGCGGCACAGACTCCACGGGTTCTTCGCGGGACAGACTCCACGGGTAATCAGCACCCAATCATCTCACCTTGTAAATTCTCTGCAACTGCTCTGCTACGTCTTTCGGGGCCCGAAAGAGGAAAAGCCACCCCCGATTCAACCGTCAGTGCCGATCATCCATTCGCCCATCTGTCATCTTTGGTACCGAAGTAATTTGGTACCAGGTTACTGATGGAGAATCGACTCACACGAGGTTGCCCGAAAGTGGCTTGATATACAGAAAAAATATGCCTGCCTGAAACTATAGTGATGGGGAACTCCTTCTCCCAGCACGACATCGGATGTATTGATCCGAAGACCGATCGGCAAAACCGGGACTGCCGTCACGTTCGTCTGCAGTCCCGGCGGTTTCTGATCGGAGGCTCTGACGCGATCGCCAAGCTGGCCTGCTGTGATCTGACAGGGGCTCACTGACACATGGTCGATGACCACTGTGCATCAGTCGAGCGGTGGCCGTCAGCGCTCGGTACAAATCAGGGCCGGCGATCAGTGGGCTTACTTACGCAGACCGAGTCGGCTGATCAGATCGTGATAACGGTTGATATCCCGCTTCTTCAGATAGTCGAGCAGTCTTTTGCGCTGACTGACCAGCTTCAGCAGACCGCGACGCGAGTGGTTGTCCTTGACGTGGGTCCGAAAATGGCTGGTAAGTTCGTTGATCCGTTTTGTCAGCAGCGCCACCTGCACCTCCGGCGAGCCGGTGTCGAGATCGTGTGTCTTGTACTGGGTAATGATGTTGACTTTCGCCTCTTTTGCTAACGGCATTCCTGTTGCTCACTCCTCAGAATTGGTACGCTGATCAAAGGGCGCGCACCAGATACATTCAAGATATATAACTTGCGATATACGATATATCGACAATTGTTTGCCGGGGGTGATGTTGTTTCCCGAGGGAATTGATTAATCAGATCAGTAATCAAGTCCCGGGCTGGAGCGTGGATCAGTAATCGAACGATCCGGCAAGCGAACGATCCGACAAACGAAGAGACAAATTAACAGAGCCTGAGCCAAACTTCAAGCAGCAAAGTTGGATCGGGACTGTTCGGGGTGGGGGAGGGGGTGGGGGGGCACTCATTCGACGACCGCGAGAACCTCACCGGCGTTGACGGTCTGACCGGGGGAGACGCGGACCTCGATGATCCGGCCGGCACGTGGAGCCTGCACCTCATTCTGCATCTTCATTGCCTCGACGATGACGACTCCCTGGCGCGCCTCGACCAGATTGCCGGGGCCGAGAAGAAGACTGACCACCTTGCCCGGCATGGGAGATGTCAGCAGCATCAGGCCGCTCTCGTGTGATTCGTGTCCGCGGAGGTGTTTCCTGTCACGGGCCCGCACACTCATTGGCCGCCCGTTGACCGTCAGCCGCAGGCCTCCGGTGTGATCGGGCTCACGGGTACAGCGAAAGACGCGATGATCAATGATCAGAAGGATTGATCCCGGCTCGGGTTCGCTGACCTCAGCCTCGATTCTGCGGCCATCGATGATGAGAACCATCCGCTTGTTGTGGCCATCGGAGCTGTCAAAGGTGGCCTCGACCTCGATGTGTCGGTTGTCGACCTCCAGTTCAAGTCTGGTCATGGCTATCTCTCCCGGGTGGCAGTCTGCCTTTTACCTTTTGAGCAGGGCAGATCGTGCGGCACGCTTCCAGTTACTCTCGCGGGTGAAGGAACGACGATCAGCGACCATCTCCGCCTCTCGTGACTCGTGCATAAAGTCGAACGCGGCAATCATCGCACCGGCGACCTCCTCGTCAGAGAGTGGCGGGACCTGAGCGGGATCGGAGGTGGCGGAGTGCTGGCGATCGAGGAAGCGGGCAATGTAGCCCGTATCGATATGGCCGGCGCGAAACTCTTCGTCGTCGAGCACATCACGGAAGAAAGGGATCGTCGTTCTGATACCGCCGACGTGGTATTCATCAAGAGCGCGCCGCAGTCTGGCGATCGCCTCGGGGCGACCGTTACCCCACGCCACGAGCTTGGAGATCATCGGGTCGTAGAAGATTGGCACCTCCCATCCCGGGCAGACTCCGGAATCGTCGCGAATCCCGGGACCTGAAGGGACTTGCAGCGAGGTTATCCTGCCGGGGGAGGGAAGGAACATCATCGAGGGGTCCTCGGCGTAGACACGACACTCGATGGCCGAGCCGTTCCAGCGGATATCCTCCTGGCGAATGCGCAGCGGCTCTCCGGCGGCAATTCTGATCTGCTCGGCGGCGAGATCGATGCCCG
>CAIKMY010000478.1 GCA_903828635.1 uncultured Acidobacteriota bacterium
CAGGGGCAGCAGGGGCAGCAGGGGCAGCAGGGGCAGCAGGGGCAGCAGGGGCAGCAGGGGCAGAGCCCTGGAAGAGGTGGCTCCCAGCAGGCCGGAGGCAGCAATCGCTCACAATCCGACCCGAACAGCCAGAATTTCCGGGCAAGCGGTGGCGGTGGCCCCATCCGTGGTTCAGCCGACAGACAGGCCGGCTCCGATATCAGGCAGTTCGTGCGCGATGCTGAAGAGCTGAGGCGCAGCCTCAACCGCGATCGCGACCTTGTGCGCGGACTCGATTCGGCCATTCAGTCGCTTCGTCAAATCGGACAGGCAGGCATGCAGGACGATGTGATGACGTCGAAATTGCTCAAGGACCAGGTGATCGACCCACTACGCAGCATCGAGATGGAACTGAGCAAGCGCATCCAGGCAAAGCTTGGCAAAAATCAGCTCCGCCTTGCCGATGAGGGTACCCCTCCGCAGCAGTACCGTCGCCTCGTCGACGAGTACTACAAGCGCCTCTCGAAACAGTAGGGGCAGGCCTTTTGCCCTGTTTCCCTCATAATGCGATTGGCCTTGTGAAGAGGTGGAGAGTACGCGGGATGATGCTTTTTTGTTTGACCTGATCATCTTTTGGGATTAAACTGACGAGCATCTATGGGGCTAGCTTGCTATCACTAATAGCTGTTGCAATAAGCAGCTGAAAACGACTGAAACGACTGAATAGAAGACATTTAAGTCTGACAGGAATACTGGTAGTCATACTGGCGGATTCACTGGCAGACACAGCGGACAAAAGGATTGAAATCACCCTGATTTATCAGGAATGTGAGTAGAAAGCCGATAGCGATGAGGACCGGATAAGGTTCTGTAGTCCTGTTGGCTTTTCACTTTACCAACGGCAACCCGTGGCAGGCTGGATCCCATTGACATTAGTCATTCCATCCTGCCGTACAAACTTCCCATAGGAGAGTGACTAATATGCACCACCCTGGCAATCACACCGGGCGTATGGTCAGGTTCTTCGGTTCAGCACTGGCCGTGATGTTAATGGCCCTGCTGACCGTGAACTTCGCTGACGCACAGGTGTTGTACGGATCGCTGGTCGGAACAGTTACCGACCAGGCCGGCGCGGTTGTGCCTGGCGCGACGGTGACCATTACCGACAAGGGTACTGGTCAGACGCGTGAGGCGGTGACCGATGCCGACGGCCTCTACACGATCAAGAATATCCTGCCCGGCACCTTCGATGTGAAGGTCACCAAGCAGGGATTCTCGACCTTCACGACCGTTAACCTGGCCATCACTGCCAATAACGTCGCTCGCATTGACGCCGCGATGAAGATTGGCAACGTTTCGGAAGTGGTCTCGGTGGCCGCGACGGCGACGGTTCTCCAGACCGAGTCGGCGACGGTCAAGGCCGAGATCAGCGGCAAAGAGATCCAGGCAATGCCGATCAACAACTATCGTAACTACCAGTCGTTGATCAACCTTGTTCCCGGATCGACTCCGGCGGCGTTCCAGAATGCGAACACCGACACTCCGGAGCGCGCGCTGACGACCAACATCAACGGTACGGCCCGCAACAACAACAACACCCGCCTCGATGGCGCGCAGAGCGTCAACATCTGGCTGCCGCATCATTCGGCCTACGTTCCCCCCTCAGAGTCGATTCAGGAGGTCAATATCTCGACCAACAATTTCGACGCCGAGCAGGGACTGGCTGGCGGCGCCGCGGTGCAGGTGATCACCAAGTCCGGTACCAATGATTTCCATGGTTCGGCCTTTGCGTATCACGATAACCACTTCTTCCGTGCGAAGAACGCCTTCTACCCGACGACGGTGGCTGGAAAGCCGAATCCGAACAAGCCGAAGAACCTCCGCACGATCCCTGGCGCGACAATGGGCGGGCCGGTGATCAAGGACAAGCTCTTCTTCTTTGGCAGCTGGGAAGGGATGTACGAGCGGGTGATTGGTGACGGCTTCTTCACAGTGCCGACTCCGGAGCTGCGCACGGGTGATTTCTCGAAGACCAACACCAAGCTCTTCGATCCGCTGACCGGCAACCTCAACGGCACGGGTCGTGAAGAGTTCACCGGCGGCATCATCCCGACCAACCGGATTCATCCGGCGGCAGCGCGGATGCTCTCGCTGGTTCCGTTGCCGAACCTGCGTGATGCGGCCGGCAACTTCCTTGCGGTCAACAACCTCTATGCTTCGCAGCCGGGAACCTTCGATCGTAACAATTACGATGTCAAGGTCAACTGGAACCGCAACGCCAACCACCAGATCTGGACCAAGTACAGCCACATGAAGGCGCTCGTCGTTGGCAACTACGCCCTCGGCGCGGCCGGTGGGGGTACGCTTGGTGCCGGCGGTACCGGCAAGGGAACGACGAAGTCTTACGTCTCGACGGTCGGCCACACCTGGACGCTCGGTTCAGGGCTCCTCGTCGACGGTAACTTCTCCTATACCCGTCGTCTGCACAACACCATTCCGCCGGATTACGGTCAGAATTTTGGTCTCGAGGTCCTGAAGATCCCGGGAACCAACGGTTCAGACATCCGCCAGAGTGGTATTCCGCAGTTCTATTTCTCGACCTATTCGGGTCTCGGCAACCAGAACAACTGGTCACCGGTGGAGCGTGACGAGCGCAGCTACACCTTTACGCAGAACGTCACCAAGCTCAACGGCAACCATGATATCCGTTTTGGTGTCGACATCGTCAAGCACCTTCTCGATCACTGGCAGCCGGAGATCGGCGTCGGCCCGCGTGGCGCGTTCAACTTCGGTGGAACGGCAACGACGCTCAATGGTGGTGCCGGTGCGAATCAGTTCAACTCGATGGCTGACTTCCTGCTGGGCATGCCGAACAGTGTCCAGAAGAGTCTCCAGTACGAGGTCATGACCACCCGCGAGTGGCAGATGGGCTTCTACGTCCGTGACCGCTGGCAGGCGACCCGCAACCTGACGCTGACCCTCGGGCTGCGCTATGAGCTCTTCCCGATGATGACGCGTAAGGATCGCGGTATCGAGCGTCTCGATCTCAACAGCCCGGTGCTGCTCAACGCTGCCGGCCAGCCGAATGGCATCATGACGGTGCTGATCGGTGGCAAGGGTGGCAACCCGAACGACCTCGGGGTTGGTTCAAGCAAGAAGCTCTTCGCCCCGCGCGTTGGGTTCGCCTACCGTGTCGGTGATGATATGGTCATCCGTGGTGGCTATGGCATCACCTACGATCCGATGCCGTTCGGTCGTCCGCTGCGCGGATTCTATCCGCTGACGATTGCCCAGACCTTTGTCGCCACGGCGCTTGATCCGACGGCGAACGAGGTCTTCACGCCGTGGGGCTTCACCTCGGCGACCCGCACGCCGGGACTGACGGTCGGCATCCCGGCCTTCGGTGGTCCGGACCTGAGCACTGGTAAGGTTGCGCTGCCCGGCACCGTCGAAATGCGCAGCCCCTATCAGGGCACCCTCAATCGTGGCTACATCCAGTCCTGGAACCTGATGGTCGAGCGCAAGCTGATCAAGGACATCAAGGTCGAGGTGGGCTACGTCGGCACGGGTACCCGCAACCAGTTTGGCGACATCAACCTCAACGTGGCGCAGACTCCGAACAGTACGCGTCTGCTTCAGGCCAGGTATGGCCGCACGGCCAACACCCTGATGTGGGACGGGTTCACCAGCACCAGCTATCACGCGCTGCAGGTGGCCGTCAACCGTCGTTATTCGAACGGTCTCTTCATCAAGGGCGCCTACACCTGGTCGAAGTCGATCAACTTCTTTGACGACTCGGGATGGGCGGGTCTGCCGCTCTTCAACGCGGCGTCACAGATCGGCCGCAACCGCGGACTGGCCGGTTTTGACATTCCGCACAACATGCAGGTTGGTGCAGCCTATGAGCTGCCCTTTGGCAAGGGCAAGAAAGTGGCCACAGAGGGTGTTGCCGCTGCCGTTCTCGGTGGCTGGAGCCTCTCGGGCATCTACAATGCCACTGCTGGTCGTCCATTGTCAGTCGGCGCTGCCGCCGGGTCTCTCAATGCGCCTGGCAACAGCCAGACGCCTGACCTGATCGGCTCGATCAGCCGTCCGAAGGCCACCGGCCCGAACGCCCTCTGGTTCGATCCGAGCGCCTTCCGTCCGGTCGAGTTCTCACCGGAGTGGCTCGCTTCAGTGGCGGCCGGCACCACTCGTCCGTTCCGTTTTGGCACCTCCGGACGCAGCGTCCTTCGCGGACCCGGCTTCCAGAACCTTGACATCTCGCTCGTTCGTACCTTCCGGATCACCGAGAGGGTGACGACCGATTTCCGTGTCGATGCGTTCAACTTCACTAACACTCCGTGGTTTGGCAACCCGGGAACCAACGCTTCGTCTCCGACGCGCGATGCGCAGGGCAACATCCTGCGTGATGCCACCGGCAACCTGCGGCTCAATGGTTTCGGGCAGGTCCTGACCGCAAACCAGACCCAGCGTCAGGTTCGCTTTGGATTCCGTATCGGATTCTAAGGCTGACTGACAGCCGGATAGTCGAAAGCCCCGAGTCGGCAATGCTGACTCGGGGCTTTTCACTTTGGGTAAGGGGAGAGACGCAAACACGGCAGGGGTTTCCCCTGCCCGGTTTACACCATCAGCTTATGTGCGACGACACCGGCGACATCAGTCAGCCGGAAATCGCGGCCGCTATAGCGATATGTCAGCCGTTCGTGATCAAGGCCGAGCAGGTGCAGCACGGTGGCGTGGAAGTCGTGAATATGCATGCGATCCTCGACAGCGTGGTAGCCGACCTCATCGGTCGCGCCGTAAATGAAGCCGGGTTTGACTCCGCCGCCAGCCATCCAGATAGTGTAGCCATAAGGATTGTGATCGCGACCGTCTCCATCCTGTGAGACGGGGGTACGCCCAAACTCACCAGCCCAGATGACGAGGGTGTCCTTGAGCAGCCCCCGTGATTTGAGATCCCTGAGGAGGCCGGCGATCGGCTTGTCGACCTCACGTGCATTCTTTGTATGGCCGTTGAAGAGCTGATCGTGCTGGTCCCACTTATAGCTGTGGGTGCACTGAATGAAGCGCACATCGCGCTCGGCAAGGCGACGGGCAAGGAGGCATTGCCAGCCGAAATCGCTGGTGACAGTATCATCGAGGCCATAGAGTTTTTTGGTGGCCTCCGACTCACTGTCAACCTTGAAGACCTCGGGTGACTCGGTCTGCATGCGGAAGGCAAGTTCGAAGGCCTGAATGCGGGCTTCGAGTTGCGGGTCGTTATGACGCAGTTCCTCGTGGCGCCGATTGATATTGCGGAGCATATCAAGCTCATAGCGCTGAGCATCGGGTGAGAGGTGCTTGTTGAGGAGGTATTCGATCGGCTCGCCCCTGATATCATCGACCTTGAGGCCGGCATTGCCGATCGATGTCCCCTGAAAGGCACCTGGCAGAAATGCCGAGCTCCAGTTCTTGGCACCGCCGTGGGAGAGGGCCGGTTTGATGGTAATGTAGCCGGGAAGGTTCTGATTCTCCGTGCCGAGACCATAGACGACCCAGCTACCCATGCTCGGACGGACGAAGGTCGAGCTGCCGGTGAAGGTCTGGAGGAGGGCGGCTCCGTGATCAACCCCCTCACCGACCATCGAGCGAACGATACAGAGGTCATCGGCGCACTCGCGGATGTGGGGGAAGAGGTCACTGACCGGGATGCCACTCTGCCCGCCGGGACGGAACTGCCACGGTGATTTCATCAGCGGTCCGGGATCGGAGCGGTCAAAGGCCAGCGGGCGCTTGAATGGCAGCGGTTTGCCGTGATCACGAATCAACCGCACTTTCGGGTCGAAGCTGTCCACGCTTGAAGGCCCGCCGTGCATGAAGAGAAAGATGACGCGTTTTGCTCGTGGCTCGAAGTGGGGATTCCTCACCGCCAGCGGATTGGTCGGTGACTGCGCGAAGCCATTCTCTCCGGCAAAGAGCGAGGCCATCCCGATGGTGCCGAGACCAAGTCCGGCGGCACGCAGCCAGGCACGCCGCGACATCGGCACCTCGCGGCGATGGTAGAGCGGAAGCAGTCGTTGCAGGCTCTCGTATTTGCTCATAGCGTCTCCGATCAATCGAGGTAGATAAATTCGTTGGAGGCCATCAGTACCCGACAGAGGCTCTGCCACGCAGCCAGGGCATCGGCAGCAGGCTGATGGGCGGTAAAATGGGTAATAAAGCTGACGGCCTGTGCAGTCTCCCCGGGTGTCGCCGGGCGGTTGAGAATGCGCCAATAGGCAGTCGCGACGCGGTCCTCATTACTGATCGCCGCCTCGCGCAACTGCTTTGCCAGATTGGCCGAACGGGTGGTGACAAATGAACTGTTCATCCAGAAGAGTGCCTGGGTGGCGATATTGGTCAGCTGTCGTTTGCCGGTGAGGGCGGTCGCATCACCAAAATCGAAGAGGTTGAGCAGCGTCGGCAGATTGGCTCGCCGCAATGGAACGTAGACTGAGCGCCGGGTGACGCTCTCGGGATTGAGGCTGAGGCGCTTGTTGTCATTTTCGCCATCAGTACCGGTCCCCTTTTGCAGCGAGCCCCCCATGGCCAGATCGATCGTCCCATCGATCGCCAGCAGACTGTCACGCAACTCCTCGACCGTCAGCCGGCGCCGTGGGAAGCGCGAAAAGAGGCGATTTTCCGGATCGATTCTCTCAGCCTCGGCGCTGATCGCCGTCGACATCCGGTAAGTATTCGAGAGCATGATCAAGCGGTGCATCGCCTTGATCGACCAGCCGGAAGCGACAAACTCCTGCGCCAACCAGTCGAGCAGTTCAGGATGAGTCGGACGCTCGCCCATCTTCCCGAAATTGTCAGGCGTGCGGACAATGCCCTCACCAAAGTGCCAGAGCCAGAGGCGATTAGCCATGACCCGTGCCGTCAGCGGATTCACGGGGCTGGCAACCCAGCTTGCCAGCTCCAGCCGCCCGCTTCCCTTCCCGAAGCTGACCGCAGTGGTGCGCGGTGCCAGAATTGTCGGAACACTGCGTGGAGCATCTTCACCAGTATTGTGGTAATCGCCACGAATGAAGACCCGCTGCTGCACCTGCTCACCATCCTCGACCGCGCAGGCCATCTCCGGCTCCGTCGGCATCGTCTTCTTTAAAGCATCCAGTTCCTTCTTCAGCCGCCCGATCTCCTCCACCTCGGCGGCGGTGAAGCGCTCTGTTTCAGTGTCCTCAATCGCCAACGGCCCCTTTGATGAGAGCCAGACCTCGGCAAAGAAGCGATCCTTACCGCTGACAAATGACGGCCGATCCGGGAGTGGCTTATTTGCTGCAATTGCCTGCTGGTAGGCCGCTCGCCACTCATCCATTTTGGGCTGCCAGCCGGCCAGTCGCTCGATGAAGGCTGCCTGGTAAGCAGCGGCAGAGGCTGCCGGATCTTCAGCCTGGTGCCAGGCCAGCAGGTGCTGGCGC
>CAIKMY010000479.1 GCA_903828635.1 uncultured Acidobacteriota bacterium
GAGCCGCAGTCGGGTGCGCCGGTCGTATATGAAGATCACCCCACCTTCCCCAACCTCATTGGTCAGGTTGAGTACCTCTCCCACCTCGGGGCGATGGTTACCGATTTTAACCTTATCCGCCCCGGCGCTCTTCACCTGGCCAATGGCGGTTATCTGCTGATCGATGCTTATAAAATTCTGCAGCAGCCCTACGCCTGGGAGGGACTCAAGCGGGCACTCCGCTCGGCTGAGGTGCGGATCGAATCACTCGGTCAGAATCTCGGCCTCATGAGTTCTGTCTCGCTCGAACCGCAGCCGATACCGCTGCGCGTCAAGGTGGTGCTGCTGGGCGAGCGCATGCTCTACTACCTGCTTTGCCAGTATGATCCTGATTTCAGCGAGCTGTTCAAAGTGGCGGTGGATTTTGAGGAGGAGATGCCGCGGACATCGGAGAGCCATCTGCTTTATGCGCGAATGATCGGCACGGTGGCGAAACGTGACCGGCTGCTGCCACTCGACCGGACGGCCGTCGCGCGTGTCATCGAGCACAGTTCACGAATGGCTGGTGACTCTGAGAGGCTTTCGACCCACACCGTGACTCTCGCCGACCTGCTGCGCGAGGCTGACTACTGGGCAACGACCGAGGGGCGCGGGACTGTCGGTGCCGGTGACATCCAGCGGGCAATCGATGCCCAGAACCGACGTGCTGACCGCATGCGCGTCCGCTACCTTGAAGAGATCGAGCGTGGCACGATTCTGATCGATACTGCGGGACAGAGGGTCGGGCAGATCAACGGGCTCTCGGTGATCCTGCTCAATCAGTTCTCCTTTGGACATCCGACGCGGATCACCGCTCGCGTGCGCCTCGGGCGTGGTGAGGTGGTCGATATCGAGCGCGAGGTCGAACTGGGCGGCCCGATCCATTCGAAGGGAGTCATGATTCTCTCCAGTTTTCTCGGTGCCCGTTACGCGATCGAATACCCTCTCTCCCTCTCGGCCAGCCTCGTCTTTGAGCAGTCGTATGGTGGTGTCGAGGGGGATAGCGCCTCCTCGGCCGAGCTCTACGCCCTGCTTTCAGCACTTGCCGATCTGCCAATTCGCCAGTCGCTGGCCGTCACCGGCTCGGTCAATCAGCACGGCGAGGTGCAGGCCATCGGCGGTGTCAACGAGAAGATCGAGGGTTTCTTCGATCTCTGCCGCCGTCGCGGCCTGACCGGTGATCAGGGGGTTCTCATTCCGGCCTCCAACGTCAGGCACCTTATGTTGCGGCAGGAGGTGGTGGAGGCCGTCCGCGATGGCCGGTTCCACATCTACCCGGTCGAGACGATTGATCAGGGTATCGAGATTCTCACCGGACTGCCGGCGGGGGCTCGCGGTTCAGAGGGCAAATTTCCCTATGGCAGCGTCAATCAGCGGGTCGAGGTGCGGCTGATCGAGCTTGCCGAGAAGCGGCTGGCCTTCACCCACTCGCCAAAGAACGAGGGGGAGCATTGAGCGAGCGCCATTCGCGAAAACCCGGCTGCATTCGCGTTGCCCTCGATCCGGCGACGGCGACTCAGGATCTGTTGCGCGCCGCGGTGCACCTTGCTGCCAGTCTTGAATCCCGGCTCGAAGGTCTGCTGATTGAGGATGAGAATCTCCTGCGGCTTGCCAATGTGCCGTTCGCACGACACGTGACCCGTTACGGCACCATCGCCGAACCGCCGGATCAATCCGGGATCGAGCGTGAAATCCGCTTGCGCACCCGGAAGCTGCAGCAACTACTGGCGGAGATGGCCGAACGGGAGCAGGTCGAACATACCTTCCGCGTCGTTCGCGGCATTGTCGAGCGTGAGATTCGCGCCGCGGCCGCCGAGGCCGACCTCATTGCCCTCTGGAGGGCCGGGCGCGCCATTGACCGTCAGGCGAGGGCCACCAGTCGCACCGGGATTCTGCCGCTCCACCTGCTCCATGGTCGCGCCTCCCGCTCCGGTGGAGATGCTTCACTCCCAAACCTCATCTCCACCGAGGGAGCCGGGCTCCTGCTGGTCAACTGTCAGAGCCCGACCATCGGCGAAAAGCTTCTTCATGATCTGCTGAGTGAGGCCGGATCGATCATTATCATCCGCTGAGAGACTGCCAGTGTGACATTCATCGCCGCAACCGGCAGACCTGTCGATAGCCATTCGTCAGATCGGCGATCTCGACCTCGATCGTTCCCGAGGCGTCACAACGGTAAGTCTCCTCGATCAGGTTGCGGTAGCCCCCACCTCGCTCGATCTGCCGGTTTTTCAATTGCGACACCCGGCTCGATTCCGGATGCAGTTCCGGGTCGAAGGGAAAGAAGACCTCGTCCCACGGCGCGATATCTCCCTGCGGCTGCGAGTATTCATCGAGCCGACTGCATTCGAGATAACGGAAATGGCCGATGTTGTGCGTCGGCTGATAGCGACGCGTTCGCACCAGTGGCTCCTCCCCACTCGACGGCAATGGTGTCTCCTTCTCAAAGATTGGATCGAAGCCGATCGTCTGACCATCATTCCGCTCCCGCCAGACGCCGAAATGGCGTGTAAAGCGCTCCCGCATGCGGTACCCGTTCTCGGTGTCGGCGGCAATCGCCAGCCCGATCGCCGTTGCCGCGTGCGGGTAGGGTGATCTCTTTATCTGTCGGCCATATTTCTCCCTCAGCAGTCGCGAGACCAGCGGCAGATCACTCGATCCGCCAACAAGGTAAACCGCTGCGGCCTCGTGCAGATCGAATCCCGCATCTCGCGCCGATTCGCTCAATACCTGCTCCATCGCCTCGATCGTGCTCTCGATCAGTGGTTGACATTCATCGTAAAACCGGCTGACCGGTATGCTGACTTCGCCAGCCCCTTCGATCCCCAGACCCAGATCGATCGTCACCCTGCGTGAGTTCGGATGCAGACTCTCCTTGCGGTACCGACACTCCTCAAGCAGCCTCGCCAGCGCCTCATCAGTAACCGTATCGATCCCTGCCTCCCTCATCGCCAGGTCGAGCAGAATGATATCGAAATTGTCACCACCAAGCCTGGCAATCCCTTCGCTGCTCAAGACCTCATGGTCGCGGCTTGCCAGCCTGATCACTGACGAGTCGAACGTGCCACCACCAAGATCATAAACCACCAGCATCTCCCTCTTCGGGCTGCTTCCGCTCTGCGACAAGAGGTGGGCATACTCCATTCCCGCCGCCGACGGCTCGTTCATCATCCCTCGGATCTCAAAACCGGCTCGTCTGAAGGCCTCTATCGTCATAAAGCGCTGGTTGCTGTTTGCATTTGCCGGTACCGAGATCACTGCTGCCATCTTCTCTCGCGGCTTGATTCCCAGATTCGACCGCGTCAGCAGATCCCGTCGCAACCGGCTCAGAAAACCTGTCAGCAGCTCCATCGCTCCCACTCTCCGGTTCCCAATCATCACTTCGTCATTCGGCCCGATCTCTCCCAGTTGCCGCTTGAACGAACGCAGAATACTCCAGCCCGGCTCGCCAATTTTGTGCTCCGCCTCAAAGCCCCACGCCATCTCCTCGCCATTCGTCGCCACTATCGATGGATACCACTCCCTGATCTCTTCCCCATCACCCTGAAAACTGATCACCGGGTAGTTGCCGCGATCCGCTGCTGCCACCACTGTTCTTGTCGTCCCAAAATCGATGCCTAACAATTTCATGTGACACTCTCCTCCATCACTCTCTGCCTGCTTTTCATTTCAGGCTTGCCTCGAATGCCTAACCGTGTAAAATGCTCTTTTGACCTCTTTCTTCATTTATTACATCTGTATTGCTTTATCCATATTATTTCACCCGTTGCGTAATCCGTGCTGATCGATTCAAATTGACTCTCATCCTGATTGCTGTCCGCAGCTTCCCACTGGCACCATCGCCACAGGGAGCGGCTCTTCAGGCCGGCCGGAGTCATCATCGAGGATCTCGTCGGACACGCTCGACAATCACCTGTGAAGGCGCGACATGATAACAATTGGTATTCACTACACTGGTACGATTGCGGTAGTCGATGTCAAAGGGAAGTTCATCAAGGGACAGGGTGGTCATCAGCTTCAGATGCTGATCGGCAAGGTGCTGACCGCCGGAACGAACAGGATTCTGCTCAACCTGACGGAAGTGCCGATCATCGACAGCATGGGCATTGGTGAGATTGTCAGGGCTTTCAGCACTGTTCGTGACGCAGGCGGAACGCTCAAACTTGTTGGTCTTACCGATCGCGTCTATGGTGCGCTCCACATGACTCAGCTCCTCAATCTGCTCGAAAGCTTTCCCACCGAGGAGGAGGCTGTCAGCAGCTTCGCTCGCGAAAAGAAAGCGCGCGGTCGAAAAAAGGATAACGGTGAGCCCGCGAAGTAGGGTCTCGATCACGGCGTCAGTTGCGCCGGGGGATCGCGTAATAGCCCTCCTTGTGCTGCACTTTGAGAGTGGGAAGCCCGCGTGGCGGCTTGACCTGCACCTTGATCTTGTGCCACAAACCGTCGCGCTTGATGTTGGTTGGCGTGTAGCCGATGCTGTATTGGTGGCGTAATTCGAGGGCAATGCGCGTCGTTGCATCCTCGAGCTCGGCTGCCGAGCGCGGGAAGAAGGCCTTACCACCAGTCGTCTGCGCGATCTCTTCGAGAATTGCCTGCCCCTGCAGGTCGAGCGTCCCTCCGGCGGCGCCGCCCATCTCGACGATTCCAATGCAGTATATCTGTACTCCCGCCTCCTTCAGCAGCTTGCGCAGCTCGCCATAGGTATAGCGTGATGAATTGTCCTGCCCGTCAGAGATGAGCAGCAGCGCTCGTTTGTTGTGTCGCCCCTGCCTGACCTTCTCGATACCAAGATATGAGGCATCATAGAGGGCTGTCTGCCCCCGCGGATCAACGAGCGTCAGCTTGTTGGTCAGCGTATCGCCATCCGAGAACTCCGAGAGAAGATTGGCTCTCTGGTTGAATCCGACAAGGAAGAAATCGTCATCGCGGTGACTGGTGTCAATGAAGGCACGCAGCGCATCACGGGCGCGGTCGATCTTGCCTTTCATGCTGCCCGAGACATCGAAGACAATCCCGATGCTCACCGGCACGTCGTCATCGTTGAAAAACTCGATAGTCTGTTTAACCTTGTCCTCGTAAACCTCGAAATGCTGACGATCAAGCCCGGTGACGAGGCGGCTGTAGGGGTCAGTTACGGTGATCGTCAGGGTGACCAGCTCCGTGTCGAGCTTGATCCTCTCATCATCTTTGATCTCCGACTTTCCCCGTCCGGGGCCCTGCTCCGTACCTTTGCTCTGGCTCGCCTCCGCCGGCTTCTTCGGGTCCTGCTGACCCACAACGGCACCCGGCGGCACTGTCAATGAGAGCAGCACCAACAGTGCGAACAACACCGACAAGATCATCATCCTGAAGCGTTTCTCGCCAATCATTGCTATCTCCCGCTATCTCCCGCTATCTCCTGCGGCTTCGTTGCATAAAACTTCGCCGCTTGAGAAGGCGAACAATAAAAATGCCTGTACTCACGACTCGGTTTCATTCTAGCATACGAAAAAGGGCTTTCAATTCCCCCTCTTTCGGCTGAGTGAAAAGCGAGGAAAACGTTAAGGAAACGCGAGAAAGAGCCGGTACACCCGATCAACAGAGGTCAGCGAGAGAGAGGAATATCCTTGTCACCGGAGTCATAGAGGAGGCCGCTCGCGGCATCGAGAAGGCGGTATTCAAAAGTCACCGGGCCGGTGAGCGGGTCGGGGAGGGGCAGTGTGAACTCCTGAAGAGACTCCTGCTGGTCGGGCACGACCAGCCGCTGGTCACGATGAAAGGTGTTGCCCTGGCCGTCACGCGCTGAGATCTCGATACGATAGCCGGCTCGCGCCCTGCCACTGATGAGCATCGTCAGGTGTGCAACCTCTCCGGCCGCATATCCGGGACGGTCAAGCTGGATATCATTGATGAGAACTCCGTCATTGTCCATCAATTGTGAGAGAAGGAGATCGCCTTCGAGCAGCAGCCGGCCATCTCTGGCAGTCAGCCGGTAGCGGATCAGCTCCTCTTCGATCGTTTCCGGGAGGTCGACGCGCACCTGAGTCATCCCCTCGATGTTGATGGTCTTCGTATCACTGAATTTGCCGAGCCGGACTGAGAGTGTCGTGCGACTGATCGGGCGTGGAGAGCTCAGGCTGAAGGCGACAACGAATGAAGATCCATCTTTTTCGGCGGCAAGCAGCCGTGCCTCGATCTGGATTTCGGGTGGTGGCACAAAGTTATCATTTGATGCCGCCGCTGATGCCGCCGCTGATGCCGCCGGCGTTGATCTTGCCACGTCGGGATGGCGAGTCTCTCGCGGACTGGTGATGCTCAACAGAGTCAGGCTGCCTGACGGCGCCACGCCGGCGTAGTTGCGCAGCGGTGCGTGAGTGTAAAGCAGCAGCCGCCGCTCACGATAGATCGACAAAATGTAGTGTGACCCGGTCGGTGAGGCCCCTTTCAACCCCCGGACGACCCTCTCGTGCGGTGGCAGCGACAAATCGACCATCCCGGCCGGCTTCATCTCTGCTTCAGTGCCGAGATCCAGTCTTGCCGTCAGCCGCTGTGCCCGACCAGTCTTGTTGGTGACAACCAGGATCAGCTCGCCACGCATCCCTGCCACCTCCGCGGTGATCTCCAGGCGTGAATCGCCATCCCCGCTCTGACTGCCATTCTCCGCAGTTCGCACCACAGCATCCGCCTGACGGCCAATGACGGCAACGGCGAGGAGCAGACTCAGTGATCGAAGGGCTCTCTGCGGCATCTTTCAGGATCTCAATTCATCCAGGATCTCAATTCATCCAGGATCTCAATTCATCCAGGATTTCAATTTATCCGGGGGCTCGACTGACTGCAAGAAGCAGGGGGGAGAAGCTGCGATCAGATCACAGTCGTCCTCCCCCCCCTTCTTCCAGGTCGTTTGTTAAGTCGTTTGTTAAGTCATTTGCTTGGATCGGAGCTCGGGATATTGAAACCTGACCCACTGGAATCGTTACGAATCAGGGCCGTTTTCCAATGTCTCGCGTTCCGGTCTTTTTGACATGGCTGATCGGGATTACTGATCCGATTCGCCGTTGATCGTCCGATTCATTCGGGCAATGATGCCGCGCCGGGCCCGCCCATTGTTGATCTGCCGTGTCCAGACGGTGAAGAGCGCCTCGATCTCCTCCGGACTGTATGGGTTGACGCTGCCGCCCTCACGAGCATTGATGTCGACAACGATGCGGTTGAACCTCATCTTCACACCGTTGACTTCGGCGTCAATCGGATTGATCACCAGGTGGATCAGCGGCGCGCCGGTGCCCGGCTGGAAAGAGGCGATGACGTTGGCCTGGCTGTGAGTCGTCTTGATGGTGTTGATTGGCTTGCCACTCATCTGGGCAATCTTCTGCCGCGCATCATCGGGTATCGTGTAGTTGATGGTTCCGGCGACCGTGTCGTCAGAGTTGGCCGCCGTGACAGTGAAGGTCACCTTGCCGCGTACATCATAGACATCCTGATCGCCATTGCGCAGCTTGGCGATCACCAGCTTTGGCGCGGTCGAGAAGGCGACCGGCTTGGGTGTAACCTGTTTCTCCTGCGCCATCGCCGTCAGCGAAAGCGCCACGACGCAGGCGGCCAGCATAATAATAGATCCGGCGGACCTGCCCGATCGGCTGTTCTTGCAGCTCTTGTAATTCATCTGATCAATTGCCTCCATGCACGAATTTGTTAACATCAGTCGACCAACAGGGGCATTACCGTGTGACGCTCGCCATCCGGCGGCGCTGACTGGACATTAAAATATTGCCTTGGTGGCTTTTAATGTCAGTCAAGCAGAGTTAGTCAAATACATTCAATCAAATTTAATTAAAGTCAGGTTAATTTGTTTATGCGACGCTGACCGCCACTGTGGCGCTCAAACGTCAGAAAAACAGATTACGTATTTAGCGCCTGAATTTCAAATGGGGCCACTAAAAAGAACCGCACAAACGGCCCGGCAAAAAGATCATTACCGCGGATCGAGCGCACGATTGATCGCCGAAATGACACCGCGGCGGGGGCGACCGGCGTTGATCTGCCGGGTCCAGCTGCAGAGCATCTGGGAGAGATTTTCAGCCGTTTCTTCAACTCTGATGACAAATGGCTGGATGATGACCATCTCCCGGGGGGCTTCCGGAGCACTCTCATCAATCAGGCTACCCTTGATCAGCGGAACCTGCAACCGCAGCGTCGGACAGGCAGTTCCCCTGACCCATTGCAGAGTGACCTCATGGCGGAGTGTCCGTGCCGGTTTTCCGCCATCAGCGGTCAGGCGCAGAAATATGTCTCCGCGGATTGTCTCGTCTTCCGGCGAAATGCTTCGCAGCGTCGCCACAGCCAGTGCCTCGGCCTTTTTGGGCAGATTGGCTGTCGGTTGGTGGTTCTCTTGTGGCGTGGCCAGGCGCAGATGTACTTTCACCGGGGGGGTAGCAAAGCCGGCTTTCTGCTGATTATTGGCGCACGTTTTACCGGCATCCGCCGGTCCGGCCACGGAGATCATCAGACCGACTGCCAACAGACTTGAAAAAAGATTGTTCATCCGGCACCTTGTCACTTGATTGGGCGTTCGTTTGATTTGGCATCTATGGCATCTATGGCATCTATTGATGGGGAATCTATTAATGGGACACGTATCGGGCACGTCATGAATCAGGGTGGGAGAAAAACAGATACAACGTAATGCGCTCGTCGAAAATTTCCCAGTGAGCTCAACTTTCGCGGCGAGCGCATCACGTGATCTCAGGTGGGCTAAACGCCGGCTCATTGGATAGGTTTCATATTATTTTATCCGGACGGGAGAGTGGCGGAAATCGTCATGAAAAGAATGGGCAGCGGGAAGGGAAGCAGAGAGAGCGGGCCCGGGATCAGGATCGGGGTCGACACCGGGGGGACATTCACGGACGTGACCGCCTTCACGGCGGATGGTCGGCGAGTATCCTTCAAGCTGCCCTCGACGCCGCGGGCAC
>CAIKMY010000480.1 GCA_903828635.1 uncultured Acidobacteriota bacterium
AGAAGGTAGAATACACATATAACAATTGCGGCTCCTGGCAAACGCCGAGCTTTGACTCCCCTCTGGTCAAACTCCGGCTTGATCTTTGCCATATAACCAAGCTCGGTCGTGCAGACCGGCGTGAAATCCTTCGGATGCGAGAAGAGAATCGCCCACGAATCTCCAATCCACTCGTGAAAATTGATAACCCCGTCGGTCGTCTCCGCCGTAAAATCGGGCACGATCTCCCCAATACGTAAAGCCATGATTGCGCTACCTTTCTATGGAATATGATCTTCTGATCAAAACGCTCCCCATATTAGCAATCACTTCCCTGTTGCTCAAGAGCGGTGCTGTAATGTCATACTCCGTTTGTAGAGGCTGCCTGATTGGATTGGTGAAATTGGGGCTTACGTTGAGTCAATGGCCTCTGCTATGATCTGCGCTCTGATGGGGGAAAGGGACGAGGGGATGGAGAGGAGAGGTAGCAATGAGTCGGTTAACCAGAGTAGCGGCAGGGATGATGATCGTGCTGATGGCCTGTGGTTTCACAGAGTGTTACCGGCCGGTGGGGCGTAGCGGGGATGGCGCGGGAGGCTGGCTGCCCGGTCATATCCGGACGATCGGCGTGCCGCCATTCCAGAATCCGAGCCTGCGTTTCAAGGTGGAGCAGCGCTTTACGGGAGCGGTCATTGACGAGATTCTGCGTCGGTCGAGGTCATTCAATGTCATCTCGACAGAGGAGGGCGCGGATGCGGTGATGCGCGGGACGATCAGAAGCTTCAATCTGCGGCCGACGCTGCTTGACGATTTCGGGAGGGCACGGCTGTTTGAGGTAACGGTGACAATCGGGCTGACCATCCGGGATCAGACACGGAACAAGGTAATTTACGATAACCCGAACTACATTTTTCGCAGTGAGTACGAGATTTCGGGAGATCCGCAGACCTTCTTCACCGAGGAAGGGCCGGCAGTCGAGCGGCTGGCGCGTGACTTTGCGCGATCACTGATGACGACGCTGCTTGAGGGATTCTGATCATCAATGAGTTGCGGCTGACAATGAAGAAGACGGCGCCAGACGCGCAAAAGACACAATCAGATTTTTACCGCAGGCTGCGAGAGGGGCGGATCGCCCCTCTCTACCTGCTGGAAGGGAGCGAGCATTACCTGCGGCGTCAGGCGTTGGAGAGTCTGAAGGTGGCGGCGCTCGATGCCGGAGTGATTGACTTCAACTATGTGGAGATCCCGGTCGCGCAGGGAAATCTCGATGAGGCCCTTGGACAGGCGCGACAGTATCCGATGATGTCGTCGCGGCGCATGGTCGTGGTTAGCGGGTTTGAGGCAATCTCGGACGAATCACAGATCGAGCAATTGAAGGGATATGTACGGGAGCCGGCGGAGACCACGGTGCTGGTCTTCGTCACCGAAGGGATGGACAATCGGCGCAACATCGCGACCATTCTCAGAAAGAGCTGTGAAGTGGTGACGTTTGCGCCACTCGACGATCGGGAGACGGCACAGTGGATCAGGGATTATGTCGCGCGGAACAACTGTCAGATCGACTCGACAGCGGCGACGCACCTCGTGGCCATGGTCGGAGTCAATCTGATCCGGCTGGCGGGTGAGCTGGACAAACTGATAAACTATGTTGGTGGCGGCGACGGAAAGCGAGTAATCACCCGGCGGGAGATCGATGAGATGGTGCGACATTCCCGCGAGCACTCCAATTTCGAGCTGACTGACGCGATCATTGCCGGCGATCGTCGCCGAGCCCTGACATTGCTCGACCGAATCTACACCAACACCAGCGAATCCCCGCAGTCGCTGTCGCTGATGATCCTTGGAGCAATTGCCAGCAACTACCGGAGGATGTTGATCGCCAGAGATCTGATGAGCCGGAATGTGCCCAATTCAGAGATCGCCCAGGCGGTCGGGCTCTCGCCATACGCAGTGACCTATCTCAACGAAAAGGCGCGGCGCTTCGAGACTTCACGGTTGCTTCACGGAATTGAACTGATCGCCCGGACGGATCTGGCCCTGAAGACCTCTCTCGGGACACCAAGGCTGCAGATCGAGTTTCTTGCAGATCAGCTGGCGGGCGGAGCAGAATCCGGCACAAAACGAGGCAGATAATTGAGATCATTGCGCTAAGTTGATGATCATCGATGTCATCACATCGAAATCTCATCGAAAGGACGCCATCGACATGCTGATGAGCCTGATGATACTGCTGGTCGGACTCTTTCAGGGAGTGCCCAGGATAGCCATGGCGACGACCGAACTCGACCTTGGCGAGGTGAAGAAGAGTGCGGGAGCAGACTACAATTTCACCTTTAAGAATGAAGGCGACGCAGATCTGGTGATCAAAAAAGTGGCGCCAAGTTGAGGGTGCACAGCAAGCGACTTCACCAAAGTCGTCCCTCCCGGTCGGGAGGGGAGCATCAAACTGACGATCCACACGAATAACTACGCCGGATTGCTGACAAAGACAGCCGAGGTGGAGACCAACGACCCGGCACACTCAAAGTTCACGCTGGTGATGAAGCTGATGATCATCGACGACATCAGTTCAGCCGACAAGCAGATCGGCCCGTTCTACATTGCTCCATCACGAAAGTGGCGTGGCGAGGCGGTTCAGGGGTCGAGCACTGCCGGCCTGATCACAATCGGGAATCGTTCGAGCGAAACTATCCGCATTGGTGCGATTCGCAATTCAGCAACAGCATTTGTGGTGAAGGTGACACCGCTGATGGTCGGCAAGCGCTATGCGGTACAGTTCACGAGCGAGGCGGGCCTGCCGGTCGGGCTCCATCGACAGACGGTGACGATGGCCACGGACAGTGCCAAAACGCCGGAGCTGGTGCTTGAGCTTGAGGTCGAGGTCAGGCCGGCAATCTCGATCGTGCCGACGAGCCTCAATTTTGAGAACACTTCGGTGGCGAGCAATGGAACCGGGATCACCTCACGCCACGAAATAGTGAGGATCAGCTTTGATCCGTCTTCGGGTATCAGGGTAACATCGGCAAAGGCAAGTCTTGGCTTTCTGCAAGCCACGGTTGAAGAGGCGGGGCCGGGTATCTTCAATATTCGCGTCAGCTTTACGGAAAATCCGCCATCAGGGAGGCTGGACGGGCTGATCACGATCGAGACCGACAACCCATCAGCGAAGCTTCTCGCCGTCCCCGTGACAGTGACGGCGAGATGAGTCAGCGGGTCAGTTGAACGAGCATCGGCTCCTTGCTGGTCTTCTGAAAGCGCTCGACGCAGACAAGGCAGGGGTAGTGGAGTTTCTCGCGCTGCTGCGGGTCGGCAGCCATGGCGAGCCGTTCTCCGTGCACTTTTCTGACCAGCCCAAGGAGGTTGCCAAGTGCCTCCGGCAGACTGATCCTGCGGAGATCGCCAACGACATCCTCACCATCACCTTTGGCATCGCGGTAATTCGACAACTGGCAACAGAGAGTCAGCCGGCCGCGATAATCGATATTGAGATCATCGAGTGCCAGCGGGGCGCACCGTGGCAGGAAATATTCGGTATAAAAACCGACGGCCATGGAGATATCGTGCCGAAAGCCGGTCATGACGCGGGCGACATCACGTTCAACCGCGCGCCATTCGGTCAGGGGCAGGACGAGATCCTCGCCAACATTATGCTCAGTCGGGTTCTGGTGACTGAAGATCTGGCGCCTGACCTTGAGGTGGGCGCCAAGCAGCGCCAGCTGATCGATCTCGTGACGATTGGCCTTGTTGATGGTCGAGATGATTGAGGCCTCGATGCCAACTGCCTGGCAGGTGGCAATTGCAGTAACCACTTCCCGATAGGAGCCCTTCCCGCGAATGCCGTCGTGGGTGGCCTCGGTCGCACCGTCAAGGCTGAAGGAGATGCCGGCGAGCTTTGCCCGTCGCGCCGGCTCGCTGACCGCCTTCAGCGTCTTGCCAAAATTGCGCGCGTTGGTCAGAAAATGATAGGTGTATCCCAGTCGCGCAATGATGTCGAGGCACTCGCCAAAGCGTGGATGCATTGGCGGCTCCCCTCCCGTAATCGCAACATGATGATATCCCAGCGCCTGCGCCTCGGTCAGAATCTTTTCCAGCAGCTCCGGCGGCAGGAAAAGATCATGATTGTTCTCTGCTCCGCCGCGATAGATGCTCCGGAAACAGTGGGTACAGTCGAGGTTGCAGACATTGTTGAGTTCAATTCCAATTCGTGGCATAAAATCCCGATTTTACAAAGTAGAAGTATGATGTTAATCCTGATTTTAATATGGATGACGGAGCCTCAACAACACGACCGGGTGATTATAACCCATGGGAATTGAGAATTGAGAATTGAGAATTGAGAATTGGGAAGTGAGAATTGAGAATTGAGAATTGAGAATTGGGAATTGAGAATTGGGAATTGATAATTGATAATTGAGAATTGATAATAGAGAATTTGGA
>CAIKMY010000481.1 GCA_903828635.1 uncultured Acidobacteriota bacterium
GATTGCCGCTGTCAGTTGCGTCACGCCGACAAACGTCGTCGGCCGCTCCTGCCCGTTCCAGTTGACCTTTGACCCGGGGGTGAAATTGGCACCGCTCACCGCCAGCGTCAAGGCTGCCCCACCGGCCGTCACCGTCGCCGGGCTGACTCCGCTCAGCGTCGGTGCCGGATTTGGAGCCGCCGCAATCGTCAGGTTGAGCGTATTTGAGACTCCGCCACCCGGAAGCGGATTAAAGACCGTGACCGGCACTGTTCCGGCAGCGGCCAGATCGGTCGCCGGAATCTGAGCCGTCAATTGAGCAGCACTGACGAAGGTCGTCGGCCGATCCAGGCCGCTCCACCTCACGGTTGATCCGCTGATGAAACCGCTTCCGCTGAGAGTCAGCACAAAACCAGATCCCTTCTCGGTCACACTGCTCGGGCTGAGTGCCGTTAATTGCGGGATTGGGTTGGGTGGGATGATTGTCAAACCAACACTGTTGGAGACCGGCCCGCTGGTCGCGGATGCGGCAACAGTAATGTTGAATACTCCGGCGGAAGTCAGATCGCTGGCCGGAATCGCTGCCGTCAGCGTCGCGGAGCCAACGAAAGTCGTCGTCCGATTCTGACCCGCCCACTGCACCACTGAGGTCGGGGTGAAATTGCTGCCATTAACCGTCAGCGTCAAGCCGGTACTGTTCTGCACGGCCGTCTCCGGCGAGATCGAACTGACCACCGGAGCTACCGTCGCCGCCGTGATCGTCACTGTCCCGGTCTTCTGACAAACTGTCGAACTCTGCCCAAGTCGGCGAATTCTATTGTTGTTGCTGTCAGTAAAGATCAGCTCCCCATTCTGGCCGACGACGATATTGACAGTTTGAGGTAACTGGTTGGTTGTCCCGGAGCCGACGATCAACTCCGATGGCGAGATCCTGATACGTGCCGCTGTCCCCGGCCCGCCATCGCCACTGAATCCGGGATTACCACCGGCGAGCACCGTGGCAGTGCCAGTCGGGGAGATCTGCACGATCTGATGATTCCCGGAGGCCCTTGCCGCCGGTGAGACGGTCACGTAAGCCGTTCCCGCGCTGTCAACCGCCACATCTCGTGCCCTGGTCAGGCCGCTCGCCATTGTCGCAAAGCTGCCACTCCCGGGTGTCGTCTCCCGCAGCACCGTTCCACCGTCATAATTGGCAATGTAGAGACGACCATTTGAGTCCATCCCGAGCCCGGTATACTGCGCCGAGGGCAGAGAGAGGCTGGTGATCACCCCTGTCGCCGGATCGACTCTCCTCACCGATTTCTGACCAACATCGGCAACGTAGATGATGCCGTTGGGGGCAACTGCAATATCGGAGGGACCAATCAGCAACGCGCTCAGCGCCGGCCCTCCGTCTCCCTTCGCCCCATCCCCGCCGCCAATGATCCTTCCGATCGCTCCGGGCTCGATCACTACCTGATTGGCTGTGCCCGAATAGAAGGTCACACTCGACGAACTGGTGTTGATAAACCTGATATATCCCGAACGGCGCGCCGTCGCCGTCTGCGGTGGTACTGACGGACCGCCACGTGAATCGACGATATAGAGCCCCCTGTCAGTCATGAAGAGCCCCTGTGGATCGACAAAGCCCGCTCCAACCACCTGACCATTGGCCTGGCCGTTGTTGCGATCGCGGTTGACGGTGATAATCACTCCCGGATTGACCGTCTGCGCCGAGGCCGTCCCGGGGAATAATGTCACCGGAGACGATCCACGATTGACAAACCTCAGCAGTGACACCAGCGTGTCGGAAATCCAGAGGTTACCGTTGCCATCCACCGCGACCCCAACTGGTGACGAAATCGATGAACTGGTTGCCAGACCACCATCATAGGGATAATCGAGACCGCTACCGGAAATCGTGGCAATTGCCCCGGCCGCGATGCTCACCCCGGCAATCGTCACCGTTGTCCCGCTGAGATTGAGATAGCGGATGCGCCCCTTCCTGATCGCCCCCTGATCGGCAATGAAAAGACCACTCGCGTCTGCCTCGATGCTGGCCAGTGGCACATCGGCCGTGGAATTGAGCATGTAAAGCCCGGCAGCCGTTCCCGGCCCTCCGTCACCACAGTTAGTGCCGGTGTAATCACACGAGCTTCCCGGCTGACCCGCTACAGCTACTGATGTATTGACGCCATCCAGCCGCAGAATTGTCTGACGATTGCCATTTGCCGCAAAAACACTGCCACCAAAGACCGCCAGCCCGGAGGCATAGGGATTCGGATTCTGCGGATCAATGGCATACTGATGTACAAGAGTGGCATTGCCTGCCGCGTCAACGCGGATCACACGACCGTGGCTGGTATCGGCAATCAGGAGGTTGCCAGCAGCGTCGATCTCGACCGCACGTGGAAAGAGCAGCTTGACTGACAATGCCGCCCCCGGTGTGAATGGATCCGTCACCGCTGAACTGCCACCTGCCCCTGCCACCGGAGTGACCAATCCGGCGCTGTCAACCTGATAGACACGATTGACGTTTGGCGTCGCATCCGCAAAATAGATGATCCCCGTGGCCGGGTGGACCGCCAGACCATTGACTCCCTGATTGAGACCAGAGGCGACCGTCCGAATCCGTCCCACCGCCAACGGGTTGCCGCCAATCGTCACGGACGCCGCCGAGACATTGATTACTCTGACTACACCATCAATGCGATTGAGAATGTAGAGCAGATTCCCATTGGCGCTGGTCGCCAGACCGGTGGGGATCGCCAGATCGGCTCCAAGTGCCGGTGTGTCGTCACTGAGGTCTGTTCCTCCACCGGCCACTGCCCGAATCACTCCCGGAGAAATTGATACTCCGGCAATCGTCACAGTGCTGGTGCCGGTGTTGATGAAACGCACGAAGAGCCCTTCATTGAAACTGTCAACGACGTACAGGCCTCTTCCCTGCGGATCACGAGTAATCACCGTCGGAGTCCCCATCGCGGCATCCTTCGCCTGATTGCCTTCGCCGTAACCACCGGCCACCGTCGCAGCAGTTGTTGAGCCGTCAGTGATCGTCGTCGTTAGTGACCATTGATAGGTTCCCGGTGCAGTATAGGCTCGCGTCACATTCTGCTGCGTCGACCCGGCCGTTCCATCGCCAAAATTCCAGGCAAAGGACGGCTGAGTCGTACAGCCGGTGGCATCGACCGTTGCCTGAAACTGTAATGGCGCATTGGCCGATCCCGTTGCCGGAACGGTTGCTCCACAATTAAGCGTACACGTCTGTCCGGTCAGTTGCAGATCGTCACTCACCGCGCCATTTCCACCCCGGGACTGGCTTGCTACCCGCCGCGTCTTCGCCTCCACCAGGTCAGTGTCAACAGCCATAGTGTCAACAGCCATAGTGTCAACAGCCATATTGTCAACAGCCATCTGGCGCGATGCTGCCGGCGCGCCAATCCTGATCAGTCCCGCCAGATGTTCTCCCGTCACCGACCCGATCAGCTGCGTCCCTGTCATAATCATCAGCACCAGCAGCAGCATTGCCAGCCGCCCGCTGAAGAGAATTTGTCGCCACCCTTTTTGCCCGTCTCGTAAATAACCCAACAATCTTTCACTCAACACATCACTCCTGTCCCGCAACTTGGACATATCAGTTTCACTCCTTGATTCTCTTTGCCTGATCGATCAGGCGAAGTGCACGAATCCCGTTTGATGCACCGACGCAATTGTTCGTTTCGGTCTCTTTTATATTTGTAACTAATGACGGTGTGTGCCGAGTATCTGTCAATACCAGTTACTGCAGTTCCGGCCTTTCCGGAATAATCCGGAGAAATAGTAAAGCCGGTTCACGCTATATATTTTATTAGGGGCTTGTAGCTGATCAAGGGGCCCGATTGAGATGGGCACTGCGTGTCAGAACTGGAATCCTGGAGCCGACTGCCGGACTTGAACCGGCGACCTACTGATTACGAATCAGTCGCTCTACCAGCTGAGCTAAGTCGGCCTCGAGTTCAGGGCGATTCCGGATTGAGGTTGTCAGAGGTAACCGGTTAAATCGACCCGAGATCTCAAGCGGAGGGCAATGGCAGTAATCGTCACCTGCCCCCCCTCAAAACGAAAGGAAATAATACACAAGCCAGTCAGTCTCGTCAAACGCTATCTCTGATTTTGCCGCGGCGTTAATGAAGAGTGCTCTGTGTCTCCCGATGTCAGCGAAGCAGAGATATCCGCCATTCGGGCTCGGTATGAAGTATATTGGTCAGCAGAGAGGAGAGGTGATCATGAGCGAGAACCGATCGAATCAATTTGAAGCAGTGCACGGTTACCCGCGCAGTCTGCAACTGCGCGACAAACGGATCGATCTGCGGCTGATGCGGGCAGACGAGCCACAAACGCTGCTCGGCTTTGTCAGGTCGCTGCCGGAAGAGGATCTGCTCTTCCTGGCAATCGATCTGACAAAGGAAGAGGCGGCAGAGGCGTGGGGGCGAAGTATTGCAAGCGGTCGCACGGTGACGGTGCTTGCCGAGCTTGACGGGCAGGTGGTCGGGCATGGCTCGCTCAATCACAACGCGCTGCTCTGGACGCGCCACCTTGGCGAGTTGCAATTGCTGGTCGGACGCGAGTTTCGCGGGCTGGGACTGGGTCAATTGCTGGCGCAGGAGGTCTATGTGATCGCCCGGCGCATGGGGCTGCTGAAGATCATCGCGCGAATGGCGGCCGATCAGCGGGGAGCGATGCGCGTCTTCGAGGGACTCGGTTTTCATGCCGAGGCGCTGCTTGCCGACTATGTCATCGATCGTCGCGGGGTGACGCATGACCTGATAGTCATGTCGATCGACCTCACGGGACTGACCGACTAAATCGGAACGGGCAACATTGGGACACTGCACACTGGAATCGCCGCGAATCAGGGACATATTCCAATGTTGCCTGTTCCGATGTCGGCTGTTTCTATGTAGCTCCGCTCCGCGACCAACGGGAATTCAATTATGACTGAGATTTCAAGACTCTCATCGCTCGATTCATTCTTTCTTTATCACGAAAGGAAGGAGTGGCCGCTGCACATCGGTCTGGTGAGCATCTTCGATGGCGAGATCGCGCTTGAAGAGGTCATCCGGCTGATCGCTTCGCGGATTGATTATGTCCCGCGTTACCGGCAGCGCCTGATTGCCGAATCATTCAACCTTGCCCATCCGCAATGGGAGTTCGATCCCGGCTTCGATGTCCGCAACCATATCTTTGAGGAGCGGCTGGAGCCTCTCGACAACGAGGCCGGCAGCGAGGAGGGGTTGAGCGCCCTGGCGGGCCGATTGCTTGGAGAAATGCTCGATCGCACGAAGCCACTCTGGGATCTGCGAGTAGTACAAGGGCTGACAGGAGGGCGGACGGCCTTCATCACGCGAGTCCATCACTGCCTGGTCGATGGTGTTGCCGGTGTCGATCTGATGAAGATCCTCTTCGATCTGACTCGTGAGAGTACGGCGGCGGCGCCACAACAATTTAATCAACCTGACAAAGCTGAGACCGACCCCGGACAGAGAGTTTTCGAGGCCGTGATCGGCGGGCTGGAAGAGGTAGTTGAACGCGCAATCGACCTGCAGCACGGCCTGCTGACAATGCTGAAAGGGCTGCTCGATCCACAGTCGCGTGGCGCAATGCTGGCCCTGGGTGGAGAGATCCCGCCCCTGCTGACTCCGGTCAGCCTGCTGCCATTCAACGGCCCGCTGAGCGGAGAGCGACGCTTCATCTGGCTGCGGCTGCCCTTTGCGGAGGCGCGCGCGATGCGGTCGGCGCTCCACGGATCGGTCAACGATGTAGTGCTGACGGTCATCGGACGCGCGGTCTCCCGCTATGCGGTGCTGCATGGCCAACCGATCACCGGACGGCGTGTGCGCGTCATGGCTCCGGTCAATCTCAGGCAGGAGGATCATCGCGGCAAACTCGGGAATGCCATCTCGCTGCTGCCGGTCGAAATCCCACTCGATGCCGGTGATCCTGTCGGGCTCTTCCACCAGATCAACCGACAGACCACTATCATGAAAGCGGGGCACATGGCCGAAGCGATCAATCTGCTGCTCTCGATGTATGGCACAATCCCCGCGCCGCTCCAATCAGCTTTCGGCGCACTAATGTCGACGCCGATCCCGCCATTCAACCTTATTGCCACCAACGTCCCGGGGCCGCAGATCCCACTCTATGCCGCCGGTCGGCGACTGGTGGCCACGTATCCCTACGTGCCAATCGCCTACGCCATTGGGTTTGGCGTCGCAGTCATGAGCTACGATCAGGGACTCTTCATCGGGCTGGGTGCCGATGCCCGGGCAATGCCCGACGTCGCGATCATGCGCCAACTGATCGTTGAATCATTCGCTGAACTGCGCCAGGCTGCACTGGGCAATGATTGCAGTTACGCAACCTGAGCCTGAAAGCCCGGCCAGCCGGTCGGTGAAAGCCTGCGGATGTAATTGCCCACTCCCTGCCTGCTCAATCACGCTCACTGAACTGCAATCGATAAAGCCGGTAATAGAGCCCGCGATGGGCGAGCAGTTCCTGATGAGTTCCCTGCTCGCGGATCACGCCCTTATGCAGGACGATGATGCGGTCAACACGCTGAATTGTCGACAAACGGTGCGCGACGATGATTGAGGTGCGCTCGGACATGACGCGGTCGATCGCCTGCTGAATGAGCTGCTCGGTCTCGGTATCGATGCTCGATGTCGCCTCGTCAAGGATGAGGATTCGTGGATCGAAAGCGAGGGCGCGGGCAAACGAGATGAGCTGCTTCTGACCTACGGAAAATCCGGCACCACGCTCACGGACGCGGGTTTGGTATCGATCAGGCAGCTTCCCGATGAAGCCGGCGGCGTGAACCTCGCGGGCTGCCCATTCGACGCGCTCATCAGAGATCGACTCGTTTCCCAGCCTGATATTGCCGGAGATATCACCGGAAAAGAGGAAGACATCCTGAAGCACGACGGCGAAGTTTTCGCGCAGACGGTGGAGATCCCAGTGGCGAATATCGACGCCATCGAGCAGAATCTCTCCGCGCTGGATGTCATAAAAACGCATGAGCAGGTTGGTGATCGTCGTCTTGCCGGAACCAGTATGCCCGACAAGGGCAATCGACTGGCCGGGCTCGACGGTGAATGAGGCATCACGCAACACCCACTCTTCACCCTGGTAAGCGAACCAGACATTGCGGAACTCGATGCGACCACGGACGCGCGCGCCAGTCTCCGGCAACTGTGGCACTGCTGGTGACTCGATGGCAATCGGCGAGTCGAGCAGCCGAAAGATGCGCTCGCTGGCGACGACCGCTGCCTGCAACAGATTATATTTGTCGCTGATATTCTGAATCGGCATCCAAAGCCGCTGTGTATACTGCAGAAAGGCAACGAGAGTCCCGACCGTCATGGCTTCGCGAATCACCTGGCTGCCACCATACCAGACAATCGCCGCGATACCAATCGAGGAGATCAGATTGACCAGCGGATAGAAGACGGCGTAATAAAAGATCGTATCGAGATTGGCCTGCTTGTGCGCATCGTTGATCTCGGTGAACTGCGCAAATGCGCGCCGCTCGCGATTGAATAGCTGCACTACCTGAGCACCCGAGAGATGCTCCTGCGTGAAGGCATTGAGTCGGGCAATCTTCGAGCGCACCTGTCGGAATCCCTCCTGTGCCCCCTTGCGAAACCACATCGTCGCCAGAATCAGCAGCGGCACTACCAGCAGTGAAACGAGTGCCAGCTTCCAGTTGAACCAGAACATCAGCGCCAGCGCCCCGATGACGAGAATGAGGTCTCCCAGCACCTCGACCAGTCCCGAGGTGAAGAGTTCGTTGAGCGAGTCGACATCGGTCGTCAGCCGCGTGATCAACCTCCCGACCGGGTTGCGGTCATAA
Organism: uncultured Acidobacteriota bacterium; assembly: GCA_903828635.1. Classification (GTDB taxonomy): domain Bacteria; phylum Acidobacteriota; class Blastocatellia; order RBC074; family RBC074; genus CAIOZW01. Next base: position 7,850 of record CAIKMY010000481.1, read on the forward strand.
TAGGAGATGTCGATCGCCTGCAACCTCGCAAAGAGCTGCTGACGGAGGTCATACATCACCCGCTGGCCGATGGTGTTGAGCAGCAGCGTCTGGAAATAGCTCACCGCCAGCACGGCCAGCAGCGAGGCAAGGTAGAGCAGCCCGAGGTGCATGACCCCGTCAGCCGCCACCTGCTGTGATATGGAGCCGCTCGCCGCCGGCGCGACATAGTCGTCAATCGCCCATTTTGTCAGCAGTGGTCCCATCTGCCCGACAAGGTTGAGACCAAAGGTCAGCAGCAGGGCGGCAATGGCCATACTGCGATAGGGGTGCAGATACCCGATCAGTCGCCGTGCGACCTTCGACTCCTGCACCGTGCCAAGTTGCTCTTCTTCGTGATGATTCGCGCCTGCCATAATCTCTTTCCCGGAACTGTCAGATAGCCGCAAGCTCCGCTTCGAGCATCTGCCGCTCGCTGAGGTCGGTGTAGATTCCATTGAGCGCGATGAGCTCGGCGTGGGTGCCGCGCTCGACGATGCGCCCGTGGTCAAGCACGCAGATCAGATCGGCATGCTGCACGGTCGAGATGCGGTGCGCCACCAGCAGCGTGGTGCGCTCACGCATGACGCCGCGCAACTGTGAGAGGATCTTCTCCTCGGTGTAGGTGTCAACGGCTGAAAGCGCATCGTCGAGAATCAGAATCTTTGGATGGCGCAGCACCGCGCGCGCAATGGCCGTGCGCTGTTTCTGACCACCCGAGAGCGTGATGCCCCGCTCTCCAAGCACCGTTTCGTAATGCTGCGGGAAATCACGAATGTCATCAGCGAGGCCGGCAATCTCAGCCACCTCTTCGACCTCTTCGCGACTGGCAGTCTCACGACCAAAGGCGATGTTCGCCTCCAGCGTGTCGCTGAAAAGAAAGGTCTCCTGCTGGACAAAACCGATCCCACCACGCAGCGCGGCCAGCGGGATCTCGCGAATCGGTCGACCATCGATCAGCACCATCCCCGGCTCGGCATCGATCAGCCGTGGCACGAGGCTGATCAGCGTCGACTTGCCCGATCCCGTCCGGCCGATGAAGGCGACCGTCTGCCCCGGCTCGATCGTCAGATCGACATCGTCAAGCACCAGCGGCCCGTCGGGGGTGTACCTGAACGAGAGATGGTGAAACTCGATACGCCCCTTCAACTCTGCTGTTTCTCCGGCGACCACCCCCACATCGGAAATCGCCGGTTCGACATCCATCACCTCCTGTATCCGCTTAAGACTCGCCGTGCCGCGCTGCACCAGGTTGGTCACAAACCCCATGGCAATCAGTGGCCAGATTAGCTGCTCAAGGTAGAGATTGAATGCCGTAAAGTCACCGATCGACATCCGCCCCGCCGCCGTCTCACGCCCGCCGACCAGCAGGATCACAGCAAATCCCGCTCCGATCAGAAACTGCATCAGCGGATAAAAGACCGCCGACAGCTTCACCAGATTGAGGTTACGATCGACATACTGTTGATTGAGTTTGGCAAACGCCTGCTGCTCGACCTTCTCGCGACTGTAGGCGCGAATCACCCGCACCCCCGTCAGGTTCTCCTGTGCCCGTGCCGTAATGTCTGAGAAGAACTCCTGAATCTTCTCGAAGCGCACATGTATCTGATCGCCGAAATATCGCACCGTCAGCGAGAGCAGCGGCATCGTCAGCAGCAACACCAGCGTCAGCCGAACGCTGATCCGAAACATCAGCGGCAGGATGATCAGTACCCTGATCAGCGTCTGCTCGCTGTACATGATCGCCGGACCGACAATCTGGCGCACCGCCCCGAGATCATTCGTCGCCCGCGCCATCAGATCTCCAATTCGACGGTTCTGATAAAACTCCAGCGGCAGCCGCTGCAGGTGGCCGTAAAAGTCCTGCCGCAGGTCGAACTCGATGTAGCGCGACATGTTGATCAGCATGCGCCGCTGCAGAAAGAGGAAGAGCCCGCTGATCAGACTCGTCCCGACTATCAGGACTACCGAACGCCCCAGCCTGCCATAGCTCAGCCCGCTCAGCCTCAATTCATCGATCGCCTGCCCGACCAGCGTTGGCACCATCACCCCAAAACTGACCGAAGCGACCACAAAAAGCGTTCCCGCGGTCAGTTGGCCACGGTAGCGCCAAAGATAGAAGAGAAGCCACTCGCGCCCGGTCGAAAACCTGTTCGTATTCATAATATTATGCCCATGATCGACAGCCGGCCTTCAGCCCCGGAGAGCGGCAATCCGCTTGACTACCGAAGCAATGACCCATCAGACTGACAGCCTCAAAGAGTACCAGACCGGAAGACCAGATGACCAACGGGTTGATGAGGCTCGCTTGTGCCTCTTCACCTGAGATAGTCAAATGGAGTGGTGACGGCAATCTGGTCAATCTTCTGCCCGTCGACGATGATACCTTTGAGCCACTTTTTGCGTAAGTCCCAATCAACATTCAGGATCAGGAGATATGACCAGGGAGGAACTATTTGCAGAGCTGACGGCCGAGGCGGCAGCCTGCATGAGGTGCGAACGCATGCGCGACCGGCTGGCAGTACTCAGCCATCTCAATGGCTCAATCCGGCCAGAGATCATGTTCATCGCCGAAGCCCCTGGCCGCAATGGCGCCGATCGGACGCGCATCCCCTTTCACGGCGACAAGTCAGGCGAGACCTTCGAGAGGCTGCTCCAATCGATCGGATTGACTCGTGCCGGGATCTTCATCACGAACACCGTCCTCTGCAGCCCGCGCAAACCGAGCGGTGCCAATGACAAACCGACGCGCGCCGAGATTGCCAACTGCTCCGGGTTTCTCGCCCGTCAGATCGAACTGATCGATCCTCCGGTCATCGCCACACTCGGGGCCGTCGCCCTCGATGCTCTGCGATCGATCGCCCCGCACAACCTTACCCTCCGCGAGCATGCCGCCAGCATCGCCCGCTGGAACGGCCGACTCGTCGTCCCCCTCTACCACCCCAGCCCGCAAGTGATCATCACCGTCCGCAATGCGCAGCAGCAGCAGAGCGACTTCAGGATCCTGTTGCAGGCTGTCGAATTGAGTAAAAACCAATGATCCATCTGCTCATCTTTCTCCCTCTCTCGCTACTCTTCGCACTGCCGAATGAATATCTCTGTCACCGCATCGATGAGAGACTGAAGATCGACGGACAACTGCGAGAGTCAGCCTGGAACGAGGCACCGACTACCGCCCTCTTCGTCGACATCGAGGGTGATCGCAAGCCACGCCCGCAGTTTGCCACTCGCGTGAAGATGCTCTGGGATGACCGCTATCTCTACATTGCCGCGGAGATGGAGGAGCCACACGTCAGCGCGACGCTGACCAAACGCGATTCGGTCATCTTTCACGACAATGATTTCGAGGTCTTCATCGATCCGAATGGTGATCGCAACGAATATTACGAAATCGAGATCAACGCGCTCAACACTGTCTGGGATCTCTTTCTGCCAAAGCCATACCGCGATGGCGGCTCGGCGCGTAACGGCTGGGATCTGGAGGGGATGAAGACGGCAGTGGCAATCGATGGCACGATCAACGATCCCCGCGACCGGGATCGCGGCTGGTCGGTCGAGATGGCCCTGCCCTGGAAAGGGCTCGCTCAATACGCGCATCAGCCCTCACCGCCACGCGATGGCGACCAGTGGCGGATCAACTTCTCACGCGTCGAATGGCAGTTCGATATCGTCAATGGCCAATACCGCAAAGTCGCCGGGACAAAGGAAGACAACTGGGTCTGGTCGCCGCAGGGGGTGATCGATATGCACCGTCCCGAACACTGGGGCATCGTTCGCTTCACCGACAAACCACCCCGGCATCACGGCAAATAAGCTGCCAATGGGCAGCAAATGGGCAGATGGTGACGGCTGATATTTGCTCCCGGCAGGCAAAAGCGTTATAAAGCATCGAATCGACGGTGAGTTTCGACCAACCGAATATCAGCGAGGAGACGAATGATGATCAAATCGACGGTGATCTTCCGGAGTGCCTGCGTCCTGCTGCTGGCGATCAATGGGCTTTACGGAGTGGGTTATGCGCAATCGCCGCCGCCGGCGATGCCTCTCTGGCCGGCGGGGGCCCCCGGAGCACAGGGCAGCCTGCCGGAGGACACCCCGAGCATCCAGTATTACCCTGCCCCGGCTGAGAAAGCGACGGGAGCAGCGGTGGTTGTTTGTCCGGGCGGAGGTTATCGCAACCTCGCGGCCCACGAGGGGCACGATATCGCCGTCTGGCTCAACGGGCTTGGAGTGACAGCCGTCGTGCTCAAATATCGCCTCGGGCCGAAGTATCACCATCCATCAATGCTCCAGGATGTGCAGCGGGCAATCCGCACCGCCCGATCACGGGCGAGTGAATGGAAGATCGATCCGGCACGCATCGGCGTCATGGGCTTCTCGGCAGGAGGCCATCTGGCATCGACGGCGGCGACCCATTTTGATGCGGGCAATCCCCAATCGAGTGACCCGATCGAGCGCGTCAGCAGTCGCCCCGACGTCGCCATTCTCTGCTATCCGGTGATCACGCTGACCGATCCTTTCGCGCATGCCGGCTCCCGCCGCAACCTCCTCGGAGATACCCCCGATCCGGCGCTGGTCGAGCTGCTCTCGAACGAAAAGCAGGTGACCGCACAGACACCGACCACCTTCATCTTCTTCACCGAGGATGACAAAGCAGTACCCCTCGAAAACGGACTGCTCTTTGCCGCCGCGCTGCGCAAGGCGAAAGTGCCCTATGAATTCCACATCTATGAGACCGGCCGCCACGGGGTCGGGTTGGCAAAGGACAACCCGGTACTCAGCACCTGGCCGAAGCTGCTCGAAAACTGGCTGCGCACGAAAGGATTCGTCAAATGAAGCGGTACCTGGCACATTTTCTGGCAATCGGGCTGCTCTCGCTGCCGGCCACCGGCTGGTCGGTCGAGGCCCAGCGACGCGGCCTGGCCGAATCAAGCTACCGCTATGCCCCGCAACTGGTCGAAGAGCTGAAGAAACTGCAAGACGCGGCGCTGAAGAGCGATTATGCCCTGCGGCAGGTGGCCTGGCTCTGCAACAACATCGGGCCGCGACTCAGCGGCAGCCCGCAGGCAGAGCAGGCCGTCAGCTATGTTGCCGAACAGATGCGCGCCCTTGGCCTTGAGGTGACTCTTGAAAAGGTGATGGTTCCGCACTGGGTGCGCGGCGAGGAGCGTGCCGAGCTGACAAAGTTCACGGGGATGGCCCCGGGAACGACACAGAAGATCGTCCTCACCGCGCTTGGATCGAGCGTCGCCACACCGCCGCAGGGGCTGGTCGCACCGGTGGTCGTCGTCGAAAACTTTGATCAGTTGCAATCTCTCGGTGAGAGTGGCGTCAAGGGGAAGATCGTCGTTTACAATGTCAGATTTGACGAAGCGCTGCAGGATCAGGGATTCGGCAGCGATGCCTATGGTCAGTCGGTGCAATATCGCAGCCGCGGGGCGATTGAGGCCGCAAAGCTCGGTGCCGTTGCCTCACTCAATCGTGCCGCCGGCAGCACTGCTTTCCGCAAACCACACACCGGCAGCGTCAGCTATCAACCCGGCGTTAACCCGATCCCCGCTGCGGCGCTGAGCGCCGAGGATGCCGAGCTGATCGCCTACCTTGCCCGCCAGGGCGAGGTGACCCTGCGCCTTGTGCTGACACCGCAGACGCTGCCCGACGCCGTCAGTCATAACGTCATCGCCGATCTGCGCGGCAGCGAACACCCCGAACAGGTCATCATCGTTTCCGGCCATCTTGATTCGTGGGATCTCGGCACCGGGGCACTCGACGATGCGGCCGGCGTTGCCGTCGCCATGCAGACGGCGCAACTCTGCAAACAACTCGGCCTCAAACCGAAGCGAACCATCCGCGTCATCGCCTACATGAACGAAGAAAACGGACTGCGCGGCGGGCGCACCTACCTCGATAACCACAAGGACGACCTCGCCAACCACATCGCGGCGGTCGAGAGCGACCTTGGCGCCGGCCATCCAACCGGATTCTCGGCGCACGTCACCCCCGCCGCTCTCGCCATGGTTCAACCACTCTCGCGCATCCTGCAATCATCCGGCGCCGGGCTGGTTCGCCAGGTCGCCGGTTCGGTCGGTGCCGATATCTCGCCACTCGAAAACGGTGGCGTCCCCGGCTTTGCACCGATTCAGGACAATCGCCACTACTTCAAATACCACCATACTCCGGCGGATACCTTCGACAAGGTCGATCCGCGCCACCTTGCGGAGAATGCAGCAGTCATGGCCGTGCTCGCCTATGCCATCGCCTCGCTGCCCGAACCGCTTCCCAGATGATAAGGAGAGACCATGCAGAATACATTGCACGATGAGCTGAAAGGCCTGCTTCCACCACTACCCGAAGTCACGCGGCGCACATTTGTTGTGACCTCGCTGACGGCCGGCTTTGCCTTCGCCGTCGAGCCGATCCAGTCGCAGACAACCATCACCACCGACACCAACGGACTCATCGCCGGTGAAGTAAAGATCCCCGCCAGGGATGGCGAAATCCCGGCTTATCGCGCCATGCCGGCCAAAGGTCGCAACCTCCCCGTCGTCCTTGTCGTCCAGGAGATCTTTGGCGTCCACGAACATATCAAGGATATCTGCCGCCGCTTCGCCAAGCTTGGCTACCTTGCAATCTCCGCCGAACTCTATGCCCGCCAGGGCGATGTTTCAAAGCTGCCGATGGGGGAGATCATCTCCAAGGTAGTCTCGAAGGTCCCCGATGCCCAGGTCATGGCCGATCTCGATGCCACCGTCGCCTGGGCGAAGAAGAACAACGGCAATACCAACAAACTGGCAGTCACCGGATTCTGCTGGGGAGGCCGCATCGTCTGGCTCTATGCCGCACACAACCCCAACCTCAAGGCCGGCGTGGCCTGGTATGGCCGCCTCACCGGCGCGACCACTGAACTCCAGCCGAAGAATCCGCTCGACCTCGTCGCCAATATCAAGGCCCCCGTCCTCGGACTCTATGGCGGTAATGACAGCGGCATCCCCAACAATACCGTCGAACAGATGCAGCAGGCTCTCAGGGATAATAAAAAGCCGAGCGAAATCAAACTCTATCCCGATACCCCTCACGGCTTCCACGCCGACTATCGGCCAAGCTACCGCAAGCCTCAGGCCGAGGACGGCTGGAAACTCCTGCTCGACTGGTTCAAAAAGAATGGAGTCGCCTGAACGCCGCCAGTCACCGGCAACTGAAGTGGTGGCTGATATTTGATCTCACCCGCAGGGCCGGTCAGTCAATACCTGACCGGCCCTCTGCCATTCGACTCTTTATTCTGAATAATAGTAAGGTGAGCTCGCGATCACACGGTTGGCAGGCCGGAGAGTGCCATGGCGAGTTCGGACTCATCATACTCCTGATCGACGAGCCTGCCGGCAGCGTAATCAGCATAGGCCTGCATATCGAGGTGGCCATGACCGCAGAGGTTGAGGAGGATGGAGCGGCTGACGCCCTCCTCGCGGCAGCGGATGGCTTCGTCGATGGCGCCGCGGACGGCGTGATTGGCCTCGGGGGCTGGGATGATGCCCTCGGCACGGGCGAAGGCGACACCGGCCTCGAAGCATTTGGTCTGATGATAGGCACGGGCCTCGATCAGGCCGAGTTGCCTGAGGTGGCTGACAAGGGGAGCCATTCCATGGTAACGAAGCCCGCCGGCGTGGAAGCCGGGCGGGGTAAATGTTGAACCAAGGGTATGCATCATCGTCAGCGGTGTGAGGTGGGCAGTATCGCCGAAATCATAGGCATAGCGCCCGCGCGTCAGGCTTGGGCAGGCGGCCGGCTCGACGGCGATCACCCTGACATTCTTCCCGCCACGCAGTTGCGCACCAATGAAGGGGAAAGCGATGCCGGCAAAGTTGGAGCCACCTCCGGTGCAGCCGACGACGATGTCGGGATAATCATCGGCCACCTCCATCTGTGCAATCGACTCCTGCCCGATCACCGTCTGGTGCAGCAGGACGTGGTTGAGCACCGAGCCCAGTGCATACTTGGTATCATCACGCTGCGCCGCCACCTCGACCGCCTCGGAGATGGCAATCCCAAGGCTTCCCGGATGATCCGGATTCTGGTCGAGAATCGCACGGCCGGAGAGCGTCTCACGCGAGGGTGATGGGACGCACCGCGCACCGTATGTCTCCATCATCGCCCGCCGGTAAGGCTTCTGATTGTAGGAGACCCGCACCATGAAGACCTCGATCTCGATGCCGAAAACGGCTCCGGCAAATGCCAGTGACGATCCCCACTGCCCTGCCCCGGTCTCGGTCGCGATCCGCTTCACTCCCGCCTGCTTGTTGTAAAAGGCCTGTGCCACCGCAGTGTTCGGCTTGTGGCTCCCTGCCGGGCTGACTCCCTCATACTTGTAGTAGATTCTTGCCGGCGTATCGAGCGCCTTCTCCAGACGCCGTGCACGGTAAAGAGGCGTCACGCGCCACTGCCGGTAGATCTCGCGAACCGGCTCGGGGATCTCAACCTCGCGCTCGGTCGAGACCTCCTGCATGATCAGCGACATCGGAAACAGCGGCTCCAGATCGGCCGGTCCTACCGGCTGATGCGTCCCCGGATGGAGTACCGGCGGCGGCGGTGTCGGCAGGTCCGCCACCAGGTTGTACCAGAATTTCGGTATCTGACTCTCGTCAAGGTTATATTTGATGCTCTCGCTCATGGCTTGCTCCTTGTGCATTGTCTTAATGCATTATCTCGATGCATTATCTTCCGCTCATTGAATTTGCGCGCAAGTGCGGATATTGATAAAGTACCGCGGTTCGAAAATCAATACCCATCATACCGCAGGAAGATATCTTTGTATGAAGAGTGATTCTGTAATGCCGGCCGGAGGATCCAGCGGAACGATTAACCGGGTTGTCAGCCACGTCGCCACGATGCTGTCACGCGTGACATCGACCGGGGATCTCATCCCTGAGGTCGATGGTCTCCGCTTTCTGGCGATTGCCGCAGTGGTCATTCACCATCTTGTCTCGATCTACCTGCCGGCGAGCGGTCGGATGGCCGATGTCCGCACCACTGCCGAGTGGTTCGAGGCCGCACGTCAGTCCTCGTTCATCCCGATTGCCTACTGCGGCCATTTCGGCGTCAACCTCTTCTTCGTCATCAGCGGTTTCATTCTGGCGATCCCCTTTGTCCGCCGGGCGCGTCACGGGCAGCCGCCTCCCGATTACCGGTCATACTACCTGCGCCGCGTCACCCGCATCGAACCACCCTACATCATCGCACTCATCGCCTACCTCGCCGTCAGGCTCTATGACGGCCACCAGATTGCCCATCTCCTGCCCAACTTTGTCGCCAGTGCCTTCTATCTCCACGGGCCCATCTACGGACGAGAGAGCGCAATCAACGGCGTTGCCTGGTCACTCGAAGTCGAGATTCAGTTCTACCTGCTCGTCCCACTGCTGATGAGCGGCTTCCGCCTGCGTGATCGTCGACTAAGACTCGGCTCGCTCGTTCTCGCCATCATCGCCTTCGGTCTCTTCTCGCAACTCTACGTCTACCCTTACGCTGCGCCGTGGATGCGCATGTCGCTGCTCAACTTCATGCACTACTTCCTCGCAGGCTTCCTGCTGGCGGAACTCTACCTGCCGGAAAGCGAGAACCCGCGACCCAAGAGCTGGCAGTGGGACGCCGTCACCCTCGTTGCCGGAGGGATCATCTTCTGGATCCTGCTGCAATTCGGTCACCTCTATTTTCTGCTGCCGCTGGTCGTCGCTCTGCTCTATGTCGGCTTCTATCTCGGCCGCATCGCCAATCAGCTCATCCGGTTGCGGTGGGTAGTGATCATCGGCGGGATGTGCTACACCATCTATCTTTACCACGTCATGATCATCTCGCAGGTCTTCGTCAGGACAGCGCGGTTCACTTCGCAGACGCGGGCTTTCGGCGATGACTTCATCCGCCAGGCAGTGATCATCATCCCCATTCTGCTGGTCATCTCTTCCCTCCTCTTCGTCGTCTCCGAGAAACCGTTCATGCGCTGGAGCCTTTCAAAGAAGCCGGCAGTAAAGTGAATGGAGGGCAGGCCCTCCATTCACCCGTAAACATTTCCATGAGAGAAATTTGTTGACTTCATTTACTTTGAAGTTCATCATTAAAAAGTGATCCGAGTGATACTCCCGGGATTCGGCCAGGGACGTGCCAATCGATCGGATTACCGATTTTGCCCCCGGAATGCTCGCTGCTGATGCTCGCTGCTGATGACCGCCCCCGTCTGAAGCAAAGAGTCGATAAAGGCCTCTTCTCCAAACCCAACTGCATCGAAATGGTTCTGCTCCAATCAATGCAATGAAGCATTTACCTGCTGACACATCATTCCAATGAAGATTTCCACCATCCTCGATCACATCGATAGTGGCCACATAGCACTTCCTGAATTCCAGCGCGGCTATGTCTGGAACCGTGAGCAAGTGCGGAGCCTCTTTGATTCGCTCTATCGTCAACACCCTGTCGGAGGGCTGCTGGTCTGGGCAACCGAGTCCAAGTCAGCCAATCACCGGGGGGATGGCGCGTTGGCCAGCGGAGTCGTCAAACTTCTGCTCGATGGTCAGCAACGGATGACCACTCTTTATGGCGTCCTGCGAGGACGGCCACCGCGATTCTTTGACGGCAATCGGGCCACA
>CAIKMY010000482.1 GCA_903828635.1 uncultured Acidobacteriota bacterium
TCGGGCCAATAATCCCGATCCGATCACCCCGCTTGAACTGATAGCTGAAATCACGAATGAGGATCCGCTCCCCATCCCCATTTCCATATCCATATCCGTGGGTCACATTTCTCAGCGCGAGAATCTTACCGCCAAGCCGGCTCGATTCGAAGACCAGGTCGAGCGTTCGACGATTTTCAATATCTGATGTTGCCTGACGTGCCTGCTGAATCAGGCTCTCCGCCCGGTCGATACGCGCCTTCGCCTTGGTAGTCCGTGCCTTCGCACCACGCCGCAGCCACTCCAGCTCACGTCGTGCCATCTGCCGCAGCCGCTGTGCCTCGACTGCCTGCCGCTCCTCCTGCTCATGCTTCTGCTCAAGGTAACGCGCATAATTGCCGGCATAACTTTGAACCCGGCCGCGGTCGATCTCGATCATCCGGTTGGTCACACGATCAAGAAAATATCGATCGTGTGTCACCAGCAGCACTGCCCCCCTGAAACCGGCCAGCGTCTGCTCCAGCCACTCAACCGTCTCCGCATCGAGATGATTGGTCGGCTCGTCGAGAATCAGCAGATCCGGCTCGATCAGCAGGCTGTGGGCCAGTGCCACTCGCTTTCGCTGGCCTCCCGAAAGCGTCCCCATCCGTGCCGAGAGGTCGACGATACCCAGTTCGGTCAACATCGCACGCGCCCCGGCCTCAAGCTGCCACGCATCGGTCAGATCCATCTCGTGCGACAGATCGGCCACGAGCCGCAACAATCCCTCACCGCTTCCACTCTGCGCCGCAAGGTCGCGGCAGGCGTCCTCATAACGACGCACCAGGTCAAGCTTCGCACGTAGTGCCCCATTACCTCCGCTGAAGACTGCGCCAAGCACCCGGTCCTCGGGATCGAAGGCCGGATCCTGCGAAAGCATCGCCACCATCCGCCCGCCAGCCAGCACTACTCGCCCCGTATCCGGTAACTCTTCGCCGGCGATCGTTCGCAGCAGTGTACTCTTCCCTGACCCATTGGCCCCGATGACACCAATCCGCTCCCCCTCATCCAGCCCGAAGCTGACCCCGCTGAAGAGCGGCTTGATCCCAAAACTCTTGCTGACATTATCCAGCGAAAGCAACGCCATCTTTACCAACCTGCCTCTCACAACTAACTCTGCCCGTCAACCCTGCCCCTCGCTGACACCAGGCTGCCGATCCACCCGCCGCGGATAACGCATCATGCGCCCAAACACGATTATCGCGGCAATGATGCCGGCGAGAACCGCGTGAATCAATACCCGCGGCCCATGTGACTCATAGAACTGGCCGATAACCCACGGCAGAGCCATCGAGCCGCCACTGGCACACGCAAAGAACCTGCCTGTCAGCTTTCCACTGAGCGAAATTCGCCGCTCGGCAAAAGCCAGCGTCGTCGGAAAGATCGAGGCAAAAGAATACCCAAGACCGGCCACGCCAATCCATAACCCCGCCAATCGATCCCCGGCATACTCCAATATCATGATGCTCATCAGCGCCCCGCTCAGCGCGCCGATCAGAATTGTCCGCGGTCGCACCCGTGCCATCAGTGGTATGTTGGCCAGACGCCCCAGCGTCAGCATCCCCCAGTAGAGCGAATTGAGATAGGCGGCATCCGTCGCACTCATCGCCCCGGTACTCAGTGCATACGTGTAGATCCAGTTGCCCATACTCGCCTCAACTCCGGTGTAGAGCAACAGAAAGATCCCGATCAGCACCACCAACCCACCCGGTGCCGTACCACTCTCGGGCGCATCCTTGTGTGGGATATTCTCCGGACTGGCAACCGGTAACAACCAGAAAATGACCGGCAACGTCAGCAGCCCCAGCAGCAGGTAACCAAGCCTGATCCCACCTGTTGCCACCACCGTCTGCGCCATCAGTATCGGCGAAAGCGATGCACCAATCCCCCAGATGAAATGCAATCCGCTGATCAGCGGGCCCACCCGGTCACGATTCGACCAGACTACCAGGGTGTTCCCCCCGACATTGGCAATGCTTCCCAGCAATCCCTGCAAAAGAAAGAGCAGCAACAACAGCCAAAGGTTCCCCACCATCGGCACCACACTGAGCAGCAGCCCAAAACCTGCCAACCCCGCAGAGAGGAAAAGATTCCCCTTTACCCGATCATACATCGGGCTGAACCATGCGGAGCCAAGCATGAAGCCCATCGATCTGGCAATAAAAAGATAGCTGATGCTCCGCAGCGGCGACCCCGTCTGCGTGGCCAGCGCCGAGAGTGTCGGCCCAAGTGAGGCCACCAGCAGCCCTACCACAAAGAGGTCACCAAAGTAGCCGATATTTTGACGAGTTCTGACTGAAAGGTATTGCAATGAAGGATAATCCGGGCTGGTACCATACATAATCCGAAGTCGCCAGCTTCCCCTCACCGGGGAGACTGGCGACTTCCGGAGATGCTTACAACCCAACATCGGGCTGTATGGTAATTGAATCGTTATGCCGTCGCCGGATTGCTGCCGGTAATCGGCGGAAGGATCGTCTTGATCAGCGGCTCCTTGTCAACCGGCTTGTCGGTATCCGGAGCTGGCGGCGCGGAGTCATTGTTATCAAGCGGCAGACCGGCAACCACTCGCCGGATCTGTACAGCATCGAGAGTCTCCCGCGTCAGCAACTCCTGAGCAAGCCGCTCAAGACCGTCGCGATGCTCAAGGATGATCTGACGCGCACGCTCGTACTGCTCCATGACGATGCGCTTGACCTCCTGATCGATGCGGATTGCCGTCTCCTCACTGTAATCCTGGTGCTGTGCAATCTCCCGTCCAAGGAAGATCTGCTCCTCCTTCTTTCCAAAGGTGAGCGGCCCAAGCTTCGACATCCCGAATTCACAGACCATGCGCCGGGCCATCTCGGTCGCCCGCTCGATGTCGTTGGAGGCTCCGGTGGTGATCTTGCCAAGGAATATCTCCTCAGCCAGCCTTCCTCCCATCAGAATCGCGATCGATCCCTCGATATAGTCAAGGGTATGCGTGTAGCGATCCCCTTCCGGCAACTGCTGCGTCAGCCCGAGCGCCATCCCGCGCGGGATGATCGTCACCTTGTGCACCGGATCCGCATTTGGCACCTTGAGCCCGACGATCGCATGACCGGCCTCGTGATAGGCCGTTGTCCTCTTCTCCTCGTCAGACATCACTGCCGAGCGGCGCTCTGATCCCATCAGAACCTTGTCCTTGGCCCACTCGAAATCATACATCGAGACAACCTTCTTGTTGTACCGTGCGGCATTGAGCGCAGCCTCGTTGACGAGGTTGGCAAGGTCAGCACCGGTAAAACCCGGAGTCCCACGCGCGATCACTGAAACATCAACATCACCATCAAGCGGAATCTTGCGCGTGTGGACCGCAAGGATCCCCTCACGTCCCCGGACATCGGGACGATTGACGATCACCCGGCGATCAAAACGCCCCGGCCTCAACAGTGCCGGATCGAGAACATCCGGACGGTTGGTCGAGGCAACGAGGATCACCCCGTCGTTCGACTCGAAACCATCCATCTCCACCAGAAGCTGGTTGAGCGTCTGCTCACGCTCGTCATGACCACCGCCAAGACCAGCACCACGA